>CAZKHF010000196.1:0-5865 GCA_964552445.1 uncultured Bradyrhizobium sp. | reverse complement strand
GGACGCGGCGTCTCGAGATAGAGGATCTCGATGTCGTCGGGGATGTCCTTCGGATACGGAATGCCGCAATCGCGCAGCGTGGTGTGCAGCTCCAGATCGTCGAAGTCCTCGGTCAGGGCGAGCCCGACGCCCTGCGCCAGGCCGCCGTAGATCTGGCCGTCGACGATGGCGCGGTTGATGATCGTGCCGACGTCGACCGCGGTGGTGAACTTGACCACCTTGGCTTCGCCGGTCTCCACGTCGACTTCGACTTCCGGCATGAAGACTTCGTACATGTAGACCGGGAACGGCTCGCCCTGCGCGGTCTCCGAGCTGCACGCCGAGCACGCCGCCGCCACCCACTTGCCGTCGTAGGTGAGCGGGATGTTCTCGGCGACCATCTCGGCGTAGGTGCGGTAGGAGCCGTCGGGCTTGCGCATCGCGTTCAGCAGCATCTCCGCCGCGACGCGCGTGGCGTTGCCGGTGAACACGTTGGAGCGGCTGCCGCCGGCCGGGCCGGAGTTCGGCAGGTTGGTGTCGTTCATCACCAGCCTGATCTGCTCCGGCTTGACGCCGGCGGCGCGCAGCACCTCGTGCGCCATGGTCAGCGCGCCGAGGTCGGCGCCCTGGCCGTGGTCTTCCCACGAGTTGTAGATGGTGACGCCGGTCGGCGTGATCTCGGCCCTGGCCGCCGAGCTGTCGGGCCCGTCGAGGCCGCAGCCGTAGACGCCGAGCGCGACGCCGACGCCGCGCTTCGTCTCCGGCGTGGAGAGCTCGGCGCAGCGCTTCTTGGCTTCCTGGTACTTCGGCCGCAGCATGTCAAAGAGCTGGCGAAGAACCATGACGTCCGGCTTCTGTCCCGTCGGCGTGGTCGAGGTCTCGTTGTAGAGGTTCTTGTAACGGAACTCGAACGGGTCCTCGCCCATCTTCTCCGCCAAGATGTCGATAGCGATCTCCGACGCGAGGAACGATTGCGGCGATCCGAACGCGCGGAAGGCCGACCCCCACGCATGGTTGGTGGCGACCGTCCGACCGTGGCCACGGATGTTCTCGAGGTGATAGCCGGCGCCGGTGAACTGCGCCTGACGCAGGGTGACGAGATCGCCGAACTCGGAATACGGACCGTGGTCGAGCCACCAGTCGGTCTCCATCGCGGTGAGCTTGCCGTTCGCGTCGCAGGCGAGGCGGATGTTGATGTTCACCGGGCTGCGCTTGCCGGTGTAAGTGATGTTCTGGTACTGATCGTAGACCAGCGACACCGGCCGCCCGGTGGCCAGCGCGGCGACGCCGAGCAGCGCCTCCATGGTCGGCGAGAACTTGTAGCCGAAGGTGCCGCCCGACGGGTTCTGGATCAGCCTGAGCTTCTCGGGCGCGATGCCGATGCCGGGGCAGATCATGGCGTGATGGAGATGCACGCCGATGCTCTTCGATTGGATGGTCAGCACGCCGTCGTCGTCGATGTAGGCCTCGCCGCAGTCTGGCTCGAGATGCAGATGCGGCTGGCGGCTGCAGTAGGTGGTGACGTCGACCGTCGCCTTCGCCTTCTCGAACAACGGCTTGGTGTCGGCGCCCTTGACCACGCCCTGCTCATAGTAGGCGTTGGGCACGCCGGGATGGATCTCCATCGCGTCCGGCGCAAGCGCCGCGAAGCCCGACATGTAAGCGGGCAGCACTTCGAGGTCGACCTTGACCAGATCGGCCGCGGCGCGCGCGTGCTCCACCGTGTCGGCGGCGACCATGGCGATCGCGTCGCCGAACTGGAACACCTTCTCCTTGCACAGGATCGGCCGGTCCCAGCCGTCGCCCTTGTTGGTCGGGAAGGTGATGAGCCCGGTGATGGCGTTCTTGCCCTTGACGTCCTTCCAGGTCATGACCTTGGCGACGCCCGGCGCCTTCTCGGCCTCGCTCACGTCGATGCCCTTGATCAGCGCATGCGAGACCTTGGCCTGCACCAGCGCGAGGCGCAGCGTGTCGTCGGGCATGCGCAGAGCGACGTCGGCGCCAAAGTCCCAGGTTCCGGTGACCTTAGCGAGCGCCGACGGCCGTTGGTAGCGCGTGCCGAGAATCGAGCCGTTCTCCTTGGGCTTCGGCAGGATGTCGGCGGCTGTCTTCTCGCCGCGCAGGATCGCCGCGGCGTCCATCACCGCGTCGATCAGCGGCTTGTAGCCGGTGCAGCGGCAGAGATTGCGGTTGCGGTTGAACCAGCCGCGCACCTGCTCGCGAGTCGGCGACGGATTGCGGTCGAGCAGCACTTTCGCCGACATGATGAAGCCCGGCGTGCAGACGCCGCATTGCGCGCTGCCGTGGGCCATCCAGGCGATCTGCAACGGATGCAGGCTGTTGGCCGTTCCGAGGCCTTCGATGGTGACGATCTTCGCCCCCGGCGGCACTTTCTCCAGCGGCGTGGTGCAGCAGCGGTCGGGCTTGCCGTCGATGATCACCGTGCAGGCGCCGCACTGGCCGTCCTCGCAACAGATCTTGCAGCCGGTGAGCAGCATCTGCTCGCGCAGGACCTTCGCCAACGAGGTGGTCTTTTCGGCAACGACCCAGCGGTCGACGCCGTTCACGTTCAGAAGGGTTCGCTTCATCTTGCCTCTCCCTAAAAGTTCGACGCCGCGACGGCGAGCGTTTCGGCTTCGCCAGCGGCATTGGGGGTTTCCGTCTTGGTTTGCGCGGTTCGCCGACCGATCGCGGCGGCCGCGTCGCGCATGGTGCTCATCAGCGGACGCGCGGCGTCGACGCCGCGCATCGTCGCCACCATCTCGGCGACGACCGCGATGGCGATTTCTTCCGGCGTCGTGGCGCCGATGTTCAGTCCGACCGGCGCATGGATCCGCGCGAACTGCTGGTCGTTCATCCCATCGAGCTTCAGCTGGTTGTAGATGAACTGAACCTTCCGCCGCGAGCCGATCATGCCGATGTAGGCGGCCGGGGTCTCCACCGCCCAACGCAGCGCGCGCGCGTCGGAGGCGTGGCCGCGGGTGGCGATGAAGATGAGCGCGCGCGCGTTGGGCTTCAGCGTCGCGTAAGCCGTCTCGACGTCGCCGGCGTGGATCGCCCGCGCGTCGGGGAAACGCTCCCGATTGGCGAACTCGGGCCGATCGTCGATCACCTCGACGTCGAAACGCGCCAGCCGCGCCGCCTTGGCCACCAAGGCGCCGACATGGCCCGCGCCGAACAGATAGGCGACGGGCGCGGGATGGATCGCCTCGATGAAGACATTGAGGCTGCCGCCGCACACCATGCCGATGTCCATCCGCGGATTCTGGTGCAGATCGTACGTCACCAGCTTCGGCTTGCCGGAGGAGAGAACCTCCTTCGCTTCGGCGATCACCGCCGCCTCCGCGGCGCCGCCGCCGATGGTGCCGACGATGCTCCCGTCCTCACGCACCAGCATCTTCGCCGTGGCGTAGGAAGGGATCGAACCGACCGCGTTGACGATGATCGCGAGGGCCGAGCTGCGCCCGGCCTCGCGCTCGCGGACGAGCTCCTCGTAAACGTCCATGACCTGTCTCCTCCGCTTGGCGACGGCGCGACGAACGCGACCGTCGCCGCCGGGCCGCTCGCTCAGGCCGCTTCGAGCTTGACGACGGCGCCCGCCTGGCAGACCTCGAGGCACTGCGAGGTGGGAAAGCTGCCCTCGCATTCCTTGCATTTCTTCGCGTCGATCTTAAACAGCTTGCCCTTGTGCGAGATCGCCTTGTTCGGACATTCGCCTTCGCAGGCGCCGCACGCGGTGCAGACGTCGGCGAGAATCTTGTAGGCCATGCTTTCAACTCCTCTTTCTATCTATGTTGCGCCGCGCCCAGCGAGGCGCGCGTCTCAGCGTTCCGTGCAGGAAACGCAGGGATCGATGCTGTTGACGATGATGGCGATGTCGGCGATCTTGGCGCCGCGCAGCATGAACGGCAGAGCGTCCCAGTTGGGAAAGCTCGGCACGCGCCACTTCACCCGCTCGGGCTCGTCGGCGCCGTTGGTCTTGAGGAAATAGATCAGCTCGCCGCGCGGCGCTTCGCACTTGCCCATCGCGCGCCCGGCGGGGATGTCGGGCCGCCCGGGCAGGCGCGTCGGGCCGTCCGGCAGGTCGCGCAGGCAATCGCGCAAGAGCTGGATCGAGACGCCGATTTCGGTCATGCGGATCATCGCCCGCGACCAAACGTCGCCGTCGACAAGCGTTGGCGCGGTCACGCGCAGCCGGTCGTAGGCGGCGTAGGGCGCGGCGATCCGCACGTCGTATTCGAGCCCGCTCGCGCGCGCGACCGGCCCGACGACGGCGCAGGCGATCGCCTGCTCCTTCGTCAGCGCGCCGACGCCCTTGGAGCGGCGCAGGATCGTGCGGTTGCGGCGATAGGTCTGAGCGAGCGCGTCGACCTCCGGCGCCAGCTTGTCGAGCGCGGCGACGAGGTAGGCTCTCATCTCGTCGTCGAGGTCGTAGCGCACCCCGCCGATGCACATCGCCGCGATGTCCATGCGGTTGCCGAACAGCGTCTCCTTCACGTCCTGCATGATCTCGCGCACCTGCATGGCGTGCATGAACAGGGCGTCGTAGCCGGTCAGATGCGCGAGGATGCCGAGGTTGAACAGGTGCGAGGCGATACGCTTGATCTCGGCGGCGATCACCCGCAGGTAGGCGGCGCGTTCGGGGATCTCGAGGCCGGCGATCTGCTCGCACGCCATCACGAAGGTCTCGGGGTGGCTGTTGGAGCACAACGCGCAGATGCGCTCGGTGAGGACGACGTCCTGATAGATCGAGCGCTTGGTTGTCAAATACTCGACGCCGCGATGGACGTGGCCGGCGCGGATATCGACCTCGCGCACGGTCTCGCCTTCGACGCCGATGTGGAAATACATCGGCTCCTCGAGCGCGACGTGCAGCGGCCCGACGGGAATGGTGAAGGTCTTGCCTGCGCTCGCGCTCATGACGCGCCTCCCTTCGCGGCCAGCACCTGGTCCCACAGCGCCTTGGTGCTGGCGGCGTTGACCAGCGTCGAGTACGGGATCAGCCGCTCGAGCGCGCTGGCGTCGATCGAAGGATCGAGGAACAGGCGGCGCGGATCGGGATGGTCGCGCACGACGAGCGAGTAGTTCTCCATGATCTCGCGCTCCGGCCAGTTGGCGGAGCGGAAATAGGGGGTGAGCGAGGGGATCGCCCCGCCCGACGCGACATAGGCGACCACCGTCAGAAAGTCCCCGCCGAGCACGAAGTGGTAGTCGATCTCGTACGACTTGCCGTCGATCGGCGTGCCGCCGAACGTCATCGGCGGCGCCTTCTCCGGCTTGGCCGCCGCCTCTTCGCCTTCGGCCGGCGCCTCCTCTTCCTCCTCCTCCGCCTCTTCGGGCGCCGCAGGCTGCAGCGCCGACACCATCGCCAAACGCGCGCCGAGCTTGAGCAGCGCCTTGCCGACGGCGAGGATGTCCTCGCTGTTTCCCAGGCCGCACCACGCCGTGACGGCGCCGTGCGGCGAGGTCGTCGCCGAATAGTCGATCCCGCCGGGAGCGGCGGCCCCGAGCTGGGCCTGAATGTCCTGCGGCAGGCCGGTCATGACGCCTTCCCCCGGTTCTTGAGAAACTTGTTGCGGCACTTCGGGCAGCGCGCGCGCAGTTGCGCGCGCTCTTCGTCGGACAGCGGCGGGCGGACCTTGGCGACGTTGGGAGCGGTGTCGAGCCCCTTGCCGCCGCATTCGACGCAGACGATCGCCGGGATCAGGCCGTGCTCAGCGACGGAGAACGTCTCGCCTTCGAGATGGGCGAGGCTCCAATCGGCGGTCTGGCGGATGGCGCCGGTCGGGCAATAGAACGCGCAGGTGCCGCAGAAGACGCAGGTCGAATGAAAGCAGTCGAAGGCGAGGCCGCCCGGGGTGCGTGAAAACTTGATGGCGCCCGACG
>CAZKHF010000195.1:0-5904 GCA_964552445.1 uncultured Bradyrhizobium sp. | reverse complement strand
TGCTGTTCCGCGCCATTCCGCGCCGCGACGTCAAGCCGCTCGCCAAGGCGCTGATCGAGCGTTTCGGCTCCTTCGCCGAGGCGATCGCCGCGCCGCCGCCGCGGCTCGCCGAAGTCGAAGGCATGACCGCCGGCGCGATCGCCGAGTTCAAGATCGTCGAGGCGAGCGCCCGCCGCTTCGCCAAGGGGGTGGCGCGCAAGCGCCTGCCGATCGGCTCGTGGAGCGAGGTGGTCGACTATTGCCGCACCGCGATGGCCTTCGACGACCGCGAGGAGTTCCGCGTCCTCTTCCTCGACAAGCGCAACGGCCTCATCGCCGACGAGTCGCAAGGCGCCGGCACGGTCGACGAGACGCCGGTCTATCCGCGCGAGGTGGTGCGGCGCGCGCTCGAGCTCGCGGCCAGCGCGATCATCCTCGTCCACAACCATCCCTCCGGCGACCCGACGCCCTCGACCCAGGACGTCAAGATGACGCTCGACATCATCGCGGTGGCGGCGCCGCTCGGCGTCACGGTGCACGACCACATCATCGTCGGCCGCCACGGCCACGCTTCGCTCAAGGGCCTGCGGCTGATCTGAGGAGCGTCCGCGAGGGCCTCAGTTCAGCGTCATCTCGGCGCGCAGGGCCCGGATTTCGGCCGGGCCGACGAGGCGGACGTGGGCGACGCGCACCGAGTGCAGCGGCCCGTCGAGCGTCTCGCGCCAGAAGCGCAGGAACTTCTTCAACGCTGGAAACTCCGGCGCGAGGTCGTAGTCCTGCCAGA
This sequence comes from uncultured Bradyrhizobium sp., assembly GCA_964552445.1. Classification (GTDB taxonomy): domain Bacteria; phylum Pseudomonadota; class Alphaproteobacteria; order Rhizobiales; family Beijerinckiaceae; genus Roseiarcus. The sequence continues at coordinate 5,141 of CAZKHF010000195.1, read as the reverse complement.
CGTAGGTCTGCAACAGCGACGCGTGGTCGGGAAGGCGGTAGAGGATCTCGGCCGTGGTCAGGCTGAAGCCCTGCAACTGGCGGATGAAGTCCTGCGAGACGCGTGACGCCATGGCGCGACCCTCCTTTTCCAAAAAGCAGCTCGCATTCGTTCGGAGGCCCGTTCTCCGTCCTTGCGAGCGAGGCGATGCAATCGAGGTTTCTCAGGCCTCAAGCTCTTTCGGCCGCCGGATGGCTTCGTCGCTCCCCCCTCGCCGCGACAGGGGTTGGGAGCAAACGCGCCGCGCAAGCAAACCAAGCTTGGCCGGCCGAGTTCAGGAGAGCAAGTTCCGCGCCAGCGCGAGATCGGCGGGCGTGTCGACGTCGAATGTCGCGCCCTCGTCCTCGACCTCCACCGCGACGATCGAATCGCGGTCGAGTTGATCGAGCAGGCGGCGCGCGCCCGTGTCGCCTTCGAGGCGCGCGAGCGCCGGAAACAGCGCGCGCGCGAGCAGCGCCGGATTGCCGCGCCGGCCGCCGCGCATGGGGACGACGGCGAGCGCCGCCGGCTCGGCGGCGAAGGCGACGATCAGGCGGTCGATGAGAGAAGCCTCGACGCCCGGCATGTCGGCGAGCAGAACCAGCGCGCCGGCGACGCCGCTCGGCAGCGCCGCCAGGCCGACGCGCAGGGACGAGGCGAAGCCCGCGGCGAAATCGTCGTTGCGCGCGAAGACCACCGGCAAGCCGGCGAGCGCCGCTTCGACCTCGGCGCGCGCATGGCCGGTGACGACGACGACGGGCCGCGCGGCCGAACGAAGCGCAGCCTCGACGGCGCGGCGCGCGAGCGCTTTGCCGCCGAGCGAAGCGATCAGCTTCGAGGCCTCCGGCCCTCCCGCGGCGCGATAGCGCGACGAGCGGCCGGCGGCGAGCACGATCGCGCCGACCTCAGCCATCGCCGCCGCGCGACGCGACCGGCGCCGGCGCCGTCTTCTCCGCCGCGGCGCGGAACGACGGCTTGCCGCGCAGCGCCGCGACCATCTCGCCGACGATCGCCAGCCCGATCTCGGCCGGGCTCGCCGCGCCGATGTCGAGGCCGATCGGCGCGTGAATGCGCGCCAGCGCCGCTTCGTCGAAGCCCGCCGCGCGCATCCGCGCGAGCCGCGCCGCGTGCGTCTTCTTCGAGCCGAGCGCGCCGATGTAGAAGCAGTCGGAGCGAAGCGCGAGGATGAGCGCGGGATCGTCGATCTTAGGGTCGTGGGTCAGCAGGCACACCGCGGTGTGACGATCGAGCGGCCGGGCGGCGAAGACCTCCTGCGGCCACAGGGCGAACACGACGGCGTCGGGAAAGCGCTCCGGCGTGGCGAAGGCGGCGCGAGGATCGACGACGGTGGCGGCGAACCCGAGCACGCGGGCGATCGGCGCGACGGCCTGGGCGATGTGGGTCGCGCCGACCACCGCGAGGCGCGTCGCCGGCGCGACCACGGTGAGGAAGTAGTCGGCGCCGTCGCGCTTGACAACGCCGCTCTTGCCGGCGCTGAGCGCAGCGGCGATCGCCTCGCCGAGGGGATCGGCGGCGGCCTCATCGGCGAGGACGAATCGTTGCTCGCCGCCGTCGAGCCGCGTCACCATGGCGCCGGCGCGCCGGTCGCGCCGCGCCGCGTTCATCGCTTCGAGCAGGGCGAGCCGCATCACTCGACCCGCTCGACGTAGACCTTGATGTGGCCGCCGCAGGAGAGGCCGACGCGCCACGCGGTCTCGTCGGCGACGCCGAACTCCAGCGTCTTCGGCTGGCCGTCGGCGATCGTCTCCAGCGCCTCGCCGACCACCGCGCCTTCGACGCAGCCGCCGGAGACCGAGCCGAGAAAGTCGCCGTTGTCGTCGATCGCCAGATGGGCGCCGACCGGCCGCGGCGCCGAGCCCCAGGTCTCGATCACCGTGGCGATCGCCACGCCGCGCCCGGCCCGCCGCCACTCGGCCGCGGCCGCCAGAACGTCCTCTTCGCTCGTCAGCATCGTTTGCTCTTTCGTCCTTCGTTCGTCGCCGCGCCTATAGCGGACAGCCCTTCGCGTGTTCGGCTTGCAGGATCGTCGCCGCGTTGGCGAGCTCGATCGCGCTCAGGCCCAGCGCGTTGGCGTTGGCGCTGACGCAGCCCTGGTTGCCGAAGGTGGCGATCCCGCGCGCGGTCTGGAAGCAGTAGCCGCGCTCGGCGTAGATGCGGTTGCGCATCACATAGAGAAACTCGCAGTTCGGGCCGCTCATCAGATCGCCGAAGCGAAAGCGGTCGCGGTTCGAGCAGCCGAACACGTCGTAGCAATCGGCCGCGGCGGCGCCGCCGGCGAGCGTCAGCGCGGCGAAAGCCGCGGCGCGCGACATCCAAGCTCGTTTCATCGCTCCCCTCCTCCACGCCCTACCGCGCGCCGCCCAGCGCGGCGGCCCCCGCTGCGGCGCGCGACGTGCGGCCGTCAGGCCGCGGCCGGCCCGATCTTGAGCGCATCGTCGCGGCGTTTCAATGGCGAGACGAGGGCGCCAAAGCCGCGTGACGGGCGCGAAACGGCGCTGCTCAAAATCGAGGCGCCTATTCCTTGGGCGTCGTGCGACGGCGCCGTCTTCCGACCCCCGGCCTTGCCGTCGGGCGGCGTCGGTTACTCTTGACAGGATTGAATTTTTCGCGGCGCGCCGGGCGCGGCGGAATGTCGCGGGAAGACGGCGCGGCGACCCCGCGCGGCGCTTGGCGCGACGCTGCGCCTCTTGACAATTTTCGCATATTCTTGCGTTTCTTCGCTGTTGCGGCGCGCCTTTTGATTGGATATTGCCGCCTGCCCTTCGCCGGCGAAGAATCGCGCGCGAGCGCCTCGGCGGCGCCGGCGACGATGGGGCGCGCGGTGGCGACGGGAAACGCAAGCCGCCCCGCCGGGGAGGAACGGGACGGCGGCTCGCCCCCGGCGAGGCGACCCGCCGCAAGTTGACGGAGACGGGGAATTCGAGCATTGGCAACGCTGACGCGGGCCGCGAGCGCGGGACGCCGGGGACGCGAATTTCGGTCGCGATCGCGGCCGCGGGAGGACCGCGAGCGCGGAGCGACGACGTAGGCCGGCCGACGGTCGTTGGCGCGGATCCTGCATGGTGGCGACGGTTTGAAAGGCGCGTCGACGCATGGATAATTTCGTACAACAGCTCATCAACGGGCTGACGCTCGGGTCGGTCTATGGGCTGATCGCAATCGGCTATACGATGGTGTACGGCATCATCGGCATGATCAATTTCGCTCACGGTGACTTGTTCATGCTGTCGGCCTTCGTCGCCCTGCTGACCTTCCTCATCCTGACGCAGATCTTCGGCCTCACCTCCCTCCCGGTGGCGTTCCTCATCGTGCTGATCGTCGGCATGACGATCACCGGAGCGTGGAACTGGGCGATCGAGCGCATCGCCTACCGGCCCTTGCGCGGCTCCTTCCGTCTGGCGCCGCTGATCTCGGCCATCGGCATGTCGACCTTCCTGTCCAACTTCGTCCAGGTCGCCCAGGGTCCGCGCAACAAGCCGGTGCCGCCGATGTTCACCAACATCATCCACCTCGGCGGCGCCGGCCACGACATTTCGCTGCAGTATCGCCAGATCGTCATCGTCGTGGTGACGGCGTTGCTGCTCGGCGGATTCTGGTGGGTCATCCAGAACACGCCGCTCGGCCGCGCCGCGCGCGCGGTCGAGCAGGATCGTCGCATGGCCTCGCTGATGGGCATCGACGTCGACCGGACGGTGTCGATCGTCTTCGTCATCGGCGCCGCGCTCGCCGCGGTCGCGGGCGCGCTCTACATGATGTACTACGGCGTGGTGAACTTCGCCGACGGGTTCCTGCCCGGCGTGAAGGCGTTCACCGCGGCGGTGCTCGGCGGCATCGGCTCGCTGCCCGGCGCGGTGCTCGGCGGGCTGACGATCGGGCTGATCGAGGTGTTCTGGTCCGCCTACGTCTCCTCCGACTACAAGGACGTCGCCGCTTTCTCGATCCTCGCGATCACCCTCATCTTCATGCCGTCGGGCATTCTCGGGCGGCCTGAAATCGAGAAGGTGTGACGATGACGGCCATCACCCAACCGATAGCGCATGTCGCCGACAGCGCCGCCCTCAGCGTCCGCCTGAAAGAGGCTGCGGCGACGGCGGCGGTGACGGTCCTGCTATGCGTGCCGATCATCCTCTTCCACGCCAACGCCGACATCAACAACGTCCTGCACGCGATCCCGCGCCCCTGGGCGGTGGCGATCTTCGCCTTTCTGGCGTTCTTCGGCCGGCTGGCGGTGTCGAACGCCGCCGCTAAACGCGAGGCGCGGCCGGAGTCCGGGTTCGCTGCGGCGGTTCGTCAAGCGAGCGCGAAGTACCTGCCGGGCATCGGGCTCGCGGCGCTCTTCCTCTATCCCTTCGTCCTGATGACCCTGCTGGGCTCCGGCGGGTCGCTGAAGTGGGTCGACAGCTACGGCATCCAGATTCTGATCTACGTGATGCTGGGCTGGGGCCTCAACATCGTGGTCGGCCTCGCCGGCCTGCTCGACCTCGGCTATGTCGCGTTCTACGCCGTCGGCGCCTATTCCTACGCGCTGCTGGCGACGCATTTCGGCTGGTCGTTCTGGATCTGCCTGCCGCTCGCCGGCATGCTCGCCGCGCTGTGGGGCGTCATGCTCGGCTTTCCCGTGCTGCGCCTGCGCGGCGACTATCTCGCCATCGTCACCCTCGCCTTCGGCGAGATCATCCGTTCGGTGCTGGTCAACTGGGTGCCGTTCACCGGCGGCGGCGCCGGCATCGCCTCGATCCCCAAGATCACCTTCTTCGGCCTGCGCTTCGCCAGCGGGCCGGACGGCTTCGACGCCTTTTTCCACTTCGCCTATTCGCCGCTGCACGGCAGGATGTTCCTCTACTACCTCATCCTCTGCCTGGCGCTGATCACCAACCTGGTCTCGATGCGGCTGCGCCGCCTGCCGATCGGCCGAGCCTGGGAGGCGCTGCGCGAGGACGAGATCGCCTGCCGCTCGCTGGGGGTCAACACCACCAACACCAAGCTCACCGCCTTCGCGCTCGGCGCCTTCTTCGGCGGCCTCGCCGGCTCCTTCTTCGCCGTGCGGCAGGGCTTCATCAGCCCGGAAAGCTTCACCTTCAACGAGTCGGCGACCATCCTCG
>CAZKHF010000194.1:0-5924 GCA_964552445.1 uncultured Bradyrhizobium sp. | reverse complement strand
GATGGACGAACAGCCGGCGGCGCGCGGCGATCAATTGCACCTGCTCCAGCACCGTTTCGTCGTCGAGCGCCAACGGCGTGGCGATGAGCGTCACCGCGACGTCCGGCCAGCGGCCTGCGATCGTCTCGGCGACCTCGGCCTTGATCGCCGCGGCGCGCTCCAACGGCACGGTGCGCGAAACGAACAGCCCCAGCTCGCCGACCACCTGAGGGCCGCTGCGGCGGACGCGGACGAAGTCGACGCCGGCGACGCCGGGCGCGCGCTCGACCGTGGCGGCGAGCTTCTCGGCGAGGCCTTTCGGCGCGGCGTCGACCAGCGCGTCGATGGTGCGCCGGCCGAGGCGGAAGCCGGCGACGCCGACGAACACGGCGACGCCGATGGCGGCGAGCGCGTCGCCGTAGAGCCAGCCGGCGCGCGTCGCCGCCAGGCCGACCAGGACCAGCACGGAGGCGAGAAGATCGCTGGAGAAATGCAGCGCGTCGGCGGCGAGGGCGTCGCTGTGGGTCTGGCGCGCGACGCGGGCGAGCGTGCGCCAGCGCACGACGTCGACGACCAGCGACAGCGCGATGGCGGCGAAGGCGTAGACGTTGGCGTCGACCTCGGCCGGCTCGCCGAGGCGGCGCGCCGCCGCGAACGCCACCGCCACCGAAAGGGCGAGCAGGAAGCCGGTCTGCCCCAGCGCCGCCACCGCCTCGAACTTGGCGTGGCCGAACGGATGCTCGTCGTCGGCCGGCTTGTCGGCCGCGCGCACGGCGAAATAGGTGACCGCGCTGGCGCCGATGTCGAGGGCGTTGTGCGCGGATTCGGACAGCAGCGCCAGCGAGCCCGCCGCCAGCCCGGCGGCGAACTTGGCGAGCGTCAGCCCGACGCTCGCCGCCACCGAGGCGAGCGCGACGCGGCGCTTCAGCGCGGCGGCGGCGTCGTTCTTGCCGATTGGGTTCATCCGGGACATCCTCGCCCTGGCGCGGCGGCGCTTCGCATATCCTCCCCACGGGGCGGAGGCAAACGGGTTCGGTTAAGGAGCAACGACGATGGAATACCTGCATACGATGGTGCGTGTCAGCGACCTCGAGGCCGCGCTCGACTTCTATGTCGGCAAGCTCGGCCTGATCGAGACGCGGCGGACCCGCAACGAGAAGGGGCGCTTCACCCTGATCTACCTCGCCGCGCCGGGGGACGTCGAGACGGCGCGCAAAACCCAGGCGCCGCTGCTTGAGCTCACCCACAACTGGGACCCCGAAACCTATGCCGGCGGGCGCAATTTCGGCCACCTCGCCTATGCGGTCGACGACATCTACGCCACCTGCGAGCGGCTGGCCAAGCTCGGCGTGGCGATCAACCGGCCGCCGCGCGACGGCCGCATGGCCTTCGTCCGCAGCCCCGAGGGAATCTCGATCGAGCTGCTCCAGAAGGGCGCGGCGCTGGCGCCCGCCGAGCCATGGGCGTCGGCGCCCAACGTCGGGACTTGGTGAGGGGACCTTCGATCAGCGCTTTGCGCGGCCGGTTCGCGCGGATCAGTCGCCATCGGCGCTGCGCGGCTGCGCGAAGCGCCGTCCGTGACAGGCCCTGACGATCGGAAGTGTTGCTTCCAAGAGGCCGACGGCGAGGTTCACGGCCGCGCTTCCAGCGGGCGGCGCCGAGGCGCGTCGACGGCCCGCTGCTGGACTTACCGGCCGGCGCGCGAGAGACTGGGGCATGAGCGGCTCGCCCGATCTGTTGAGCGGCTTGGCGCCGCCGGCGCCGTTGCCGGAGCGGCTGCGTCCGCAAAGCCTCGACGAGGTTGCGGGTCAGGAGCATCTGACCGGCCCGGAGGGCGCGCTGACGCGCATGCTGGCCGCGCCGACGCTCGGCTCGATGATCTTCTGGGGCCCCCCCGGCTCTGGCAAGACCACGGTGGCGCGGCTGATCGGCCGTCAGGCGAAGGCCGAGTTCGTCCAGGTGTCGGCGATCCACAGCGGCGTCGCCGAATTGAAAAAGATCTTCGACGCCGCGCGGGCGCGGCGCGGCCACGGCGGCGCGACGCTGTTGTTTGTCGACGAGATCCACCGCTTCAACCGCGCCCAGCAGGATTCGTTCTTGCCGGTGATGGAGGACGGGTCGATCACCGTGATCGGCGCGACCACCGAGAATCCGTCGTTCGAGCTCAACGCGGCGCTGCTCTCTCGCGCGCGCGTGCTGGTGTTCCGGCCGCTCGACGCCGCGGCGCTGGAGAAGCTGATCGCGCGCGCCGAAGCCGCGGAGGGGCGGCCGCTGCCGCTCGGCGCGGACGCGCGCGCGGCGCTGATCCAGATGAGCGACGGCGACGGCCGCGCCGCGCTGACGCTCGCCGAGGAAGTGTGGCGCGCCGCGCGCGACGGCGAGAGCTTTGATCCGGCCGGCCTGGTCGCGGTGGTGCAGCGGCGCGCGCCGATCTACGACAAGGCGCAGGAGGGCCACTACAACCTGATCTCGGCGCTGCACAAGAGCGTGCGCGGCTCCGACCCCGACGCGGCGCTCTATTATCTCGCGCGCATGCTCGACGCCGGCGAGGACCCGCTGTTCCTCGCCCGCCGCGTCGTGCGCATGGCGAGCGAGGACATCGGCATGGCCGATCCGCAGGCGCTGGCGGTCGCCAACGCCGCCAAGGACGCCTACGACTTCCTCGGCAGCCCCGAGGGCGAGCTGGCGATCGCCGAGGCCGTCGTCTACATGGCGACCGCGCCGAAGTCGAACGCGGTCTATACAGCCTTCTCCGCCGCCACCGCGCTCGCCAAATCGGCGGGCTCGCTCGTCCCGCCGAAGACCATCCTCAACGCGCCGACCGCGCTGATGCGCCGCGAAGGCTACGGCGCCGACTACGCCTACGACCACGATCAGCCCGACGCCTTCAGCGGCCAGAACTACTGGCCCGAGGCGCTTGGCCGCCAGAAGCTCTACGAGCCGGTCGAGCGCGGCTTCGAGCGCGAGGTCAAGAAGCGGCTGGAGTGGTGGGCGAAGCTGAGGCGGGAGCGGGAGAAGGAGCGGGGAGAATAGGAAGGCGGGCGAAGTCAACGCTCGCCGTCACGGTCCGTCAAATTTCCGCCTGGGAACGTCAAGTCTCGTCAAGTCTCGTCAAGTTTTGTCAACCGATGTCGGGGCCCCGCTTGACATACAATTTAGCAATATCAATGATTTATAGGGCGCGGGGACGCGAAATTTGACGCCTTGAGGCGATCGGCGGCGCGGGCGGGAGAGGTGGCGGTTCATTAGGGCAGACTAGCACGAATTCTGTTTTTCTGAAAGAGGTGATTCTCAAGCTTCTGAAAACCTGATCGTTCTCGCAGCGGCCAATCCCCCGCGCCCCTCACCTTGCCTCTCCCCGCCAAGAGCGGGGAGAGGGGTCCCAGGCGGCGGCTCGCGCCGACGAAGGTCCTACGAGGGCCAGGCGGCGAAGGTTCGAGCCGCCGTCTCCGCCCCCTCTCCCCGCGCGTTTCGCGGGGAGAGGTAAGGTGAGGGGCCGGAAGATTGACCGCCTGCTTCGCAAGAAGCGCGTCGAGGCCCCGTCACGGCGCGGACTCCGCTAAGGCGCCCGCGATCTCGTCGATGACCGCGGCGACATTCTCGTAAACCTGCGCGTTGACGAAGCGCAGGACGCGATAGCCCTCGGCCTGCAGGAATGCGGTCCGGCGCCGGTCGCGCGCGATCTCTTCGTCGGTCGAATGGGTCGCGCCGTCGATCTCGACGACGAGCTTCGCGGCGCGGCAGACGAAGTCGGCGAAGTAGGGGCCGATGGGCTCCGAGCGCGCGAACTTCGCGCCCTGCAAGCTGCGGTTTCGAAGGCGCGACCAGAGAATCCGCTCCGCCGCAGGAGAAAGGCGGCGCAGTTCGCGGGCGCGGCGAGTCTCCAGGATGCGAAGTCCGCGCATGCGCGAGGCTCCGACGTTGCGGGCCAATCTCCCGCGCCCCTCACCTTACCTCTCCCCGCGGAACGCGGGGAGAGGGGACGGCGCCGGCGGCGCAAACCGACGCCCGCCGGCGCTCCCGTCTTTCTTAACCCCGCAAGCGTGAGCGCGCGGCTCACTGGAACACGTTCGCCACCCTCAGCTTGCGCCCGATCCGCATCCCGTCCTGCATGTCCTGCGACCACAGCCGCGTCGAGCCGCAGAGCGTCGTCGCGGCGGCGATCGTCGCGTCCCAGGCGGAGAGCGCGTAGCGCTCGGCGAGGTCGAGGCCGAGCGCTTGCGTCTCCAGCGTCAGCGGCGCGACGGTCAAGAGGCCGCGCAGCAGGGCGAGGAATTCGCGCGTCTCGCGCCAATCCATGGCGAGCTTGCGGCGCGCGACGTTGGCCGCTTCGTCGAGCGCTTGCACGCTGATCGCGCCGCCGGTGGAGAACTGCGCCGATCGCCGACGCCGCCGTAGCTCTCGGAAAAGCCGCCGCGGTAGAAAGACAGAATCTGGCGGATGTTATATAATCACAGTTAGTTGTTGTATTTCACTGCGCGGTCGGCCCTCCTATTCGGCGGTGAGTCTCTACGTGAGCGCTCTTCTCGGTCTTCCGTCCGCCCTTTCGCGCCTTGCTCGTCGGCAAGCCCCCGTCTTTATCGGCGCAAGCATCCTGATCGCATTGGCGTCAGCCGTCAGCGCCGGAATGGCCATCTACCTCCACAATCTGGCGGTTGACGAAAACACGCGCGCGGCGACGCATGTTTCATACCTGCTCGCCAGGGAGCTCGATCACTCCCTTCAATCGGTCTCCTACTCGGTTTCCAAGATTCTGGAGCGTCTGCAAGACGCGAAGACCGCCGGCGATCTGGACTCCATCGCCCGCGGAAAACCGTTCCAAAGCGCCTTGCAAGATCAAGTCGCGCAGGAGCCGCTGATTGACCGCATCACCGTTCTTGGAGCCGACGGCGGAGTCGTGGCCGACTCCGCTAGCCGGCCGAACGACGGAGTCACGGTCATCCCACGCATGCCCGAGGCCTTTGTGGACAATTTGCGCCGCAGCGCTGCGACCGACGTCTACATATCGAACCCGCCTGAGAACGTCACCGGGGCGCGAGGAATCGGGCTTTCCAAACGCATTTCGTCTGGCGCGGGCGACTATTTCGGCATCGTCGCCGCCACTCTGGCGCCGTCGGCGATCGACGACCTGATCGCCCCGTTTGTCATCGGCAAGCACGGATCGATCGCGCTGATCCGCGCCGACGGCGCCATCGTCGACCGCGTTCCTGCGGTGGACTTGATGTTCGACAGGGATGTCGCCGCCGACGGGCTTTGCGCCCAATACGTTTCGCGCCGCCATGACGGCGTCGCGCAGGGCGTGAGCTCGATTGACGGAAAGCATCGACTGTTCGCGGTCGCGAACCTGCCCCATTTCCCGCTCGCGGTCGTCGCCACCGTCGCGACCAGCGACTGGCGCGCCGGATGGCTCCGCCAGCTGGAGTGGATCGCGCTCAGGACCGTTGCGGTGGCGGCGCTCATCGCCATCGGCAGCGTCAAGTTGGCCGTCAGCGTCGATCAACTGTCGGAGGCGAGGAAGAGCGCCGCCGTGCAGGCGCAGATGGCGATCCACTATAAGCGGTTTAATAGCGCGATGGACAACATCGTGCAGGGCGTCGCCCTGTTTGACGCAGACATGAAGTTGGTCACCTGCAACCTGCGTTATGCGGAAATCTACGGCCTTCCCGCCGAAATCACCCAGCCGGGCGCCGCGAGCGCCGAAGGGATTTTCCCCCGTCGCCGCCACGCCCAGTTCGGCGACGTGTCGGGGGAACGTCGCACGGAAGCCGACGGCAGCGTCGCCACGATCAACGAATTGCCGGACGGACGTCTGATCTTGCAGCGGAAGAAGAAGCTCGCCGACGGCGGATGGGTTTCGACGCACGAGGACATCACCGCTCGCCGCCGCGCGGAGGAAAAGGTCAGGGAAATGGCGACGACCGACATCCTGACCGGTCTGTCGAACC
>CAZKHF010000193.1:0-6001 GCA_964552445.1 uncultured Bradyrhizobium sp. | reverse complement strand
TGCCGATCACCGTCATGGTGACGAACACCTTCTTGCCGGTGTCGGAGCCGTCGAACACGCGCGCCTGCAATGTTCCGCCGCCCTGCTTCGCTTGGGCGATGATGCGTTCGATGTGCTCGGTGGGGAAGAGGATGTCCTTGCCGAGATCGACCGACTGCGGCGCCGGCTTGGTCAGGGCGACCGCGACCTCGCCGCCGGCGGCGCGCTTCGCCGTGCCGACGATCTGCGGACCCGCGTCGCCTGCAGTCTGCGAGTCGACCTGGAACCGCATGCTGTTGGCGTCGGCGTCCTCGTAGGTCAGCGCGCGCACGTCGGACGACAGCGGCTCGCCCTCGCTGCGCTGGAGTTCCGTCACTTGACGGAAGTTCGAGGCGTAGCCCTGGCAGGCCGAGCCGGTGAACTCATAGGCGATGAGGCCGGAGGCGCCGACCGGCGTCTGCGAATTGAGCGTTTGCGCGGAGGCGGTGTCGGCGAGGGTGATCTCGTAGGCGGCGCGGTGGGAGGCGAGCGGCGCCGCCGTTTGCGCGCTCGCGCCGCCGATCGTCGCCGCCATGGCGAGAATCGCCAGCGGAACGGTACGCTTCATCCGACGTTCTCCCGCCCGGGCGCCGAAGCGGCGCCGCGGTTCGCCCCCGCGAAGGTTGTCGTCGCGATTTCCGGCGCTTTCGTGGCCGCGCCGGGCGCGCTTAGGATTCGTCGTTTTCTTCCACCGGCCGCCAAGCGTGCTCGAGCGGCGTCGGCTCGCCGAGCGGCTCTTCGTCGGGACGCAACGCCGTATCGTCGTCGGGTTGAGGAACCTCGAACCCGACCGGCAGCTTGCCGTCGAACAGGCCCGCGCCCTCGAGCTCGTCGAGGCCGGGCAGATCGCTGATCGCGTCGAGCCCGAAATGGACGAGAAACTCCTGGGTGGTGCCATAGGTGATCGGCCGGCCGGGCGCTTTGCGCCGACCGCGCATGCGCACCCAGCCCGCCTCCATCAGCACGTCGAGCGCGCCCTTGGAGACGACGACGCCGCGGATGTCCTCGATGTCGGCGCGCGTCACCGGCTGGTGGTAGGCCACGATCGCCAGCGTCTCCAGCGCGGCGCGCGACAACTTGCGCTTCTCCTGCTGCTCGCGCGCGAGCAGCCAGGAAAGATCGGCCGCGGTGCGGAACGCCCAGCGCCCGGCGACGCGCACCAGATTGACGCCGCGGCCCGTGTACTGGCGCTGCAGCTCCGCCATCACCGCGGCGACGTCCGCGCCCTCGGACAGCCGCGCGGCGATCGTCGCCTCGTCGACTGGCTCGGCGGCGGCGAACGCCAGCGCTTCGGCGACGCGCAGGTCCTCGGCGGACGGGCTGGGCGGTGCGGCGGGTTCGAACAATTGCGCGACGGTTCCCATGATGTCGTCTCGTCCTCGTTCACTCGCCGAGCAGCGCTGGGGCCTCGCGCGAGACGGCGCGCATCCACAGCGGAGCGAAAGCGCGCTCCTGCCTGAGCTCGATCCGACCCTCGCGCACCATCTCCAACGACGCGGAGAAACACGAGGCGCGCGCGGTGCGCCGCATTTTCGGCGCGACGCCGTAGGCGATCAACCACGAATCCAGGCTCGTCCAATCCGCCGCCTCGCCCACCAGCCGGGTCAGCGCGTCGCGCGCCTCGGCGAGCGACCACACCACGCGGGCGGCGAGCCGCACGCGGGAGCGGGCGCGCTTCTGCCGACGGCGCGCGTAGGCGGACAAGAGATCGTACAGGCTCGCCTCGTAGACGACCGCGGTCGAGAGGGCGATCGCCTCCGGCGCGCCCCGGGCGAAGAAGTCGCGGCCGAGCCGGGGGCGGTTGAACAACGCCTCGCCAGCGACGCGGATGCGCTCGAGCTGGCGTAGCCGCTGCGCCAGCGCGTCGGCCATTTCCGCCGCCTCGCCGTTATCGGCGCGGGTGGGCTCCGGCAGCAACAGGCGTGACTTGAGATAGGCGAGCCAGGCGGCCATGACCAGATAATCGGCCGCCAGCTCGAGGCGCAGCGCGCGCGCCGCCTCGACGAAGGCGAGATATTGTTCGGCGAGCGCGAGCACGGAAATGCGCGCCAGATCGACTTTCTGGCGGCGCGCCAGTTCGAGCAGCAGATCGAGCGGCCCTTCGAAGCCGTCGACGTCGACGGTGAACGTCGGCTCGTCGTCCGAACGCTCGACGCGCGACTCGTCCTTCCAACCCTCGACGCCCGCCACGAATCACCCCGATTGCGCCAAAAGCCACTTTGGCGCGCGAACGCGCCGATCGCAAGGCGCTGGCCGCCCACGTCCACAAGGGGCGGCGGGGCGGGGCGGCGGTCGTTCGCCGTCTTAACCCTTCGCATTTAGGTAAACAAACGGTTCTCACCGACCGAGCTATTGGAACGATTGCAATCCCCGGGCGTCGGCGTACCGTCATTTTCGCCGGGCAATCTATCGCTTGCGAAATACCCCGCGGGGTGCTCGGGTCCGCCGCATCTCCCGGGTCCGTGGGGTTGGCCGGCCGGCAAGCAGCTAGGAGTGGCCTCCTCGATGCTGCTTCCGGCCGGCCTCTATTGCGCCCGCGCGGGCTCAGTAGCGGCGCAGCAAGCTGACCATCTTGCCTTGAATGCGCACCCGGTCGGGGCCAAAGATGCGCGTCTCGTAGGCGGGGTTGGCGGCCTCCAAGGCGATCGAGGCGCCGCGGCGGCGCAGGCGCTTCAGCGTTGCCTCCTGGTCGTCGATCAGCGCGACGACGATATCGCCGGTCTCGGCGGTGTCCTGCTTGCGGACGACGACGGTGTCGTTCTCGATGATGCCCGCCTCGATCATCGAGTCGCCGCGCACTTCGAGGGCGAAATACTCCCCAGGCCCGAGGAATCCGGGCGGCATGGCGATGGTGTCGATGCGATTCTGGATCGCCTCGATCGGCGTTCCGGCGGCGATGCGGCCCATCACCGGAATCATCGGCCCGCGCGCCTCGCCTTCCGTCTCCGCGCGCGGCCTCGCCCTGCCGAGATTGCCGGGAATGACGCTGGGCGAAAAACTGCGTCCGCGCGGCGCGCCGACCGTCGCCGACTCCGGCAGCCGCAGCACTTCGATGGCGCGGGCGCGGTTGGCGAGGCGGCGGATGAAGCCGCGCTCCTCCAGCGCCATGATGAGCCGATGGATGCCCGATTTCGATCGCAGTTGCATCGCGTCCTTCATCTCGTCGAAGGAAGGCGGGACGCCCTCGGCCTGCAGACGCTCGTGAATGTAGCGCAGCAGCTCGCTTTGCTTTCTCGTCAGCATGACAGGCTCCCATTCCCGGTCGCGATTCGGTCGCGCGTCGGCGCAGAAGAGAATCGCGGTCGAGCGTAAACAAATGCCGAACAACGCCTATCTGTTCGCGTTGTGTTCCGCAAGCGGAATGTGCGCGCGGCGCGCCGGCGCGGAGATCTCCCCTGTTCGGGGGACGCGGGCCGCCGCGCGCCGAGCCTAGGCTGACGGTCGTCCTCATTCGCGGGACGACCTGACCTCCGGGGCGCCGTGGCGTAAAGGCCGCGGCGCTTCCACGATCCGCAACCGCAAGCCTTGGAGAACGCTCTTGCACCAGCACCTTTTCGCCGGCGCTTTCGCCGCCGCGCTCGCCGTCGGCGTCGGCCCCGCCAGCGCGGTGGAGCAGCCGCACACCCAGGCGGCGCTGCAGTATCTCGAATCGGCCAAGCACGAGATTCTGATCGCCGACCAGGATCACAACCACGGCGGCCACGCCGGCGAGGCGACGCGTCTGATCGACGAAGCCATCCAGGAAGTGCGCAAGGCGATCGTCTATCGCGACGAGCACCCCAACTGACCGACCCCAAATCGGCGACCGTCGCGCCCCGGCTAGGGGTCGCGCTCGCGCTCCGTCCGCAGCGGAAGGAAAGACGTCAGCGCGAGATGGATCAGTTCTCCCTGCCGGTTCGTCTCGGTCTTGGCGAAGACGCGCTTGAGGTGAGTGTGGGCGGTGGAGAGCTTGACGTTCATCTCTTCGGCCGCCTGCGCGAGGCCGCCGCCGCCGAGGATGGCGCCCAATAGGCGGGTCTCCGACCGGGTGAGCTTGTAGCGTAGCGCGAAGCGGCGCGCGCCTTCGCGCTCCGCCGCGCGGCGATCGTTGACGAACACGGCGCAACGCGGCGTCGCCGCCAACAGCGGCGCGAAGGGGTTTCCGTTCGCGATCGGAACGACGGCGACGACCAGGGGCTCGGCGCCTTCCGTCGCGACGGCGATCTCGATCGATTCGGCGGCCCGGTCGTGACGCAGGGAATCTTCGATCGCGCCGCTCAGCCGCCGGCTCCCCGCCCGGTCGCGGCAGGCGAGCGCGCCGTTCCGGCAATAGAGCGTCGCGCCGTCCCGCAGCAGCGCCTCGGCCGCCGGGTTCGCGTAGGCGACACGGCCTTGGCCGTCGACGAGAAAGACCGCCATCGCCATACGAGCGAAGGCCGCCTCCAGCGATGCGCCTTGGCTCCTCAACCCTTCAAGCCGCAGCGAGATGTCGAGCGCGCGCATCAACGAGGGCGCCAGCCGTCGCAGCAGAGCCCGGTCCTTGGCGGCGGCTTCGCCGGCGCCGTCCGGACGCACCAGCGTCAGCGGACAATAGCAGGTTTCGGAACGATGCAGCACCAGCGTCAGCGGGCTGCCGAGCTTCTGCGGCCGCGCCCACCCGTTGTAGAACTCGGTGCGGCGAAAATCCTCCGGCGCGATCACGTCGCCGTTGGCGACCACGAAGCCGGGAACCATTCGGTCCGCTATGCCGAACAGCGGATTCATCGGCAGATAATAGTCGAACGTCTTGTTGACGTGGATCTCGTCGAAGCCGAAGTAAGTCAACGGATGACCCTTTCGATCATGCGGGTCTTCGAGGGTCAGGCCGCCGGCGACGCAATCGGTCAATTGCGCGAGATTTCTGAGAACGTCCTTCCATAACGCGACGTCGAGCGCCGCTTCGTGGATCAGGTTGAGGGTGGCGTCAAACCGCTCTTCGGACAGCATTCTGGCCCGGGCTCCGCAAAGCTAGCGCGCGCGACGCGACGCGCCCGCGCGACACTCCGCCGTCGTCCGCCACAGCGTCGGCTTGGCGGCGAGGTCGCTGAGGAACGCCCGTTGCGCCTCGACCGGACCGTCCATCTCGTCGCCGAGCGGCGAGCGCTTGAAGGTCGCGCCGCGCTTGGCCGCCAGCGCCTCGGCCTGCTCCGTCGCCGCGTCGTCGATCGCCAGAATCGTGAACGCCGCGCCGCCCGCGGCGAGGCGGACGAGCAGCACGTCCTCGCCCGCGCCGTCGGAATGCGCGGCGGCGGCGAGATAGACGCCGGGCGCGACCTTGCGCAGCGCGATCGGCGAGATCTCCGGGCCGTCGGCCGACCGGAAGGCGTATTGCGCCTTGCCGAGCCCGCCCGAGCGGTCGAGCCGAGCGGCCGCGGTCGAAGCGACGCCGCGCGAATCGAACATTTTGCAGTGGTAGTCGCCGAGCTTGACCGCCGCCGCTTCGCCGCCGTCGAGCGGGAAGGGCTGGTCGGCGGTCGAGACGCAGCCGGCGCCGGCCAAGGCGCCCGCAAGCGCGACGAGAAAGCCGCGCGCGGCGGCCGCTGCGGCGCGATCGGCGATCTTCATCGGTTCGGCCTCCTTGCGTTCGCGCCGGCTTTCCGCGCTCTTGATGACGCCGCGCCGCCCGAGCGGTCGAGCCGAGCGGCGCGCGGCGAATCGTCGCGGCGCGGCCTTCGTTCAAGCGACGCAAGGCCTTGCCGCGAACGCGATCGGCGCCATCATCGCCGCCCGGGATTCGAGGACCATCGGCGATGAGCGAGATCGACGCCGCCCACGCGGCGATGTGGGACGAGCGCTACGGGGGCGAAAGCTTCGCCTACGGCGAGACCGCCAACGCCTTTCTCAGGGCGCAGCGCGCGCGGCTGAGTCCTGGCATGCGCGCGCTTGTCCCCGGCGACGGCGAAGGGCGCAACGGCGTCTGGCTCGCCGAGCAGGGGCTCGTCGTCGACACGCTCGACCTCTCCGC
>CAZKHF010000192.1:0-6026 GCA_964552445.1 uncultured Bradyrhizobium sp. | reverse complement strand
CCACTTGTCGCGCCTGGTCGCCAGGGGGCAGCTCGACGAGGCCGGCAGGCAGGCGACGCTCGACCGCATCCGCGTCGTCGAGTCCTACGATCAGCTCGCCGACTGCGACCTGATCATCGAGGCCGCCTCCGAAAACGAGGAGGTCAAGCGCAAGATCCTCGCCGACCTGCGCGGCGTGGCGAAGCCGGAGGGCGTGGTCGCCACCAACACCTCGTCGATCTCGATCACCCGCCTCGCCGCGGTCACCGCCAACCCCGAGCGCTTCATCGGCCTGCATTTCATGAACCCGGCGCCGCGCATGCAGCTGGTCGAGCTGATCCGCGGCATCGCCACCAGCGACGACACCTATGAGGCGGCCAAGGCGTTCGCCGCCCAGCTCGGCAAGACGGCGATCATGTCGGAGGATTTCCCCGCCTTCATCGTCAACCGCATCCTGATGCCGATGATTAACGAGGCGATCTACACCCTCTACGAAGGCGTCGGCACGGTCGAAGCGATCGACACGGCGATGCGGCTCGGCGCCAACCACCCGATGGGGCCGCTGCAGCTCGCCGACTTCATCGGCCTCGACACCTGCCTGTCGATCATGCAGGTGCTGCACGACGGCCTCGCCGACTCCAAGTACCGGCCTTGCCCGCTGTTGGTGAAATACGTCGAGGCCGGCTGGCTCGGCCGCAAGACCCAGCGCGGCTTCTACGACTACCGCGGCGAACAGCCGGTGCCGACGCGCTAGAAGCGCGCGCGTTCGCCGGCGCTCGACGCAAGGCCTAGGCGTCGCGCGCCAGGTTCGGCCGCCTTTCCCGCGTGATTCGCTCGGCCTCCTCCCGCCGCCATCGGTCGACCGCCTGGTGGTCGCCGGACAAGAGCGTCTCGGGAATGGCGCGCCCTTCCCATTCGCGCGGGCGGGTGTACTGCGGGTATTCGAGCAGGCCTTCTTCGAAGCTCTCGCTCAATCCCGATTCGAGCTTGCCCATCACGCCGGGGATGAGGCGCACGCAGGCGTCGAGGATCGCCAGGGCGGCGATCTCGCCGCCCGACAGCACGTAGTCGCCGACCGACGCCTCGATCAGGGAGCGGCCGGCGACGACGCGCTCGTCGTAGCCCTCGAAGCGCGGGCAGACGATGACGAGCCCCGGCCCCGCCGCCCATTCGCGCGCGCGCCGCTGCGTGAACGGCGCCCCACGCGGGCTCATGATCAGGCGCGGGCGCTGGTCGTCGGGCTGAAGCGCCGCGTCGAGGCTCGCCGCCAGCACGTCGGCGCGCATCACCATGCCGGGCCCGCCGCCCGCCGGGGTGTCGTCGACGGCGCGATGGCGGCCGAGCCCGTGCTCGCGAATGTCGCGCGCCTCGAGCGACCAAAGACCCCGCGCCAGCGCGTCGCCGGCGAGCGACAGGCCGAGGGGCCCAGGAAACATCTCGGGAAACAGCGTCAGGACGGCGCAAGCGAACATCGCGGTCTTTCCTCGCGCGCGGCCGCCCGGCGCGGCGGCGGCGCCCTGTCAGCGCTTCGCTCCCTCGGCGAGGCGGCGGAGTTGCGCGGCGACGGGCTGTGTTTCCTGAATTTCCGTTGAAACGTCAATGGCGGCGGCGCCGAGAACTTGCTTCGGAGAGGTTCCGGAGCGTAGGTTCGAATCAGCCTCGCCGCGAGGCTCGGGGCTTTTGCGGGAGGGGACGGTCGATGACGCCGTTGGTTTTGCTTGTCGCGCTCGCCGGCGGCGTGCCGACATTCGATATCGAAAGCGTGTGCCGCAGCGCGCGCAACGCCGCGCTGCCGGAAGACCAGACGGCCGCTTACGACAGCTGCCTGCGCGACGAAAAGGATTCGCGCGACAAGCTCAAGCAGGCTTGGCCGAGGTATTCGGCCGAGGCGCGCAGCTCCTGCTCGGAGGACGGCTCGTTCTCCCTCAGCTACGTCGAGCTGTGGACCTGCCTGGAGATGCAGCCCGGCGGCAGCTTGAGCGTCGAGCCGACGGCGCCGGCGGGCAAACCGAAGAAGCCGTGAGCGGCGGCGGCCCTCGCTAATGGCCAAAATCAAACGCTTGGCGCCCCACTCGTAAGGCCGCTGCGGCGGGAGGGCAGCCATAGCCTGGCGCGCGCAGGATCGGCCGGGTTGCGCCCATGCAAGCCATTTCCACGATGAAATCATCTGCCCTTCATTCGGGTGGCGCACATTGGAAGCGGCCCTTGGCCATTTCCTGGCGGCGCTCCGTAGAGCGTAATTCGGCAATGAAGGCGCGTAGCGGCGGAGGGACGTGCCGATGGCCGGGATAGTAGAGACATAGACCCGGGATTGCTGGAGACCATTCCTGGAGCAATGCGACCAGCCGGCCATCCTTAAGAGCCCGACGTGCGAAGGGCTCGGGCACGAACGCGATCCCGAGCCCGTCTTCCGCCGCCTCGACCATCAGTCCGTTATGATCGAGCGTCAGCGCGCCCGGCGCGTCTACGGCCATCTCCTCGGCGTTACGCTCGAACTCCCAGCGATAGGGTTTACCGCTCGGCAGGCGTAGGCGAACGCAACGGTGCCTATGGAGGTCATCGGGCGTCATCGGTATGCCGTGTTCGGCCAGATAAGCTGGGGCCGCCACAGCCAGAAAGCGCACGTCGCCGCCGAAGGGCACGATCACCATGTCCTGGGGAACCGCCTCGCGCAGCCGCACGCCCGCATCGAACCCCTCCGCCACGATATCGACTAAGCGCCCTTCCGAAACGAGGTCGAGCGTCACACGCGGATGACGCCGCAGGAAACCGGGAACGACGTGGCGGAGCAGCCAGCGCGCGGCCGATTCGTTGGCGTTGATCCTGAGCTGGCCAACCGGGTCGTCCGCGCCGCCGCCGACGGCCGCCAGCATGTCATCCAGTTCACGCAGCGTCGGCCCCAGTCGTTGCAGGAGTTGTCGCCCTGCCTCGGTTGGCGCGACGCTGCGAGTGGTTCGATGGAGCAGCCGGACCCCGAGCTGCTGCTCCAGTCCGCGCAGGGCGTGACTGAGCGACGAACGAGACACTCCCATCGCGTCGGCGGCGGCACGGAAACTTCGGTGCCGCGCCACAGCGACAAAGGAGTTCAGATCGGCGAGCGAAGGCTTCGTCATTGGTGTCAATCTTTCACCAAGCCATCCAACCCCGCCAGTCTAATCTCAACAATCTCCCTGCCCAAATGAGGGTGCGGCAAAGGAGATATTGCATGAAAACTTGGTTCATCACGGGGGCCTCTTCGGGGCTCGGGCGCGTCATGGCGGAAAGCCTGCTCGCCAGGGGGGACAGGGTTGCGGCGACCGTGCGCCGCACCGACGCGCTCGACACACTCAGCGCAACCTATGGCGACCGGTTGCGCGTCATTGTCGTCGATCTCACTGACACGAATAGGATGCGCCGCGAGGTTGATGCGGCATTTGCGGCCTTTGGGCGTATCGACGTCCTGGTCAGCAACGCCGCTTACGGGCTATTCGGCGCGGTCGAGGAAGTCAGCGATACGCAGGTCGAGCGACAGATCGCCACGAACCTGACCGCCTCGATCCAGTTTGTGCGCGCGTGCCTACCGCACCTTCGCCGTCAAGGCGGAGGCCGCATTGTTCAGGTTTCCTCGGAGGGCGGGCAGGTGACCTATCCCGGCTTCGGCCTGTACCATGCCACCAAGTGGGGCATCGAAGGTTTCATTGAGACGATGGCGCAGGAAGTCGCGCCTTTCGGCATCGATTGCGTGATCGTCGAACCTGGGCCAACCGGTACGAACTTCGGCGCCAATCTCGATTTCGCGGTTCCGATTGCGGCCTATGACGCCACGCCTGCCGGAGAAGCGCGCCACGTCGTTACGACCGGGGCCTTCCCGATCAAGGGCGATGCGGAGCGCACCGTCGCGGCCATGATCGCCGCCGCTGACGAGGAGCGACCTCCGCTCAGGCTCGCGCTCGGTAGCGCCGCATACGAGAATATCGAGCGCGCCCTGGCCGGACGCCTTGAAGCCGTCCGCAGACAGAAAGCCATAGCCCTTGGCGCCGACCGCCAGCCTCCCCCCTCATGACTTCCTGCCGCTGCAGAACGAAGACGCTCCGACATGGCTGCAGTTCAGCGGCAGCTCGTCTGGGTATGCTCGCCGGAAGCGGGCCGTCTCGAAACGGCCAATCCAGTTGTATGGGCGCGACTGGCGGAAGGCCCGAATTGGGTCGATTCCGGTTCAATCGCGTGGGAACCAAGTGTCAGATTTTGACCGCTAGCAGCTTTCCTCGCCGTCGATCTCGCGCGGCGGCTCGATGACGATCCGCCCGCGTTCGAAGTCGATCTCCACCGCGACCGCGCGGCTGAAGGGCAGGAGCATCGTCTCGCCGCCGCCTTCCGGCGCGATCTCGAGGATGTCGCCGGCGCCGTAGTTTTCGACCGCCGCCACGCGCCCGAGCGGCGCGCCGTCGCGCCCGACGGCGGCGAGGCCGACGAGATCGTCGCAGTAGAACTCGTCCTCGCCCGGCGGCGGCAATTGCTGGCGGCGGGCGAAAATCTCGACGCCGACGAGCGCTTCAGCGGCCTCGCACGTCGCCACGCCCTTCACCCGGGCGATCAGCATGTCGTCCTTCACCGGCCGCAGCGCCTCGAAGGCGAAGACGCGCGCGCCTGTCGCGTCGGTGAGCGGCCCATAGGCGCCGATCGCCTTGGGGTCGGCGGCGTAGGACTTGACGCGGACCTCGCCGCGCACGCCATGCGCGGCGCCGAAGACGCCGAGCAGGACGAGGCGGTCGGGGCTCGCCACGGCGGCTTGTAGGTCAGCTTTCGGCGGGAGCGGCGGCGGCGGCCTTCTCGGCGGCGGCGGCGGCCGCGGCGGCGCGCTCCTGCGCCTTCTTCTTCGGCTGGGCCTTGACCGGATTGTTGCGCGCCTCGCGCTTGGCGACGCCCAGGCTGTCGAGCAGGCGCAGCACGCGGTCGGTCGGCTGCGCGCCCTTGGCGAGCCAAGCCTTCGCCTTCTCGACGTCGAGCGTCAGCCGCGTCGCGTCGTCCTTGGCCTTCAGGGGATCGAAGGCGCCGATGCGCTCGACGAAGCGGCCGTCGCGCGGCATGCGCGCGTCGGCGACGACGATGCGGTAGAACGGGCGCTTCTTCCCGCCGGCGCGGGAGAGACGGATTTTCAGGGACATGGCTATCCTTTCTCGGCCGCTGCGATCTCAGCGGAGGTTGGGCCGACGAGGCGGAAGACGCTCGCCGGCGGATGGCGAAAGATCCCGCACGCGTCGCCGCGATAGGGGATGGTGGATTCGAGACGCGCGCCGAGCCTCTCGGCGACGCGAATCGAAGCGTGGTTGCAAAGGTCGATCAGGCTGACCAGGGTCGCCCAGCCGAGGCCGACATAGGCGTAGGCGCGCGCCCGCGCCGCCGCTTCGCCGGCGAAGCCGCGGCCCTCGGCGCCGGCGACGAGCGCCCAGCCGAGCTCCGGCTGCGGATGCCCCTCCGGGTTCCACAAGCCCGTCCAGCCGACGAAGCGGCCGTTGGCCTTGCTCTCGAGCGCCCAGAAACCGTAGCCGCGCATCTCCCAGTGGCCAACGATCGCCGCCATCCGCCGCCAGGCGTCCTCGCGCGAGCAGACGCCGCCGATGTGGCGGGCGCGCTTCTCATCGGCGTAGACGCCGGCGAAGGCGTCGAAATCGTCGTCGCGCCAGCCGCGCAGCGACAGCCGCTCGGTTTCGAGCGTCGGGATCATTTCTTCTTGCCGAACGGAGAGCCGCCGCCAAGGCCGGGCAGCTTGGGCGCGCCGAGGCCCGGCAGGCCGGGAAACTGCGGCGGCAGGTTGAAGGCGCCGGGCGGCGGCGCGGCGGGAATGCCGCCCGCGGACGGCGCGCCGGCGACGCCGAGCTGCTTCTGCATCGCTTCGAGCTGCTCGGCGGTCGGCGCCGGCATGCCGCCGCCCATGCCGAGCATCGCGCCGAGCTTGCCCATTGGGCCGCGCTTGCCCGCCGAGGCGCCCATCGCCTTCATCATGTCGGCCATTTGGCGGTGCTGCTTGAGCAGCCGGTTGACCAGCTCGACGCTGACGCCGGCGCCGG
>CAZKHF010000191.1:0-6042 GCA_964552445.1 uncultured Bradyrhizobium sp. | reverse complement strand
GCGGCGACATCGCCGGGCGGCGCAACGGCGTGCTGATCTCCAACGACAAGGGCGAAGCGGTCGCCTACGCGATGTGGAACCTCGAGGACCGCGGGCCGATGATGATCGAGCCGGGCTGGAAGGTCTACCAGGGCATGATCGTCGGCCAGCACACGCGCGACAACGACCTCGAAGTCAACGTGATGAAGGGCAAGAAGCTCACCAACATCCGCACCCATTCCAAGGACGAGGCGGTGCGGCTGACGCCGCCGATCCAGATGACGCTGGAGAAGGCGCTCGCCTATATCGCCGACGACGAGCTGGTCGAGGTGACGCCGAAATCGATCCGGTTGCGCAAGGCGCTGCTCGACCCGCTCGACCGCAAGCGCGCCGACCGGGCGAAGACGGCCGACGGGGCCGGCTGAGCGGGCGCCGCCGAGCGCCGCTTGCGCCCCGCCGTCCGCCGCCCCACAATGCCCGCATGCCGAATTCGACCACATCCTCCGCGCGCCGCTTCGACATCGTCGTCGCCGGCGCGGGGCCGGCCGGCCTGTCGTTCGCCGCGGCGGCGAAGCAGGCGCTGGGGCGCGGCGCCGCGATCGCGGTCGTCGACCCGCAGCCCGCGAAAAGCGACGGCCGTCTGCGCACGGTCGCGCTCGCCGAAGGGCCGCGCCGTTTGCTCAAGCGGGTCGGCGCGTGGGAGAGGCTCGCGCCGCAAGCGCAGCCGGTCCTGTCGATGGCGATCTACGACGGCCGGGTCGGCGACGCGGCGCGGATCGAGCAGCTTTCCTTCGCGGCGGACGAGGACAAGCCGCTCGCGCATATGGCGTTCAACGACGACCTCGCCGCGGCGCTGCGCGAGGCGGCGGCCGCGCTCGGCGTCGAAACGGTCGCCGACGCGGCGGTCGGCTTCGCGCCGGGTCGCGACTTCGCCCGCGTCGCGCTCGCCGGCGGCGAGGCGCTGACCGCTCGGCTGGTGGTGGCCGCCGATGGGGCGCGCTCGAAGCTGCGCGCGCTCGCCGAGATCATCAGCGTCGGCTGGGATTCGGGTGAGATCGGCCTCGTCGCCACCATCGCCCACGAACGCGACCACCAGGGCCGCGCCGAACAGCATTTCCTGCCCGCCGGCCCTTTCGCCGTCCTGCCGCTGCGCGGGCGCTTCTCCAGCATCGTCTGGAACGAGCGGCCCGCCGACGCGGCGGCGCTGATAAGCCTCGACGCCGAGGATTTCCTGCGCGAGCTCGAGCCGCGCTTCACCCTCAAGCTCGGGGCGCTTCGCCTCGCCTCGCGCGTCGCGGCGTTTCCCTTCCGCTTCAGCTTCGCGCGCCGCTTCGTCGGCGAGCGGCTGGCGCTGGTCGCCGACGCCGCCCATGTCGTTCACCCGATCGCCGGCCAGGGGATCAACTTAGGGCTACGCGACGTCGCCGCGCTCGCCGAGGTCGTCGTCGATCGCATGCGGCTCGGCCTCGATCCCGGCGACGCCGAGAGTCTCGGAACTTATGAGCGCTGGCGGCGGTTCGACGTCGCCGCCTCCGGCCTCGGCATGGAGGCGCTGAACCGCTTGTTCGCCAACGATTGCCCGCCGCTGCGGTTTGCGCGCGACTTCGGCCTGCGCGTCGTCGACCGCTCGGAGCCGCTGAAGCGCCTGCTGATGGCGGAAGCGGCGGGCGCGACCGCCGGCGCGCCGAAACTGCTGCGAGGGCTCGCGCTATGACCGACGAACCGCCCCGCTGGGCGCCGCGCACGCTGGCCGCTCAGGCGCTGGGCAAGATCGACGAGACGACCCGCGCCGTCGTGCCCCCGCTGCACGTCGCCACCACCTTCGTGCGCGACCCCGCCTACGCCGACTGGAGCGGCTTCATCTACGGCCGGCCGGACAATGAGACGGTGCGCGAAGCCGAAGCGGTGATCGCCGCGCTGGAGGGCGCGCGCTCGGCTCTGCTGTTCGGCTCCGGCATGTCGGCGGCGATCGCGTGTCTTTTCAGCCTCGGCGCGGGCGCGCGAGTGGTCGCGCCGCGGCGCATGTACTGGGCGCTGCGCAATTGGCTGGCCAGCGAAGCGCCCGCGCACGGGCTCGACGTCGTCTTCTGCGACCCGGAAGACCTCGGCGCGCTGGCGCAGGCGGTGAAAGCCGGCGCGACGCGGCTGGTCTGGCTCGAGACGCCGAGCAATCCGCTGTGGACGGTCTCCGACATCGCCGGCGCCGCCGAGATCGCCCATGCGGCGGGCGCTTTGCTCGCCGTCGATTCGACCTCGGCCACGCCGGTCTTCACCCGGCCGCTCGCGCTCGGCGCCGACGTCGTCATGCATGCGGCGACCAAGTACCTCAACGGCCACAGCGACGTCATCGCCGGCGCGCTCGCGTTCGCGCGCGATGACGAGTTGAGCGCGCGCGCGGCGGCGGCGCGACGCAGCGTCGGCATGATCCTCGGCCCGTTCGAGGCGTTCCTGCTGATGCGCGGCATGCGCACGCTGGAATTACGCGTGCGCGCCTCCGCGGCCAACGCGGCGGCGCTCGCCGAGCGGCTCGCGGCGCACCCGGCGGTGGTCGAGACGCTCTATCCAGGCCTGCCCTCGCATCCCGGCCACGAGCTTGCGCGCCGGCAGATGCAAGGCGGCTTCGGCGGCATGCTGTCGATCCGCGTCGACGGCGGCAGGGACGCGGCGATCGCCGCCGCGGCGCGGGTGAAGCTTTGGAAGCGCGCCACCTCGCTCGGCGGCGTCGAGTCGCTGATCGAGCACCGCGCTTCTTACGAAGGCGCCGCCTCGCCCTGCCCGCCCGATCTGCTGAGGCTGTCGGCGGGGATCGAGGACGTCGAGGATTTGTGGGCGGACCTCAACCAGGCGCTGCGGCGGTAAGCGGCGGATTATCGCTCTCGTTCACGCCCGGACGGTCGATCCGAGGCGGACCGGAGGGGGACGGCGCCGCCGCCCCCTCCAAACGCGATTAGGCGTGCGATTCTTCGTGAGCGGCGATCGAGTGCCGGTGGGCGAGTTCGCTGTGCTCGTGGGCCGCGACGGCGTGCGCCTTGCCCTCTTCATGGTCGCCGTGATTGTGGTGATGGGCGGCCTCATGATGATGATGGGCGGCGGCCTGGTGGTGAGCGGCCGCCTGGAGATGATGCTCGCTGGCCGGATGCTGAGACTTCGCCATGGTGTTGTCCCTCATGCCTGTTTCCGAGAGCGCCTGCTCTCGTTTATAGCCTTGATAATGCTTAAGGTATTTTGGAACTAACGCGCCGCCGCTTGAGCTGGGCGGCGCGCGATCGCAGATTAGGCGCCGTGCGCTACGCTTTTGTGACTCGCGCGCGTGAGGCGTTTCCTGGCGCGAGCGCGTCAAGCAATTAAAAGCACGGGGCTTTTTCCGCGCGACAGCTGGCGCGCCGGCGATTTGCTTCGCCCGCTTGACGTCGCGGCGGACCTTGTCGCCCTCGCGCGCCAGCGCAAGCGACGGCCTACGACGCCGCCTTCGCCAGTTTGCGCGCCGCGGCCTCGCCCGCCGCCCTGCCGACCTGGAGCTGGCCGACCAGACGCAACAGCTTCGCGGTCTCCTCGGACAGCGAGTGACCGGCGGCGGTCGACTCCTCGACCATCGCGGCGTTCTGCTGCGTCACGTCGTTCATCTGCTCGATCGCGACGTTGACCTCCTGCAACGCCGTCGCCTGGTCGCGCGAGCCGGCGGCGATCTCGGACGCCGCGGTGTTGATCTGCGCCACCTGCGCGAGAATGCGCTCCAGCGAACGGCCGGTCTCTCCAACCAGCCCGACGCCGGCGTCGATCTGCGCCGTCGATGCCGCGATCAGGCCCTTGATCTCCTTCGCGGCCTCCGCCGAGCGCCGCGCCAGCGCGCGCACCTCCGAAGCGACCACCGTGAAGCCGCGCCCCGCTTCGCCGGCGCGCGCCGCCTCGACCCCGGCGTTGAGCGCGAGCAGGTTGGTCTGGAAAGCGATCTCGTCGATCACGCCGATGATGCGGCCGATCTGCTGCGAGGAGCCGGCGATCGCCTGCATCGCCTGCACCGCCTGGCGCACCACCGCGCCGCTTCTCTCGGCGTCTTGGCTGGCGGCGGCGACCAGCGCGCGCGCCTCGCCGGTGCTGGCGACCGAAGTCTTCACCGTCTCGGTGACCTGGCCGAGCGTTGCCGAGGTCTGTTCGAGGGCGGCCGCCTGTTGCTCGGTGCGGCGCGACAGGTTGTCGGAGGCGGCGGAGATGTCCCGCGCGTCCGCGGCGATCACGTCGGCGCTGGAGACCACCGTGAGAACGATCGATTTCAGCTTGTCGATCGCCTCGTTGAAGTCGTCGCGGATTTGCGCGTAGGCGGCGGAGAAGCCCTCCCCGAGCCGCACCGTGAGGTCGCCGTCGGCGACCTGCTTCAGTCCTTCGCCGAGGCGACGCACCACCTCGGTCTGCTCCTCGGCGGCTTTGGCGCGCTCCGCCGCCGCGCGTTCGCGCTCGGCCTCGGCGCTCGCGCGATTGGCGGCCGCCTCCGCCTCGAGCCGCCTCTGCTCGATCGCGTTGCGCTTGAACACCTGCACCGCCCGCGCCATGCGGTCGAGCTCGCGCGCGCGCGCGTCGACCTCGATCGCAACGTCGAGCTCGCCTTCGGCGAGACGCTCCATCGCCGCGCTCATCGCGACGATCGGCCGCGCGAGCCTCCCGCCCATCGCGAACGACACGGCCGCGCAAAAGGCGATGACGGCGAGCAGCAGCGCGCCTTGGGTCTTCAGCTGGTTGAGAAAGAGCGCGTCGAGATCGTCGACGTAAACCCCGGTCCCGATCAGCCAACCCCAGGGTTTGAACGCCGCGACATAGGACAGCTTCGGCTGCGGCGCCGCCGCGCCCGGCTTCGGCCACTGGTAGCTGACGAATCCCGCGCCGGAGGCGCGCACGACGTCGGTCATCTCGACGAACAGCCGCTTGCCCGTCGGATCCTTGAAGTCCGACAGGTCGCGTCCGTTCAGTTCGGGCTTGATCGGATGCATGACCATGCGGGACTGCAAGTCATTGATCCAGAAGTAGTCGCCGTTGCCGTAGCGCATCGCGGCGAGCTTCTGCAGCGCGTCGGCTTGGGCCGACTCGACGCTGAGCCGTCCCGACTGGGAGGCGGCGTATTCCGAGTCGACGATCGACAGGGCGCTGGCGACGAGGTTCGTCAGCTCGTAACGACGTTGGTCCCAAACGACGTCGCGATATTTGACGAGTTGATAACCGACGACGCCGACCTGGCAGACGATCGCGAATGCGATCAATAAATTGATCCGTCCGCCGATGGACCGGGCGCCGAGCCGTCGCGCCGGGCCGCGCAACGCCCGCGGCGATCGAGGTTCGGGTCCGCCTTGCATATGGGTCTCTTCTGGTTTGTCTTCCGCGCGCGAAGCGCGCCGCCGGCGAACGGGCGGTCGGGCGGCGCGCGCCGTCGAGCGACCCGTCGCGACGCCGTCCCCGTGCGACGCGAAGGAACTGGCGGAGCGCTACGCAACGACGCGACCGACGTCGCGGTCCGACCTCAGGTCGTCGTCGACCGCCCCCCTTGGGCCGCCGGACCGCCGCAATTCACCGTGCCAACTGATGGTTAACGGACCGTTGCGATCGTCACGGCCGCCACGGAAACGTCCAGGTCTCCGTCAGCGCCCTGTCGGCGGCGCGCAGGAACACGCGCACGTCGCAGCTCTGACCGGGGTCGACGACGACGTCGACGCCGGCGCGGAAGCCGCTCATGTGCGTGTTGGGGGCGAGGAAGGTGCGCAGCACGCGGCCCGCCGAGGTCGTCGCCACCACCTGCACCATCGTCGGGTCGCTCAGGTAATAACCGAGGTCGCCGCCGGAGAAGTCGATGAGGAAGCGCGTCGAGCCGGGCGGCGGCTGCTCGGCGGCGCCGAGCGCGTGCGGCGCTGCGCGGAAGGTGTTGATCGCGCGCGCCGCCGGCGCCAGGCGGAGGTCGTTGGTCAGCGCGACGACGCGATAGCCGAAGACGGCCGAACGCCCCGCCTCGAGCGGCTCCTTGGGCATCCAGGCGGCGACGATGTTGTCGTTGCTCTCGATCGTGGTCGGCAGCTCGACCAG
>CAZKHF010000190.1:0-6081 GCA_964552445.1 uncultured Bradyrhizobium sp. | reverse complement strand
GCGCCCTCGGCGGGCTTGGCGCCGTCGGGAACGACGAACAGGCGCGTCAGGCCCATCGCGTGGTCGATGCGCAACATGCCGGCGTGGCGCATGTTGGCGGCGATGAGGGTGGAGAATCCGCGCCAGCCGTCGCGCGCCGAGGCGATCGGGTCGGGCGGCGGCACGTTCCAGATCTGTCCGCGCGCCGAGAACGGATCGGGCGGCGCGCCGACGCTCACCTTGAGCGCCAGCTCGCCCGCGCGCGCCCAGCTCTCCGCGCCGTCGGGCGCGGCGCCGACCGCGAGATCGCGGTAGAGGCCGATCTCGAGGCCGGCGGCTTTCGCCCGCGCCGCCGCGCCGGCGAGCTGCCGGTCGGCGAGCCATTGGGCGAACAGCGCAAAGGCGAAGGCGTCGGCGCGCTCGTTCTCCGCCGCCTCGAGCGCCGCCGGGTCGGCGTCGCGCAGCTCCGCCGGCCAGCGCCGCCAGTCCTCGCCGCCGCGCGCTTCCGAGATCGCCTGGAAGGCGGCGAAGCGGCGCAACGCCTCGCCGCCGGCGGCGACGAAGCGCGCGTACTCGACGAAGATGGGATCGTCCGGCCGCGCGGCGCGCGCGCGCTGGAAGGCGGCGAGGCGCGCCGCGAGCGCCTCGCGCTTGATCCGCCACGCCGCTTCGTAGTCGACGTTCGCTTCGCGCGCCGCCGCGGCGATCGCCGGCGCGAGCGCGGCGAGCGCCGCCGTCAGCGCGTCGTCGCGCGGCGTTCCGGAGTCGTCGAGCGCGTCGATGAACAGCGGATCGACGAAGCGACGGTCGGAGGGGTGGTAGGGGCTGGCGCGGCCGCGGTCGGCGGCGAACAGCATGTGCAGCGGATTTACGCCGAGGTACGCGCCGCCTTTTCCCCCGGCGAGCGCGCCGGCAAGGCCGAGGGAGGAGAAGTCGCCGATCCCCTGGTCGCCGTCGCGGCGCAACGCATAGAGCTGGGCGGCGAGGCCGAAACGACGGCGCAACGCCGCCTTGGGCGAATAGGCTTCCGGCGGCGCGATGGTCAACGCGCATTCGACCTCGTCGACGATCAGCCGATGGCGGCCGATCGGCGGCGCGGGCAAAGCGAGATCGCATTCGACGATCCGCCGTCCGTCGGCGAGGACGCGCCGCCGCGTCTCGCCCGGTTGGACGCGCTGCTCGAGGATGCGGCCGTCCTCGGCGACGATCGTCGCCGAGATCGCGCGCTCCGGTTCGGCCGGGTCGCGGCGCAGCGGCACGACCAGCGACTCGTCGAGGCGGCGCGTCAGCGAGCAGGGCAGACGGCGCGCGTAGGTCTGTTCGACCAGGCGCGCGAGGCTTTCGCGCGCCTGCGCCCGCGAGACGGCAGGCAGGCGCAGCGCCGCCAGCAGCGCGAGCTTCGTCTCCTCGGAGACGACGGTGCGCCATCCGGCGACGTCCCACCATTCGCCGGCGATGCCGGCCGCCGCGGCGAGGGCGTCGATCTCGCCTGCCTCGGGGGCGCGCTGGCGCTGGGCGCCGGGCGGCGCATCGACCTCGGCGAGGATCAGCGTCGCGCGCGCGGCGACGCGCGCGCGGTCGGCGATTGGCGTCGCCGCCTGGTCGGCGTCGTCGGCGGTGTCGATCAGCGTCCGCCATTGCTTGCCTTCGCGCGGCTCGGGCAGGCGCACGGAGACGCGTTGCGCGCCGCGGTTGAAGGCGACGGCGACTCGGTCGGCGCCGTCGCCGGCCGGCGCGGCGAGGATCACCACCAGCGTATCGCCGTCGCGCGCCTGCCATTGCGCCGCCGAGGCGAACGGCCCGTCGACGTCGCGCCATTCGACGTCGGCAAGGCCGTCGTCGCCGAACGGCTGGCCGGCGAGCCACGCCGCGCTCGACAGCGCGGGATGGTCGCGGCGGGCCGCGGCGAGGCGCGCGACGAAGGCGATCAGCGGCTTGTCCGCGTTGCTCCAGTCGATCCAGGAGATGCGGTTGTCCTGGGCGTAGGCGTTGTTGTTGCCGCGCTGGCTGTGGCCCAGCTCCGCGCCCATCGGCAGCATCGGCGTCCCGCGTGAGACGAACAGCAGCGCGAGAAGATTGCGCATGTCGCGCGCGCGCGCGGCGACCACCTCGGGGTCGTCGCTCGGCCCCTCGACGCCGTGGCTCCACGAGCAATTCTCGTTGGAGCCGTCGCGATTGCGCTCGCCGTTGGCCTCGTTGTGCTTGTGGGTGTAGGCGACGAGGTCGGCGAGGGTGAAGCCGTCGTGGGCGACGACGAAGTTGACGCTCTTCGACGACGAAGGCGCGTCGGCGAAGACGTCGCGAGATCCGGCGATGCGCGTCGCCAGTTCGCCGCGCATTGCCGGGTCGCCGCGCCAGAAGCGCCGCGCGGCGTCGCGGAAGCGGTCGTTCCATTCGCCCCAGCCCGCCGGAAAGCCGCCGAGACGATAGCCGCCGGGGCCGATGTCCCACGGCTCGGCGATCAGCTTGGCCTGGGCGAGCGTCGGATCGGCGGCGAACGCCTGGAACATCGGCGCCGCGGGATCGAATCCGTCGTCGCGCCGCCCCAGCGACACCCCGAGGTCGAAGCGGAAGCCGTCGACGCCGCCGAACGTCATCCAGCGTTTCAACGCCGCGACCGCCATGCGCACCACCATCGGGCGGTCGAGCGCCAGGCAGTTGCCGCAGCCGGTGTGGTTGACGTAGCGGGCGGGATCGTCGGGCAGGAGCCGGAAATAGGCGGCGTTGTCGAGACCGCGATAGGACAGCGTCGGGCCGAATTCGTCGCTCTCGCCGTTGTGGTTGAGGACCACGTCGAGAACCACCTCCAAGCCGGCGGCGTGCAGCGCGTCGACGGCGGCGCGCACTTCCGGCCAACCGCCCGGCGCCAGCCGGGGGTCGGGCGCCCCGAGCGTCACTGGGTTGTAGCCCCAGGCGTTGGAGAGGCCGAGCGCCGGCAGGTGTCGCTCGTCGACGAAGGCGTCGGCGGGCATGACCTCGACCGTGGTGACGCCGAGGCCTTTGATGTGCTCGATCACCGCCGGGCAGGCGAGGCCGGCGAAGGTCCCGCGCGCCGCTTCGGGGACGTCTTCGCGCAGCCGGGTCAGGCCGCGCAGGTTCGTTTCGTAGATGACGGTGCGGTCCCACGGCGCGCGCTGGCGGCCCGGCTCGCCCGCGGTCGGCGCGAGCGCGATCGCCTTCGGCGCGAACGCGCCGCTGTCGACGCCGAAGTCGAACATCGATCGATGCAGGCGGAAGGGCCGGTCGAAGGCGACGGCGTAGGGGTCGGCCAGGAGCTTGGAGACGTCGAAGCGGTCGCCGCGCACCGGCTCGAAGCGCCCCTCGACTCTGAGACCGTAGCGCGCGCCGGCGCGCACGCCGTCGACCGAGGCGCGGTGGACGCCGCCCGGCCCGGGGGTGAGCTTGACGCGCTCGGTCTCGCGCTCGCCCGCCTGGTCGTAGAGGCAGAAATAGACCGCCTGGCCGCGGGCCGAATAGACCGCGACATCGGCGCCGGTTTCGGTGAGGACGACGCCCAACGGGCAGGAGTTGGCGGAGCTCATCGGGGAACCTTAGCGAGGGAACGGTAGATCGCGGCGTAGCGCTTGGCGGGGCCGCGCCAGGAGACGTCGGCGCGCATGCCGTTGAGCCGGATGCGCCGCATCGTCGCCACGTCGCGGTAAAGGCCGATGGCGCGTTCGATGGCGTAGGAGAGCGCCGGGACGTCGGGCGGCGAGAACTGGACGCCGGTGGCGACGCCGGCGCCAAGGGCGGCGTCATTGGCGTCGATCACGGTGTCGGCGAGACCGCCGACGCGCGCCACCACCGGCATCGCGCCATAGCGTAGCGCGCAGAGCTGCGTCAGCCCGCACGGCTCGAAGCGCGACGGCACCAGGATGAAATCCGCGCCCGCCTGCATCAGATGGGCGAGCGCCTCGTCATAGCCGAACACGCAGCCGACTGCGCCGGCGTGTTCCGCCGCGGCGGCGGCGAAGCCGTCCTGGAACAGTTTCTCGCCGGCGCCGAGCAGCGCCAGTTGGGCGCCATGGCCGATGAGAGCGGGCAGGGAGTCGAGCAGCAGGTCGACGCCCTTCTGGCGGGTCAGCCGCGACACCAGGCCGAACAGCGGCGTCTCGTAGCTGGTGGCGAGGGCGAAGCGCTGCTGCAGCGCCGCCTTGTTGCGCGGCCGCTGGTCGACGCGCAAGGCGCTGTAGTTTTGCGCGAGCTGCGGGTCGGTGGCAGGGTTCCAGACCACGTCGTCGATGCCGTTGACGATGCCTTCGACCGACGACGCGCGCGCGCGTAGCAGGCCGTCGAGCGCCATGCCGAACTGCGGCGTCATGATCTCGCGCGCGTAGGTCGGCGACACGGTGGTGATGCGATCGGCGAACTGTAGGCCGGCCTTGAGAAAGCCGACGCCTTGGAAATACTCGACGCCGTCGATCGACATGGCGCGCGGCGGCAGCCACAGCGCGCCGAGCAGCGAAGCGGGGAAATGGCCCTGGAAGGCGAGGTTGTGGATGGTGAGGACGACGCCCGGCCGCGGTCCGCCGTCGTAATGGAGATAGGCCGGCGTCAGCGCCGCCTGCCAATCGTGGACGTGGACCACCTCGGGAACGAAACCGCCGAGCTCGCCTTTGGCGAGGTCGGCGCCGACGCGGGACAGCGCGGCGAAGCGCAGCGCATTGTCGGGCCAGTCGCGGCCGTCGGCACCGAGATAGGGACTGCCGGGCCGATCGAAGAGATGAGGGGCGTCGAGGACGAAGAGGTCGAGGCCGCCCCCCCGTGCGTCGAGGAGGCGCGCCGGCCCGCCGAACAACGCCGGATAGTCGCGCGCCGGCGTCACGGTCTCGAGCTTGGCGAGCAACGACGGATAGCCCGGCGTCAGCGTGCGCGTCGTCACCCCTTCGCGCGCCAGCGCGCCGGGCAGCGCGCCGGCGACGTCGGCGAGGCCGCCGGTCTTGATCAGCGGATAGATCTCCGACGCGACCGATAAGGCGACGAGGTCGTTCATTGCCCCAGCTTGGCGAGCATCGCCTGGGTGATCAGGGTGACGCCGTTCTCGGTTCGGCGGAAGCGCTTGGCGTCCAGCTCGGGATTCTCGCCGACCACCAGGCCGTCGGGAATGACGACGCCGGAATCGACCACCGCCTTCACCAGCCGGGCGTTGCGGCCGATCTGCACGTTGGGTAGGACGATCGTCTCGTGCAGCGTCGTGTAGGAATGCACGCGCACGCCAGTCGACAGCAGCGTGCGCGACACCGCGCCGCCGGAGATGATGCAGCCGCCGGCGACCAGCGACGAGATCGCGACGCCGCGCCGGCCGTCGACGTCATGGACGAACTTCGCCGGCGGCGTGATCTCGGCGTAGGTCCAGATCGGCCAGGCGCGGTCGTAGAGGTCGAGGGCGGGGACGATGTCGGTCAGGTCGAGGTTGGCCGCCCAGTAGGCGTCGACCGTGCCGACGTCGCGCCAGTAGTGCTGCTTCTCCTCGCGCGAGACCACGCACGAGCGCGAGAACGAGTGCGCCACCGCCTTGCCGTTGGCGACCAGGTAGGGAATGAGGTCCTTGCCGAAGTCGTGCGACGAATTACGGTCGGCGGCGTCGCGCTTGAGCTCGTCGATGAGGAACTTGGTCTCGAACACGTAGATGCCCATGCTGCACAGGGCGAAGCCGGGCTTGTCGGGAATCGGCGGCGGATTGGCCGGCTTCTCGAGGAAGGAGACGATGCGGTCGTTCTCGACCACCCGCATGACTCCGAATTCGCGCGCCTTCTCCAGCGGCGCTTCGAGGCAGCCGACAGTGACGTCGGCTTTCGACTCGACGTGCTGCACGAGCATCTTCTCGAAGTCCATCTTGTAGATATGGTCGCCGGCGAGCACCACCATGTAGCGCGGCGCGTAGCTCTCGATGATGTCGATGTTCTGGTAGACCGCGTCGGCGGTGCCTACGTACCACATCGTCTCCGAGACGCGCTGCGACGCCGGCAGGATGTCGAAACTCTCGTTGCGTTCGGGGCGGAAGAAGTTCCAGCCGCGCTGCAGGTGGCGAATGAGGCTGTGGGCCTTGTATTGGGTCGCCACGGCGATGCGCCGGATGCCGGAGTTGAGCGCGTTCGACAG
>CAZKHF010000189.1:0-6103 GCA_964552445.1 uncultured Bradyrhizobium sp. | reverse complement strand
TCAACCTCAACGAGGTCGAGGCGCTGATGAAGGGCAAGGGCGCGCGGGTGATCCGCTGACGCGGAGGGCTTTCCGGGCGACGCGCCGTCCGGCGATCGCTTGGCGATTCTCCCTTTTTCACGTTTGCGAGAGCGACTGGCCGCGCCTGGTGGGCCGGGCAGGACTCGAACCTGCAACCAGACCGTTATGAGCGGCCGGCTCTGACCATTGAGCTACCGGCCCTTCAAAGGGCGCGCCGGAGACGGCATTACACGCAAACGCACGCGCGGCGCAATCGCCGCGCATCGTCCCGCCGTCCGCTCTCCGCGACTTTTCCGCGTTCGGGTCTCCCGGGCGCCGTCAGCCGATCCTCTTGCGGCGGCGCGGCGACGCCCTAACTTCGCCATGCATTTCGTTTCATTGTCGCTCTGGCTATGGTAGGCGGCGATAGGCGGCGCGGCCGCGGGCGAAGCGGGACAGCATGTCGGCGCCAGCATGGATAGCGGACTGGACGGCGCGCGGTCGCAGGCTGGCGCTGGCCGGCGCGGCGTCGCCCGGCGGCGGGGAGCTGCGGCGGCGCGCCTTCGCCGCGGCGCGGCGCCATTCGCGGCTGGTGCGCCAACTGCGCGTCGCCATTCCCCTCGGGCTGACGCTGATCGCGGCGACCCTGACCGTCGTCGCGCTGTTCGACCCGTTCCGCGTCAAGGGGGTCGAGCTGTCGATCGGCGAATTCGCCGTCGACGGCGCCCAGATCGCCATGGATCGGCCGAAGCTGACCGGCTTCCGGCGCGACGGCCGCGCTTACGTGGTCAACGCCGCCAAGGCGATCCAGGACCTGCGGAAGCCGACCTTGGTCGAGCTGCGCGACATCGACGGCGAGCTCGAAATGGGCGAAGACGGCTCGCTGCGCCTCACCGCCGACATCGGCTTCTACGACAGCGCGCGCGAGGCGCTGAACCTGACGCAGAACGTGCGCCTGCGCAGCCCAAGCTACGTCGTGAGTTTGAAGAACGCCAAGATCGACTTCAAGACCGGGCTCTACGACACCGAGGACCCGGTGACCGTGAGGACGAGCAACGGCGCGACCATCGCCGCCGATTCCGCGATCGCGCGCGACGGCGGCCAGGAGCTGACGTTCTCGGGCCACGTGCGGTCGGAGTTCCCGCCCGAGTCGGAGTCGCCGCCGGGCGCCGAAGCGAAGGGTTCCACGCCATGATGATTGCGGTTGGACGCGGCGCGCGGGCCGCGGCGACGGCGTTGGCGATTCTTGGCGCCAGCGTCGGCGCGGCCGCCGCCGCGACGGCGACGAAGGCGGAGACCCCGACGCTGCTGCCGGGCGCGAACTCCAAGGAGCCGGTCTCGATCGAGGCCGACAAGCTCGTCTATTACGACAAGGAGCAGAAGGCGATCTACAGCGGCAATGTCGTCGCCATCCAGGGCGACACCAAGATGACTTGCTCGACGCTGACCATCTACATGGAGCGCAACGCAGCGCCGGGAAAGTCGGACGCGGCCAAGGCGCCCGAGCCGACCGGCGCCGCGCCGGGCGCGGGGGCCAACAGCGTCAAGCACATGGATTGCGCGGGGCCGGTGACGGTGGTGTCGAAGACCCAGGCCGCCACCAGCGACAGCGGCGCCTACGACAAGGCGCAGAACAAGGTCTGGTTGATCGGCAACGTGACGCTGAGCGACGGCGGCAACGTCACCAAAGGCGAGAAGCTGACCTACGACCTGACCACCGGGCAGGCGACCATCGACACCGGCCCCGGCGCCAAGCGCGTAAAAGGTCTGTTCATTCCCTCGTCGAACGGCGCGGCCGGCGATGACAAAGCCGCGGCGCCGAAGTAGATGTGACACTTGTTTCGCCCCCGCTCGCCCCGCGCCGATGACCAACGTCCGACGCCACCGGATCCTTCCGCCTTGACCCAGGCTCGGTCGGTTGAAGCGCGCGGCGAGCCGGCGCGAACCAGGACGGCCGCCGAACCGGCGGCGCGCGCGGCCAACGCCGAAGGGTTCCTCGCCGTTCACAATCTCGGCAAGTCGTACGGCGCGCGCGCGGTGGTGCAGGACGTCAGCCTGTCGGTGCGTCGCGGCGAGGCGGTCGGCCTGCTCGGGCCCAACGGCGCCGGCAAGACCACCGTATTCTACATGATCACCGGCCTGGTGCGTCCCGACAAGGGCGTCATCGAGCTTGACGGCTATCCGGTGACCGAGCTGCCGATGTATCAGCGGGCGCGCCTCGGCATCGGCTATCTGCCGCAGGAGGCGTCGATCTTCCGCGGCCTCAACGTCGAGGACAACATTCGCGCGGTGCTCGAGGTCACGCAGCCCAACCGCGAGGCGCGCGAGGCGACGCTCAACTCGCTGCTCGATGAGTTCGACATCGCGCGCGTGCGCAAGGCGCCGTCGATCGCGCTTTCGGGCGGCGAGCGGCGCCGTTGCGAGATCGCGCGCGCGCTCGCCGGCGATCCCGCCTTCATGCTGCTCGACGAGCCGTTCGCCGGCATCGATCCGATCGCGGTCGGCGACATCCAGGATCTGGTGCGCCATCTGAAGAGCCGCGGCATCGGCGTCCTCATCACCGACCACAACGTGCGCGAGACGCTCGGCCTGATCGACCGCGCCTACATCATTCACAGCGGCCATGTGCTGACCGAGGGGCCGCCGGAGGCGATCATCGCCCACCCCGAGGTGCGCCGTCATTATCTCGGCGAAGGCTTCCGCATGTAGGGCGCCGGCGCGCGCTCGGGTCTTACTCGTCCTCGTCGAAGCGGTTGGCGACCAGCGCGTCGAGCGCGTCGAGCGCCTCGCGCGCCTCGCTGCCGACGGCTGTGACGGTGATGGTCGAGCCGAGGCCGGCGCCGAGCATCAGGATGCCCATGATCGAATCGCCGCCGACCGTCTCGCCGCAGCGCGTCACCGTCACCTCGGCGTCGTATCGGTCGACGCATTGCACGAACTTGGCGGTGGCGCGCGCGTGCAGGCCCTTGCGGTTGACGATCTGCAGGTCGCGCGCCAAGACGCCGTCCGGCCGAGGGGGCGGGGGGCAGTCTTTCTCGCCGGCGGTCTCCGTCGGCTCGGTCATTTGCCGCTGAGCACCTTGCTCGCCACGGTGATGTACTTGCGGCCCGCGTCGCGCGCTTCGCTCACCGCGTGATCGAGATCGCTGGTCTCGCGCAGCGTCGCCAGTTTGATCAGCATCGGCAGGTTGATTCCACAGATCACCTCGATGCGGCCGCCATCCATCACCGAGATGGCGAGGTTCGAAGGCGTGCCGCCGAACATGTCGGTGAGCAACACCACGCCGCTGCCGTCCTGAACCCGCGCCGCCGCATTGAGGATATCGGACCGGCGCTGCTCCATGTCGTCCTCGGGGCCGATGGCGATCGTCTCGAACCGCTGCTGCGGTCCGACGACGTGCTCAAGCGCGGCCCGGAAACCAGCCGCGAGCTGGCCGTGGGTCACCAGGACCATTCCGATCATTCATAACCCATTGTTTCGACCGTCGCTGCGACGCCGGCGGCGGCCCACGCTCAAGCGCGACATTTTTGTGCACCGCGGAGCAATGATCAAGCAAAATCCGCAGATCGCCCGGGCGCCGGCCAGCCCAGCCGGGCGAGGCTTTCCAGCGTCGCGCACGCGCGATCGAGGGGCCCGTGCGCGGGA
Organism: uncultured Bradyrhizobium sp.; assembly: GCA_964552445.1. Lineage (GTDB taxonomy): Bacteria > Pseudomonadota > Alphaproteobacteria > Rhizobiales > Beijerinckiaceae > Roseiarcus. The sequence continues at coordinate 2,458 of CAZKHF010000189.1, read as the reverse complement.
TCGAGCGCGACGCGCGGCAGGCGGACGCCCAGCAATTCAACGAATCGCTCGTCGTCGGCGGGCAGGCGCGACGGCGCCGCGCCGCGCGGCGAAAGATCGACGACGAGCCGCGCCACCGCGCAGGGCTCATGCGCGACGGCGACGATTCCTTCGCCGCGCCGCTCGATCAGCCCGGCGAATTTGGCGGCGCCGCGCATCAACAGCCGTCCGCCGCAAGCGCGCAGGAGGACGCGGTCGTCGGCGATCAACGCCGCGAAGGTCGCGGAGTCGCCGGCGCGCGCGATGAGCGCGAGCGCGAGCGAGCTCTTGCCGGCGCCCGAAGGTCCGCGAACGATCACGCCGCGCTCGCCGACGAGAAGCGCCGTCGCGTGAACGCTCGACCAGCGCTCGTCGACGTCGGCGCTCACGGCTCGATCGCCGGCAGGCTGATGACGAAGCGGGCGCCGGCGCCATGGCGGCTCGGCGCTTCGCCCGCCGCCGCGGACGGTGCCCTCGCGTCGGGCGCGCAAGGCCGGTTCTCGGCCCAGATCTGTCCGCCGTGGGCGAGCACGATCTGCCGCGAGATCGACAGGCCGAGACCCGAGTTCTGGCCAAAGCCCTGCGCCGGCCGATCGGTGTAAAAGCGCTCGAAGATCCGCTCCAGCGCGTGCGGCGGGATCCCCGGGCCGTCGTCGTCGACGGTGACGACGATCGCGTCGCCCGCCGGCTCGCCTTCGGCCGAGGGCTCGCCGCGCATTCGGCGCAGCCCGACGCGCACCTCGTCGCCGGGACGCGAGAACGAGCAGGCGTTGTCGATCAGGTTGACGACCACTTGAGCGAGCCGCGAATCGTGGCCGAGCACGACATAAGCGCGGCCTTTCGCCTTCGCGTCCGTCTCTTCGATGGTCAGGCGGAGCTTCACGCCGTTGCCGCGAGGCGAGTCGGAGGCCATGGCGACGACCGCGGTCAACAACGCCGCCATGTCGATCGGCGTCGCTTCGCCGCGCGCGAGCTCGGCGTCGAGGCGCGAGGCGTCGGAGATGTCGCTGATCAGTCGGTCCAGCCGGCGCACGTCTTGCTGCATGACGTCGAGCAAGCGGTCGCGCGACGGCCCCGATATGACGCGCGGCAGGGTCTCCATCGCGCTACGCAGCGAGGTGAGCGGGTTCTTCAGTTCATGGGCGACGTCGGCGGCGAAACTCTCGATCGCGTCGATGCGATCATACATTGCGCGGGTCATGTCGCGCAGCGCGCCGGAGAGATGGCCGATCTCGTCGGCGCGGTTGGTGAAGTCGGGAATCTGCTGGCGCGACTTGATGCCGCGACGCACCCGCTCGGCCGCCTCGGCGAGCTTGCGCACCGGCTGGGCGATGGTGTTGGCGAGCGACAGCGACAGCACCAGCATCACCGCCGCCAGAACCAGGAAGAACCGCACCAGCGCCCAGCGCTCCGCGGCGATCACCGAATCGATGTCGCCGCCCTGCGTCGACAGTTGCAGCGCGCCGCGCACCGTCGCGGCCCGCTCGATCGGCACGCTGACCGAAACGATGGTCTCGTCGTCGGCGTTGACGCGGACAGCCGATTCGGTCTCGCCCGCCAGGGCGTCGGCGACTTCGGGCAGCGACTTGCCATTGGTCACCCACTCGTCGCTGACGCGGCGCTTGGCGGTCGGCGCCAGCGACCGTCTGAGCTCGGCGCGCAGCCATCCCCACCAAGACTCCTCCGTCTTCGGAGGTCCGCTGCGCGCCGAAAGCGTTTGCGAATCGAGCAACAACGCGCCGTCGCGGTCGTAGATGCGCGCGCGCGTGCGCGTTGGGGTCGCCAGGCGATGCAGCAGCGGCCCGACCCGCTCGGGATTGATGGAGAACTCGATCGTGTCCTCGTCGTTCGGCGCCGGCGCGGCGGCCTCCCGCTGCGGCAGCTCGAGCAGCTTCTCCGGATCGACGGTGATCGCGCCGGTGTCGACCGTCGCCGATGCGGCGATGGCGGCGGCGATGATGTCGGCCTGGGTCTTCAGGCTCTGGGTGCGGGCGGCGATGATGTCGGCGCGGAACTGGTTGAGCAGCAGGAAGCCGATCACCAGCACCGCGAGGCCGCCGAGGTTGAGCGCGACGATGCGGCGGGTGAGCGACGAGGAGAAGACGGCGGCGACGGCGCGCCACAGCGCGCGCGCGCGCCTTCGGGTCCGCGACTTGCGCCAGCGCGCGCCCGCGGCGTCGGGAATGGAATCGCTCTGCGCTTCGCTGCTCATGCTCGCGCGCGGCGCGCGCCGCGCCTCGGTTTGGCGCGGGCCGCCCGCCTCAGGATTCCCTGAAACGGTAGCCGACGCCGTAAAGCGTCTCGATCATCTCGAAGTCGGGCTCGACCACCTTGAACTTCTTGCGCAGCCGCTTGATGTGGCTGTCGATGGTGCGGTCGTCGACATAGACCTGGTCGTCGTAGGCGGCGTCCATCAGCGCGTTGCGGCTCTTGACCACGC
>CAZKHF010000188.1:0-6108 GCA_964552445.1 uncultured Bradyrhizobium sp. | reverse complement strand
CCCATCAGCAGCCTCGGCCACGCGGTGATCCTGCCGCGGCTGCTCGGCTGGACGATCGACCAGAAGGCGCCGGATTTCCTGCCCTATCTGGTCGTCATGCATCTCGGCACGGCGATCGCGCTGTTCCTCTATTTCTGGCGCGACTGGATCGCTTTTCTCGGATCGGCGGTCAGCGCCGCGGACGAGCGCGCGCGCGTCAATCGCCGCGTGTTCGCCCTGGTCGTCCTCGCCACCATTCCGGCGGTGATCGTCGGCTTCGCCTTCGAGAAGAAGCTCGCCGAGGCCTTCGGCTCGCCGCCGGTGGCGGCGTTCTTCCTCATCGCCAACGGCTTCGTCCTCTATTTCGGCGACCGCATCGGCGCCGCGGCCGACGGCGTCCTCGGCCAGTTCAATTGGAAGGGCGCGCTGGCGGTCGGCGTCGCGCAATGCTTCGCGCTGATCCCCGGCTTCTCGCGCTCCGGCCTGACCATCGCGGCGGGCGTCGTCGCCGGCTTGAGACACGAGGATTCCGCCCGCTTCTCTTTCCTCATGGCGACGCCGATCATCCTTGGCGCGACCGTGCTCGAAGCGCCGAAGCTCCTCCACTCCGGCGCGACTCTGGGCGGCCCGGCGATCGTTTCCGGCGTCGTCGCCGGCGTCGTCGCCTACGCGAGCCTCGCCTTCCTCATGCGTTATCTCCACCGCCACGAATTCGAGGCGATGCGGCCGTTTTCGTTGTATTGCGCGACGGCGGGGCTGCTCAGCCTCGCCGTGATGGCGGCGAAGACCTTCCTCTGAACGCGGCGGATCGGCGCCGGCGCGCCGCAATCGCCTCCGTCGATGGAGCCCACGCGCCCGGGACTGGACGGTTGCCGGCGCCGGCGCGATCGCGTAACCATGCGCCCCGCGACGAAGCGCCGGCCAACGCGAGCGCCGGCGCCGCTCGACGGGAGGGGGCATGGAGGCGCCCGAGCTCGAGTTCCTCGACGACCGCTTCGCCGAGCTTACGCTCGGATACGCTCGGGTGGAGCGGCTTCACGCCGGCTGCCGGTGGGCGGAAGGGCCCGCCTATTTCCCCGCCGGCAAGTACCTGCTGTGGTCGGACATCCCCAACGACCGCGTCCTGCGCTACGACGAGACGAGCGGCGCGGTGTCGGCGTTCCTTGCGCCCGCCGGCTATCACAACGGGCACACGGTCGACCCGCAAGGGCGGCTGGTCTCCTGCGAGCAGGGCGCTCGCTGCGTCTCGCGCATCGAGCACGACGGCTCGCGCCGGGTCCTGGCCGACCGTTTCGAAGGCAAACGCCTCAATTCGCCCAACGACGTGGTGGTCAAATCGGACGGCTCGATCTGGTTCAGCGACCCGACCTACGGCATCGACAGCGATTACGAGGGCGACGCGGCGGAATCGGAGATCGGCGCCAGCAACGTCTATCGCGTCGACCCGGTCAGCGGCGAGGTTTCGGCGGTCGCGACCGACTTCGTCCAACCGAACGGCCTCGCCTTTTCTCCAGACGAAAAGCGGCTCTACATCGTCGACAGCGGCGTCAGTCACCTGAAGAACGGGCCCCGCCACGTGCGCGCGGCCGAGGTCGGCGCCGACGGCCGTTCGCTCGGCCCGGCGAAGCTGTTCGCCGTCTGCGGCGCAGGCGTTTTCGACGGTCTGCGCGTCGACGCCAAGGGCGACCTGTGGATCGGGGCGAGCGACGGCGTCCATGTCTATGCGCCCGACCGCGCGCTGATCGGCAAGATTCGCGCGCCCGAACGCGTCGCCAATCTGTGCTTCGGCGGCCCGAAGCGCAACCGCCTGTTCATGTGCGCGGAAACGTCGCTCTACGCCGTCTATGTCAAGGCGCGCCCCGCGACCTGGCCGGGGCGATCCGGGCGCTAGCCGGTTGACAAGCGCCTGGAGACGAGCCCTTGTCGCGGCGTTCGGAGCGAACGGAATGCGGCGCAGCGCGAAATGGGCGATCGGCCTCTGCGGCGGGCTCGCCGTGTTGTTCGGCGGCCTGCATCATTGGCCGCTGGCGTCCGCCCGAATCGGCGTCGCGCTCGATCAGCAAATCGCCGCGCGCATCGGCCTGCATGCGCAACGTCCGGCGCGCGCGAGCTTGACGCTCTTGCCCTGGCCGACGGTGCGGGTCGTCGCCTTCGACGTCGTCGACGCGCGCGGCGCGAGCGCCTTCAGCGCGCCGGTGGCGCGGTTTCCGTTGTCGCTGACCGACCTGATCGTCGGCCGTCTCGTTCCTATCGGCGCCAACTTCTCCAAGCCGACCGCCTCGATCGACCTCGACGCGGCCTTGGCGGCGACCGCCAAGGAGCCCGACGACGACGCCGAGCCGCCGTTGTTGTGGTCGCACGTGCGCGTCGTCGGCGGGGTCGCGCACCTCGTCAGCCCCAGCCGCGGGCTCGACGCCCTGATCGACAATGTCGACGGATCGATCGACTGGCCACCCGCCGGCGCGCCGATGCGCTTCGCCCTCGCCGCCAACTGGCGCGGACAGAACGGAACCATCCAGGGCGCGATCGCCGACCCGCGCGCGATCGCGGAGAGCCGCGCCGCGCCGGTCTCTTTCTCGATCGCCTCCCGCCCGCTCGTTTTCTCCTTCGACGGACAATGGGGCGGGAACGCTCGCGCGGGCTTCGTCGGCCGACTCATTGCGCAAATACCGTCGCTCGGCGCGTTGCAGCGGCTCGTCGGCGCCGGACCGACGGCGCCCCTCGTTCGCGACTCGCTGTCGCTCGAAGCGGACGTGCGGACCGCCGACGCCTCGCTCGCGCTCGAGAATGCGCGGCTCGCGCTCGCCGGGCAAAGCTTCGAGGGGGCGCTGACGCTCTCGCGCGAAAACGGGCGCGTCGCGCTCGCCGGAACGCTGGCGGCGGACGCGATCGAACTCGCCCCGCTGATCGGCGCGCCGCCCGCCTTGATGAGCGCCGGCGCCTGGAGCGCCGAGCCGTTCGCCTTCGCGCCGCCGAACGACCTCGACCTCGACCTCAGGGTTTCCGCCGCGCGCGTCTCCTGGCTCGGCCACGAGATCGACGACGCGGCGGGATCGCTGTTCTGCCGCGACGGGACGCTCACCGCCAAGCTCCTGCAATCGACCGCCTACGGCGGCGCGTTGAAGGGCCAGACGACGCTGGCGCGCCGCGCCGACAAGCTCGAGGCCCAGGTCGCCGTCTCGCTCGTCGACGCCGACCTCGGCGCGGCCTTCGCCGATTTCGGCTGGTCCGGCTACCGCGGCCGCGGCGGCTTGGAATTGTCGCTGCGGGCGATCGGCCGCGCGCCGGCGGACGCCGTCGCCTCGTCGACCGGCGCCCTTTCGCTCGACCTGGAGGCGGGAGTGGTCGACGGCGTCAGCGTCGAACAAGCGATACGACGAAGTCAGCGGCGGCCGCTCGACGTCGACCGCGATCTCGCCGCTGGACGGACGACGTTCACCCGCGCGCATGCGCGCGCCGCGTTGGCCAACGGCGTCGCCACCATCGGCGAGGCGACGGTCGACGGAGCGGCCGAGGCGTTGAAGATCGACGGCGCGGTGGACCTCGCCCAGCGCGCGCTGCGTCTCAGGATGGCGGCGACGCAAACCGACGCCAGCGGCGCGCCTTCCGCCGACGCGGCGCGGCTGACGATCCTTCTCGAAGGCCCCTGGTCGGCGCCGGCCGTCGCCGCCGTCTCGCCGAGCGATTGAAGGTTACCGCCGCGGCGAAGCGCGACGAAGATCGGGCGACAGCGCGCGTCCCATCCGCCGGCGCGCGAAAATTGACAGCGGCCGCGGCGCGGCCTAACCAACCCGGGCTAACCAACCCCCTCGTCTCATGCCAGTCCGCGTCGCAAAGTTCGGCATCGGTCAGGTCGTCAAGCACCGCTTACATTCGTTTCGCGGCGTTATTTACAATGTGGACCCGATATTCTCCAACACCGAGGAATGGTGGCGCGCCATTCCCGAGGACGCGCGGCCGGCCAAGGACCAACCGTTCTACCATCTCTACGCCGAGAACGCCGACAGCCCTTACGTCGCCTACGTCTCGGAGCAGAACTTGACGCCCGACGATTCCGGCGAGCCGGTGCGCCATCCGCAGGTCGACGAGATGTTCGTGCGCGGCGAGGACGGCGCCTACCGCATGCGCGGCGCCTGGATGGCGAGCTGAAGGCCGCCCATTTCGCCCCCGCGCCTGACGCGGGGGACGACCGGGCGACGGCGACGGCCGTTCACTTCGCCGGGGCGGGCGACGCGGGGGCGGCGGGCGGGACGGCGGACTGCTTCTCGAGCTGCTCGCGTTGCTGGCGCGCCTTCTCCTCGAGCTGCTTCTGCAGCTCCTGGTTCTGCTCCTCGAGCGCCTTCGGGTCGACCGCCGGGCCGTCGAAGGCGGTCGCGAAGTCTTTCATCGGCAGGTCGAAATTCACTTCCATGTTCGCCTGGTTGCGCACGACCACGGTCGCCGTCTGCGCCTTCTTCAGCGCGCCGAGCGACGATCCGTTGAGCTCCGCTTCGGCGAAACAGCCGTTGGGGAAGCAGATGGCGTAATGGCCCTCGATCGGCTCGCCCTTGTCGATCACCAGCCGGAAGCCGGGCTTGAGCAGCAGGCCGACCGGCAGCAGGAAGCGGGCGATGCGCCGGTCCTCGTTCGCCATCTGATAGACGGCGATGGCGAGCGTCGGCGGCTGATCGGCCGCCTGACCGAAATCGCGGGTGGTGTAGCAGACTTCCCGGCCCGAGCCCTGGTCCTTGCCGCAGATCTTGGTCCACGGCGCCTGCATCGGCATCAGCTCAAGCCGCACCGGGCCGGTGGGCGGAGCCGCCGGCGCGGGCGCCGCGGGGCCCACGGGGGACGCCGGCGCCGGCGCCGGCGCGGGCGACGCCGGCTTCGTGGCCTGCGCGAATGCGCCGCTCGCCGTCGCCGCGGCCATCCCGACGGCCAAAGTCAACGCGCCAAAGCGCACGAGCGGGGAGGTCATGCAACGTCCTTTCAATCGATCAGCCGAGACTCTCAAGGCGCGCGCCGCGCCGCCGGCGACCCTTGTCGCGACAATGAGGCTACAAAGGGGCGGCGTCGCGGGACTGCGGCGACGGCGACCTCTTTTCATATTCGCGCGGACAATCCAACAAGAATTTCGCGGCCGCGGCGCATTGACCAGGGGGTGTGTCGAACCGGTCGCGCGCCGCGCCGCGCGGTTTCGGACGAGACGTCGATGACGCGCCGGCGGTCGTTCTCTAGGATGGGGTCCATGCGAATCTCGCCGATCCTGGTCGCCCTGGCGGCGCTCGCCGCGACGGCGCGAGCCGACCAGACGCCGCCCTACGCGATCGCCATGCACGGCCCGCCCGCGCTCGCGGCGGGCTTCGCGCGCCTGCCCTACGCCAATCCCGACGCGCCCAAGGGCGGGCGGCTGGCGCTCGCCTATCTCGGCGCCTTCGACAGCCTCAATCCTTACAACGTCAAGTCCTTGTCGGCGGCGCAGGGGTTGGTCGGCAACGTCTATCAGCCGTTGATGGCGCGCTCGGCCGACGAGCCGTTCACGCTTTACGGCCTGGTCGCGCGCTCGATCGAGACCAACGAGGCGCGCGACCGCGTCGTCTTCCATCTCGACCCGGCCGCCCATTTTTCCGACGGCGAAAGGATCACGGCGGTCGACGTCGTGTTTTCGTTCAATCTTCTCAAAGACAAGGGCCTGCCCTCGCAGCGCGCCGCCTATTCCCTGGCGCGCGGCGTCGACGCGCCCGACGACCTAACCGTCCGGTTCGATCTTACCGGCGCCGACGACCGCGAGCTGCCGTTGATCCTGGCGATGCTCCCGGTGCTGTCGCGCGCCCATGTCGATCCCGACCAATTCGAGGACCAGACGTTGCGAATCCCCGTCGGTTCGGGGCCTTACAAGGTCGTCGAAGTCGAGCCGGGCCGCCGCCTGACCCTCCGGCGCGATCCCAACTACTGGGCGCGCGACCTGCCGATCAACCGCGGCCTCTATAACTTCGACGAGATCCGCATTGATTACTTCCGCGACGCCTCGGCGATGTTCGAGGCGTTCAAGGCGGGCCTGTACGATTTCCGTTTCGAGGACGATCCGGTCCGCTGGCTCTACGGCTACGATTTTCCCGCCGTCCGCGACGGGCGCGTCGTCAAGCGCGC
>CAZKHF010000187.1:0-6137 GCA_964552445.1 uncultured Bradyrhizobium sp. | reverse complement strand
AATCCGTGCGTGTCACCGTTAATCTAATCTAATATTACGCCGGTGGTCGCGGCGCCGGATCAAGTTGACGAAGTTGGCGAAGGGGTCGTCAGCGAAGGCCGCGGCGTCCTCGCCAGCGGCGGCTTCTTCTTCGGCGCCGCGATCAGCCCCTCGCGGATCGCCTGCTTGCGCGCCAGCTTGCGAGCCCGCCGGATCCCCTCCGCCTTTTCGCGTATCGTCCGCTCAGACGGCTTTTCGTAATGGCGCCGCAACTTCAGTTCCCGCAGAACCCCCTCGCGCTGCAGTTTCTTCTTCAAGACCCGCAGCGCCTGGTCGATGTTGTTGTCGAACACGAGAACTTGCAAAAGACGGACTCCCTGAATTCCAGCGAACGGGGGATCGGGGCGGCGCGTTGCGTGGCGCAAACGGACCGCCGCGCGTCGCAACGACGCCGAAAGGCGCGGAAGGATTCGGCGACTTCAACACTCCGCGCTTCGGCGCCCGGTTACGCTCGCTAGGTCACGAGACCGATCATCGCCGCCAGCGCATCCGTGGTCGGCGATGACTCGGCGTCAAGCCAATCAGACCGCCTTCAAGTTGTCCGCCGACGACTTGCCGTTGCGCCGGTCGGTCGCGAGATCGAAACTGATCTTCTGACCCTCGGTCAGCGTGCCGAGACCGGCGCGCTCGACGGCGCTGACGTGGACGAACACGTCCGCGCTGCCGTCCTCCGGCTGAATGAAGCCGAAGCCCTTCTGGGGGTTGAACCACTTGACGGTGCCAATTTGCATGTCTTGTTCCTTTTCGCGACCATGGCGCGACACTGCGAACACGAGCGTTCGCAATTGCTTATCGATGTCCGGGATTGGTGTCGTGGGCCACGGGGCCTGTTTCAAGCCGATGCGGGCCAGGGCATTGAGCCAAAGATCGATAAGCGTAGGTGCCCGCCAATTGTGTCCTTTTCAAGTCGCGCGGGGGTCGGCCGGCCGCCGCCGACCGCCGCGCCTGCCGCGCCTGCTTTCCCCTGACCGCCGCCGTCTATCAGTTCAACATTTATTGAACTCATTGAATTTCGCCCTTCCGCCCACCAGTTCAACAGCCCTTGAACTGACGGAGGGCCTCCCCCATGCTTCGTCTCCTGCCTCTCGTCCTCGGCGCCTTCGCCGTCGGGGCCGAGACTTTCATGATTTCCGGCGTCCTGCCGCAGATCGCCGCCGATCTGCGCGTCTCCGACGCGGCGGCCGGCTCGCTGGTGACGGCGTTCGCGCTCGCCTACGCCTTGGGATCGCCGCTGATCGCTGTGGCGACCGCCGGCGTCGAGCGCAAGCTGATGCTGATCGCCGCGATCGGCGCCTTCGCGCTCGCCAACCTCATCGCCGCCGCCGCGCCAAGCTTCCTCGGCCTTGCTGTCGCGCGGGCGGCTCTCGCCCTTTGCGCCGGCGCGTTCATCCCCGCCGCGGTCGCCTTCGCCACCGCGCTGTTCGCGCCGGAGCGGCGCGGCCGGGCGATCGCGCTGATCTACGCCGGCATGACCCTCGCCACCGTCATCGGCGTGCCGGGCGGGACCTATCTCGCCTCGCTGGCCGGCTGGCGCGCGCCGTTCCTCGGCGTCGCGCTCCTCGCCGCGCTCGCCGCCGCGGGCGTCGCCCTGTTCCTGCCGCGCCTGCCCGTCGCCGCCGCCGCGGGCTTCGCTCAACGGCTGGCGGTGGCGCGCCGCCCGGCGGTGCTGCAGACGCTGACGCTGACGCGCTGGCGCTGGTCGGCCCGTTCGCCGCCAACACCTTCCTCGCGGTGCTGATCGAGAAGACGCTCGGCGTCGACGGCGACCGGCTGGCGCTGGCGCTCGCCTTCTTCGGCCTGGTCAGTTTCGCGGGCAGCCAGTTCGGCGGCTACGCCGCCGACCGCTGGCCGCGCGAGCCGTTCCTCGGCGTCGTCTTCTTCGTCCTCATCGGCGCTTTCGCGCTGTTGTCGGTCGGCCCGGCCATGGGCGGCGAGGGCGGAGCGGAGCTGCTGTTCATCGGCCTGACGCTGTGGGGTCTGTTCGGCTGGGCCTTCCCGATCGTGCAGCAGGCGCGCCTCGTCAGCCTCGACCCGGCGATGGCGCCGATCACGCTGTCGCTCAACGTCTCGGCGCTCTACGTCGGCGTCGCGGTCGGCTCCTCGCTCGGCGCGGCGGCGATGGCGCGCTGGTCGGTCGACGCGATCGGCCTCGTCGCCGCCGCAAGCGAGCTCGCCGCCCTCGCCTGGCTCGTGCTCACCGGCGCGCCCCAGCGCGCCCCCGAAGCGAGCGAAGCGGAGGCGCCGATCGCCAAGCCGCGATACGAGACGATGCTTTGAACCCAGCGGCCGGCGCGGGGAAGCAAAGCCCTGCGCCGGCCGCTTCGCCTCACGGCCCCGGATAGTCCTCGAGCCGGCCGATCGCCGGCTCGCGCAGCGCGCCGAGCCGGTCGGCGACCCGCTCGACCTCGCGCATCACCCTCAAGACGTTGCGGTTGGCGATCTTGGCGAGGTCGCGCTCGGAGAAGCCGCGGCGGATCAGCTCGGCGAACAGATAGGGGAAGCGGCCGACGTGCTCGAGCCCCTCGGGCTGCGGGCCGCCGAAGAAGTCGGAGCCGATCCCGACGTGGTCGATCCCGGCGACCTCGACCATGTGGACGACGTGATCGGCGACGCCGGCGACGGTCGCCCGCGGCGCCGGGCCGTGGCGCGTCTCCGCCGCGGCGAGCTGCGCCTTGGGATCGGCGCCGAGCGGCAGCTTGCCGTAGCCGTCGCGCGAAAGCTTCAGCCAGTCGCGCATCGCCTGCGACACGAAGCCCGGCACGAAGGTCGCCATCGCCACGCCGCCCCGCTCCTTCAGCTTGCGCAGGACGTCGTCGGGCGCGTTGCGCGGATGGTCGCACAGCGCGAAGGCGTTGGTGTGGGAGAGCAGGATCGGCGCTTCGCTCACTTCGAGGATGCGCTTGATCCCCTGATGCGAGACATGGGCGCCGTCGACGATCACGCCGATGCGGTTGCACTCGCCGACCACCGCGCGGCCGAAGGCGTTGAGGCCGTTGTGGCGCGGCGCGTCGGTCGCCGAGTCGACCCAGTCGAGCGTCTCGTTGTGGCAGGGGATGAGCATCCGGGCGCCGGCGGCGTGCCAGATGCGCAAGAGACTAAGCGAATTCTCCAAGCCGACGCCGCCCTCGACGACGATGAAGGAGGCGATCTTGCCCGCCCGCCGGGCGCGGGCGAAGTCGCTCGCGCGCCGCGCCGGCAGGAACACCTGCGGGTGCGCCGCCTCGATGCGGCGGATCTGGTCGATCAGTTCGAGCGTCGTGCGCGCGGGATGCGGCGCGCTGGTGGGTTGGAAAGCCGACCAGAACTGGCCGCCCACCTTGCCTTCGCGCAGCCGCGGGATGTCGGTGTCGCGGTCGGGGCGCGCGCGGGTGAGGTCGTAGGCGAGGACGTCGCCGCGCGCCTTCGGGTCGCTGCGGATCACCCAGGGGAGATCGTTGTGACCGTCGAACAGCGGCGCTCGCGTGAGCCAGTCGCGCGCCTGCGCCAAGGCGCGATCGTCATCCATGGCGATTCGGTTCTCCCCGCGTCATCGTCCTGAGACAATCAGGATTCCGCGCGCCGCGCCAGCCCCTTGTCGGGGAGGCCGCGAGCGGGACCGCCCGGTTTCACGCTTCCTCCACCCTGACCAGCGAGCCGTCCTCGACCGCGACGACGCGCACCTTGGCGCCCTTCGGCGCGTCGTCGCCGGCGACCCGCCACAGGCTGTCGCCGACGCGGATGCGGCCGAAGCCGCGCTCGATCGCCTCTTCGAGGAAGAACTCCTTGCCGATCAGCGCGTGGGCGCGGCTCAGCGGCAGTTGCGGCGTGCGCCTTTCGAGCGAGCCGTAGACGCGCCGGCCGATGAACACCAGCGCCACCACCAGCGCCGCGAACAGCAGCAGCTGCGGCGTCAGCGCGAGGCGCAGGAAGAAGTCGGCGACGCCGACCAGGATCGCCGCGGCGCCGATCCAGATCAGGAAGGCGCCGGGCGCCGCGGTCTCCAGGACGCACAGAACCAGTCCCACGGCGAGCCAGACGACATGAGCCTCGATCCCGAGCCCGGCGAGAACGCCCATGGCTTACCCCTGTTCCGTCCGGGGAATCGGCGGAGGCGACGGAGGCGGCGGCGGCGTATCCGGCACCACGCTGGCGGGGCGGGCGGCGCGCGGTGCCGCCGCGCCGCGGCCGTCGCCGAAGGCGCCGGCCGCGATCTGCGCGACGCCGCCGAGCGTGCCGGCGAGCGAAGCGAGCTCCATCGGCACGATGAACACCTTCTGGTTGGGCGCCTGCGCGATCGCCTGCAGCGCGCGCACGTATTTGTCGGCGATGAGGTAGTTGAGCGCCGCGACGTCGCCGTGGGCGGTCGATTCGCTCACCACGCGCGTCGCCAGCGCCTCGGCCTGGGCGGAGCGCTCGCGCGCCTCGGCGTCGCGGAACGCCGCTTCCTTGCGTCCTTCCGCCTCGAGCACCACCGCCGCCTTGCGGCCCTCGGCGCGGGTGATGTCGGATTGGCGCATGCCCTCCGCCTCGAGGATCACCGCGCGCTTCTCGCGCTCGGCCTTCATCTGCCGGCCCATCGCCTCGACCAGGTCCTTGGGCGGCTCGATGTCCTTGATCTCGATGCGCGTCACTTTGACGCCCCACGGCTCGGAGGCCGCGTCGATGACGCCGAGCAGCCGCGCGTTGATCTCGTCGCGGTGCGACAGCAGCTGGTCGAGGTCCATCGAGCCCATGACGGTGCGGATGTTGGTCATCACCAGGTTGAGCAGAGCCCGCTCAAGGCTGGCGACCTCGTAGGACGCCTTGCGCACGTCGAGCACCTGGTAAAAGGCGACGCCGTCGACCGTCACCGTCGCGTTGTCCTTGGTGATGATCTCCTGGCTCGGCACGTCGACCACCTGCTCCATCACGCTGAGCTTGCGGCCGACGCGGTCGATGTAGGGAATGACCAGCCCCAGACCGGGGGTCAGCGTCTTGTTGTAGCGGCCGAAACGCTCGACCGTGTAGTTGAAGCCTTGCGGCACCTGCCTGACGCCCATCAGGACAGTGATGACGGCGAACAGCGCGATGACGATCGCGACGACGCTAAATCCAGCGACCATCGGCGTGATTCTCCCCTCGGAATGTGGCCGACCCCGCGGCTTTCGCCCCGGCCCGCGGAAACGGCGCGGACTGTAGCCGGCGGCGCGCCGCAAGGCCATAGGCCGGGTGGTCGCGCCGCCTCGCGGGCGTCACTCGGCCGCGACCAGCCCGACGCCCGCGGCGCTGAGGCGCCGCCCCGCCGCCTTGGCCGCTTCGACGCGGTCGAGCCGCAGCAGGGCCAGCGCGTCGCGGCCCGAGGAGGAGCCGAGGACGCCGACCGCGAGCTCGCCGTCGCTCACCGTCGCGCCGGGCGGCGGCGCCGGCCCGTCGAGCCTCACGCGCGCCACGCGCTTGCGCGCCTCGCCGCGATGCTTCATCCGCGACACCACCTCCTGGCCGACGTAGCAGCCTTTGTCGAAGTCGACGCCGTGGATAAGATCCATGTCGGCCTCCTGGGGGAAGGCGTCGCCATAGGCGAAATCGACCCCGCCCTTGGGAACGCCGAGGCCGATGCGCAGCGCTTCGTATTCGGCGAGGCCGGCCGCGCCGACCGCCGCCGCCTCGGCGCGCGGCAGGATGGCGCGCCAGCCGAGGCCGCGCGCGCGGGGGTCGCCATAGACGAGCCGGCCGGGCGCGCCCTCCGGCTCGGCGCCCCAAGTGGCGACGACGCCACAGTCGGCGCTGGCGTCGGCGACCGCGACTTTCGCACGCAGCTTGTAGAAGCCGAGCCGCTTGGCGAGCTCGCCCGCCTGCCCGCTTACGCAGTCGAGGAGGAACGCCGCGCCGGCCTCGCCCGGCGCGCGCGCGACCAGAAAGTCGAACAGGATCTTGCCCTGCGGCGACAGCAGCGCCGCGTAGCGCGCTTCGCCTACGCCGAGCTTGATGACGTCGTTGGTCAGAAGCCCTTGCAGGAACTCGGCAGGGTCCTCGCCGCCGACGCGAACGACCCCGCGATCCTCGAGAAAGGCGGTCCCTTTCGCCATCTGACGAGCCTCCGGCGCTTGCCATGCGCGAAGCTGTTAGTTAGTCGCTTGGCG
>CAZKHF010000186.1:1444-6172 GCA_964552445.1 uncultured Bradyrhizobium sp. | reverse complement strand
AATCACGCCCCGCGCAACCCGTTAACCCCCGTTAACCCGAGTTCGGAGCCCTGCGGCCTCGCTGGGCCGGTTAGAGGCGTGAACCGCGCCGTTCTCGATCTCTCAAAAGTCCCCGATTTTCGAGCAAAAGTCGCTTCGTCAAAATTCTTGCTTTCTGCACCCTTCCCCTCGTGGTCGCATAGCTCTTAATCTTTTGTGCCGTTGAGAAATTTTCGCGTAAAGATTAGTGTGATGCTCAATCTAAATAACGAGCGGGAGGCGAGCATGGCGTCCTGGTTGGGGGCTTTGGTTATCGCAATTGTCGCAGCCGCGGCTGGTATAACGGCGGCCGCAATTGCTCATTCCGCAAAAATCTCTGAGTTCCGGCAAACGTGGATAAACGCCCTGCGAGACGACATAGCTACTTATTTCAAGGAGCCGGACGGAGTCCATTTCTACGTAGGAAAATTGCTTAATAATAAAGATAGCGCTCGTGTTGAGGAATTGGAGCAACAAAAACACGAAGCGCGCGCGCTTGATGCTTGTCTATTACAGAATTACGCTTCGACTTAATATGAAAGAGAGATTGCATAGTAATTTGATCGAAAAGCTGAAAAATTTTTGGGTCGTCGAAACGACTGTTGTCGACCAAGCAAAGGTCGAGGAGGCAATGACCGTAGCGCAAGCCCTTCTTAAGGAGGAATGGGACGTAGCTAAAGAGCTTCCGCTGTTCCGATGGTTCAAGCACATTCGAAAGCGGCTAGTGAAGGCGTGTTAAATTAACTTAAAACCATCGGAGACGGCGGATTACAGTGACACACGCATAATTACACTAATTACGATGCGCCGTCGTTGTCCCGCGGAGGGCGGAAAGTACGCACACGTCACGATGATCGGGAATACCACAGTGACGCCGCCGCCGCCGCCGCGCCTCCGCCGCCCCGCCGCGGGAGCCGCCCGCCCGCAGCCGGCGGCGGGGGAGGAAATTTTCCGTCGCGCAAGCCCTTGAAAGGGCGCAAAACGCGGCAGGAATCGGCGCCGCCCGCCGCCGCCTCGCGTGGGTCGGGCTTACGCTGGCCGGGCGCCGATTGGCCGACGACGGCGCGCTCGGTCGTTTCTCGCGCCGCTCCGCCGCCGCCGCCGCGGGGCGGACCCGGGCTTTGCGATCGGCGACCTTGCCGAACGCGAAGCGAGAGATTACCGCCGGCGGCCGCGCGGCGATCGTCGCGCGCCGTCGGTCTGTCGCCGCCTTGCGCCCGGCGCGCCCTTCGGCTAAGCCGCCGGCGCTGTCTTCGGCCTTTCCTTCGCCGGCAGGGGCGCGTGAGCGAGCTTTCTAAACCCGTCGCCATCATCATGGGCAGCCAGTCCGACTGGGCGACCATGCGCCGCGCCGCCGAGACGCTCGACGAGCTCGGCGTCGGCTACGAGGCGCGGATCGTCTCGGCCCACCGCACTCCCGACCGCATGGCCGCCTTCGCCAAGGGCGCTAAGGCCGCGGGCTTCAAGGTGATCGTCGCCGGGGCCGGGGGCGCCGCCCATCTGCCCGGCATGACCGCGGCCTTCACCACGCTGCCGGTGTTCGGCGTGCCGGTCGAGACCAAGGCGCTGTCGGGCCAGGACAGCCTGCTGTCGATCGTGCAGATGCCGGCCGGCGTGCCGGTGGGGACGCTGGCGATCGGCCAGGCGGGCGCGGTCAACGCGGCGCTGCTTGCCGTCGCCGTGCTCGCGCTTGGCGATCCGGCGCTGGCCCGGCGGCTCGAAGCCTGGCGCGCGGCGCGCACCGCCGCCGTCGCCGAAAAGCCGACGGACGCCGCGGGATGATTCTTTGCCCCGGCGCGACCGTCGGCGTTCTCGGCTCAGGACAGCTCGGCCGCATGTTGGCGATGGCGGCGCTGAAGATCGGCCTGCGCTGCCACGTCTACGCGCCGGAGGCCGAGGCGCCCGCCTATGACGCGGCGAGCGCGCGCACCGTCGCGCGCTTCGACGACGAGGCGGCGCTTTCCCGCTTCGCCGAGGCGGTCGACGTCGTCACCTATGAGTTCGAGAACGTGCCGGTCGCCTGCGTCGAGTTTCTCGCCCAGCGTCGGCCGGTCAGGCCGGGCGCGCGGGCGCTTGCGCTGACCCAGGACCGGCTGGTCGAGAAGACCTTCTTGAGCGAGCTCGGCCTGCCGGTCGCGCCGTTCCGCGCCGTCGACGACGACGAAGGACTGAAGCGCGCGATCGGCGAGCTCGGCCGCCCGGCGGTGCTGAAGACGCGCCGGCTCGGCTACGACGGCAAAGGCCAGGCGCTGATCCGCGAAGGCTCGGACGCGCCGGCGCTGCGCCGGGCCTTGGGCGGCGGGCCGATGATTCTCGAAGGCTTCGTCGCCTTCGAGCGCGAAGCCTCCATCGTCGCCGCCCGCAGCCTCGAAGGGGCGATCGCAACCTACGACCTGTGCGAGAACGAGCACGAGCGCCACATTCTCGCCCGCACGCGCGTCCCGGCCCGCGTCGGGCCGCGCGTCGAGGAGCGCGCGCGGGCGATCGCCAAGCGCGCGCTGGAGGCGCTCGACTACGTCGGCGCGCTCGCCGTCGAGCTGTTCGTCGCGCGCGACGCGGAAGGGGCTGAGCGGCTGATCGTCAACGAGCTGGCGCCGCGCGTGCACAACTCCGGCCATTGGACGATCGAGGGCGCGCAGACCTCGCAGTTCGAGCAGCACCTGCGCGCCATCGCCGGCTGGCCGCTCGGCGCGACGGCGCGGCGCGGCGCGATCGAGATGCGCAACCTGATCGGCGACGCGGCGGAGGAATGGCGCGACATCCTCGCCGAGCCCGACCTCTCGCTGCACCGCTACGGCAAGCTGGAGACCCGCCCGGGACGCAAGATGGGCCACGTCACGCGCGTGCTGCCGGAGAGCCCGCGACGGCGCTGATTGGCTGGACAAACGGGCCGGAGTCTGGTAGTCAAATCACTAATGAGGCGCGACGCTCTAAGGGGTGTGCGCGCCTCTGTCGTCTTCGCAAATTCCGGCTCGAGTCGAGGCGCAAGCCTCCCAAAACAGGATCGCCCGTGCAAGTTCTCGTCCGCGACAACAATGTCGATCAGGCCCTGAAAGCGCTGAAGAAGAAGATGCAGCGCGAGGGCATCTTCCGCGAAATGAAGCTTCGCGGCCACTACGAAAAGCCGTCGGAGAAGCGCGCCCGCGAAAAGGCCGAAGCGGTGCGCCGCGCCCGCAAGCTGGCGCGCAAGAAGCTTCAGCGCGAGGGCCTGCTGCCGATGAAGCCGAGGGCGCCGGTGGGCGCGCCGCGCTCGGCGAGCTGAGGCCGGGGGCGCGAAGAAGGCGGGCGCGCGACCGCGCCGCTCATCTTTCGCCACTTTTCTCGCGCATGGGTTCGACCAACGATTAGCATTGCGGCTCCGCCGCCACGGCGGCGGACGAAAGGGCGGCGGAACATGGAGACGACGGCGCGACGCGGCCGCGCGGCTTTGGGGCGGGGGGCGCTCCTGGCGCTGGCGGTTTTGGCGCTCGCCGCCTGTTCGGAAACGCTGGGCTCGTTCACCCCCGCGGTCAACCATGTCGCCGAGGTCGACGCCGATTCCTCGGCCGCGCCGGGCAACATCGCCTCGCTCACCGACGTCATCCAGCGCAATCCCAACGATTCGGCCGCCTACAACACCCGCGGCATCGCCTACGCCAAGAGCGGCCGCTACCAGAACGCCATCGACGATTTCACCAAGGCGGTGCAGATCGACCCGAAGTTCGGCGCCGCCTACACCAACCGCGCGCTCGCCTATCGCCAGATCGACAAGGACGGCTTGGCGCTCGCCGATTTCAACTCGGCCATCGCCGCCAATCCCAACGACGTCTCCGCCTATCTCGGTCGCGGCAACCTTGAGCGCGCGCACGGCCATTTCCCCGAGGCGATGGCCGACCTCGACACCGTCATCCGGCTCAACCCCGAGGGCGCGCAGGCCTATCACGCGCGCGGCCTCATCTTTCAGCGCCAGGGCGACCACGCGCAGGCGATCACCGATTTCGGCAACGCCATCGATCGCGACCCGTTCGCCGCCGCGCCCTACCAGGCGCGCGGCGAGAGTCTGATCGCCACCGGCAAGTATGACGCCGCGGTCGAGGACTTCAACGCCGCGCTGAACGTCGACTCGAGCAACGCCGAAGCGTGGGCGGGCCTCGGCGTCGCCTACGAGCGCCTCGGCAACAAGGCCAAGGCGATCGAGTCCTACCAGCGTGCGACCATGGTCAGCCCCAACAACGCGACCGCGCTCGCGGGGCTGAAGCGGCTGGGATCGGCGTAGCCGATCGCGACGCCTCGCGCCGCTTGCCGCGTTCGATTTCTTCTTGGGCGAATCCGCCGCAAACCCGGCGATCAGCGGCTGCGCCGTCGGCCGTCGACGGCGGTCGCGTCAATGCGCGCGGGCGGAGCGCGAAACGCTCTTTCGCCGCGAAGCCTGAAGCGCTCGCTCCGCGTCGCTCGAAGGGACGAAAACGCCGGTCGCCGGCGAACGTCGTCCGGTTCACATCCGGGCGGCGGCCTCGTGGGCGCGCTCGTGCGCCTTTTCGCGGCCTTCGAGCGATTCATAACGCGCGAGTTCCGCCCGCGCCTCCTCTTCGGCGGCCTTCGCCTCTTCGATCTGCGCCGTCAGCTCGCCGATCGACCGCTTGAGGTTGTCGCGCCGCGCGATCGCCGCGCGCGCGTAAGTCGGGTAGGCGAAGTGGTTGCGGTCGGTGATCCCGGTGCGCTTTTCCTCGT
>CAZKHF010000186.1:0-1344 GCA_964552445.1 uncultured Bradyrhizobium sp. | reverse complement strand
TAAGTCGGGTAGGCGAAGTGGTTGCGGTCGGTGATCCCGGTGCGCTTTTCCTCGTTGGCGATCTCGCGGTCGAGCTCCATCGCCATGCGGGTGAACTCGGCGACCATCATCTCGATCTGCCGAACGCGCCGGCGCTTCTCTTCGGCCTGGAAACGCTTAAGCCGAATGAGCGTGTCTCGCGATTTCATCGCTACGCACTCCATACCAAGAACGAAAGCACTCGAACGCCCGGCGGCGTTCGCCGCCGCGCTTGATCGCCACGAGACCGCGCGAAGATGACGCAGGAAGGTTGCTCCTTTCTTACGCGCCGCGGCGCGTAAGAAAGGAAAGTCGGGGATTTCAGGCGCGCGCGCGGCGGCGCAAGAAAATGACGCGCTTCGGCGATCAAATTAGCGGAATGTTTACCCGCGTAATTAACAATCCTTATCGACACCTGACTGCCGTCGGCGACCGCCGTCGGCCCGCGCCGCTGCCGAAGGGCGCGTGGATTCCCGTGCGGCGGGGCGACGCGTCGAGGAAACGGATCGGCGAGTCCTTAGAGTCCGATACGGGAAATAGCTAATGTGTCACATTAACCGAGTGATTCGCGAATCAGGCAAAGGAATCAATTATTTCTCTATGTGACGGAAATTCTCTGGGGAAGGGGTTGCGCGAGTGAATCAGAATTTGTTAACCAATGGCGTTCAGTCTGCGTTTCGAATCGGCCGGGATCGCGTCCCGGTTGCGCGCCGGCTGTCGGACGGCGCGCATGCGGCCTGGGTCGCCGCAGTCGCGTGCGTGGGCGGCAAGTCTGGGGATTGAACATGCGCATTTTATTGATCGAGGACGACAGCGCGACCGCGCAGAGCATCGAGCTGATGCTCAAGTCCGAAAATTTCAACGTCTACGTCACCGACCTTGGCGAAGAAGGAATCGATCTCGGAAAACTCTACGATTATGACATCATCCTCCTGGATCTGAACCTGCCCGACATGTCTGGCTATGAGGTGCTGCGGGCGCTGCGCGTCACCAAGATCAAGACGCCGATTCTCATCCTCTCCGGCATGGCCGGCATCGAGGACAAGGTGAAGGGGCTCGGCCACGGGGCCGACGACTACCTCACCAAGCCGTTCCACAAGGACGAGCTGATCGCGCGCATCCACGCCATCGTGCGCCGCTCGAAAGGCCACGCCCAGTCGGTCATCGTCACCGGCGATTTGGTGGTCAACCTCGACCAGAAGACCGTCGAAGTCGACGGCCAGCGCGTGCATCTGACCGGCAAGGAATATCAGATGCTCGAGCTCTTGAGCCTGCGCAAGGGCACCACGCTGACCAAGGAGATGTTCCTCAACCATCTCTATGGCG
>CAZKHF010000185.1:0-6179 GCA_964552445.1 uncultured Bradyrhizobium sp. | reverse complement strand
CGCAGACCTGGCCCTTGAGGCCGTGGGCGGCGTCGGCGCATTCGATGATCGCCGAGAGCTGCGGATAGCCGACGCCGGTCACCTTGCGCGTGGTGCACACCGAGCCGGGGCCGATGCCGATCTTGACGATGTCGGCGCCGGCGAGCACCAGCGCTTCGGTCATGTCGCCGGTGACGACGTTGCCGGCCATGATCACCGCCTTGGAGTGCTCGTCGCGCACCCGTTTGACCGCGTCGAGGAATTTCTCCGAATAGCCGTTGGCGACGTCGAGGCACAGGAAGGGCGTCGGCGCCCGCTTGCTCACGGCGGCGAGCTTGGCGAAGTCGGCGGCGGTGATGCCAAGCGAATAGAAGGCGCGCCGGCCGTCCTCGCCGGCGAAGAACGCCGCCAGCTCATCCTCGGGATAGTGCTTGTGCAGCGCGGTCAGCGCCTCGTGGCGGCCGAGCGCGCGCGCGACGGCCATCGTCCCGGTGACGTCCATGTTGGCGGCGATCAGCGGAAAACCCTTCCATTCCGCGCCCGTGTGCAGGAACCGGAAGGTCCGGCGAATGTCGACGGCGCTGCGGGTGCTCAGCGTCGAGCGTTTCGGGCGGATGAGGACGTCCTTGAAGTCGAGCTTGACGTCGCTTTCGATGCGCATGGCGAATTCCGATGGAGAGGCGAGAGGGACGCCGCCGCGAAGGGGCGATTGATCGCTGATCTAGCACCCGCGGCGCTGGTCGGGGAAGACGCGGCGCGTCGATCGCGGCCGCTCCTGTCGAAGACGGCGGCGGCCCAGTCGAGCGCGCCGATCTATCCACAGAAATGTCGCTTTTCCACAGCAAAAAAGTTAGCTAACAGTAGACGGCCGCCGCCGTTGTCTCAAACTCGAAAAAAGGGGATGCGCCGCGGAGTTGATTCCGGCGGCGCTGACCGCGAAGAACCGAAACGAAGTTGGGTTGCAGTCGAACTCATCCGCTTTTTTGGCCGCGGTGTCGGCGGCGGGGGTCGTTCAGGGGTCCTGAAGTCGGTCTCTGGGTGCGTGGCGAGTGGGCGCGATGGAATACTTCGTGCGTTACGCCCGGTTTGGCCCCTCCGGCGTTATAACGAAATCGGGCTGGAGATTGCGCCTGTTCGCGACGGCGAATGAGGCGCGCATCTTTTCGCGGCAGCTGCTGGTCGGCGGCTGGAAGGTCGAGGCGGGGCGATGCGCCGGCGATGCGGCGCAGCAGGCCTCGAGCCCCTCGGAGATCGCGACGGGCCGGGCGGCGCGCATCGCGCCGGCGGGCGAGGGCGCGTTTCCCGCGCCGCCGCTGGGCCGAGCCTGAGCGCCCAGGGAACTGAGGCGGCGGGCTATCGACGGTAGGATCGAGAGGAGCGCCTCGGCGGCGAGGCCGGCGATCGCGCCGTCGCGCCTAATCGGGACGGGCGGCGCCGAGGAAGGAGCGGCCAATCGATCGCCGCCGCTCCTTTCCCGCGCACGCCCCTCATATGCGCGCCCCGGGGCCCTCCGCGCGAGAGGGGACGTCCTGGCGCCGAGGCTCGGACGGCTAACCGATCGCCGCCGTCCGCAACGCCCACTGTGCCTGATTTCCCTGACAACACTTTGCGTTAGGTCAAGGTCTGAAAACCCGTCGCGCCAGCCGGCGGCTTGCGCGCTGCGGGTCGCGGCGACGGCCGAGGCGATCGACGTCGGCGCCTCCTCCGTCTGGCGCGTCCGGCGCGGCGGGCTCAGCCGCCGCCATCGGTCGCCGAGTCCGACAATGTCATCGCCGCCGCGGGACGCAGGCGTTAAGTATTGCATTCAATCCGCTCGCTATGGTTCTATTGCCAGGTTAGGTATTATTTCTTTGAATTAGCAATGATCGATCTTATGACGCGCTAGGCGTTAACCGATTAGCTAAAAGTGCGCGCGTCGTCCTAAGCTGGCGCTGGTTGAGGCCGACGTTTACAGATACTATTAAATTGATACGTAGCTTAGGTTGCGAGGGCGCGCCGATGAACGTGCATCTGCTGACGAGAGAAGAGCCGGAAGCGGACAAGCCGGCGCGCGCGACCGCCGTCGCCGCGTCCGCGCCCTCCCTGTCGATCGCCGTCGTGCTTCCCTGTTTCAACGAAGCGCTGACGATCGGCAGGGTCGTGCAGGACTTCGCCGGAGCGCTGCCCGGCGCCGTCGTCTACGTCTTCGACAACGCTTCGACCGACGAGACCGCCGCAGCCGCGCGGCGGGCCGGCGCGGTCGTTCTCGCAGAGCCGCGACGCGGCAAAGGCAACGTCGTGCGGCGCATGTTCGCGGAAGTCGAGGCGGACGTCTACGTCATGGCCGACGGCGACGGCACCTATGACGCTTGCGCCGCGCCGACGCTGGTCGCCAAGCTGATCGACCAACGGCTCGACATGGTGGTCGGCGTCCGCGAGGGCGTAACCAAGGATGCGGGGCGCAGGGGGCACGGTTTCGGCAACGGCTTGTTCAACCTGCTCTACGCCGCCGTTTTCGGTCGGGACTTCACCGATATCTTTTCCGGGTATCGGGTTCTGAGCCGGCGCTTCGTCAAGAGTTTTCCGGCGATCTCGGCGGGGTTCGAGACCGAGACCGAGCTCTCGGTGCACGCCAGCCAGCTCAAGCTGCCGGTGGCCGAGGTCCGCGTTCCGTATGGCCGGCGCGTGGAAGGATCGGCCAGCAAGCTCAGCACTTTTCGCGACGGCTTGCGAATCCTGCGTACGTTCGCGTTCCTGCTCAAGGAGACGCGGCCGTTCATCTTCTACAGCTTCTTTTCCGCCGCCCTGGCGGCGCTCAGCCTCGCGCTAACCTTGCCGCTACTGTTGACCTACCTCGAGACCGGCCTCGTTCCCCGCTTTCCCACCGCGATCCTCGCCACCGGCTTGATGATCGTTTCCGTGCTGCTGTTCGTCTGCGGGTTGATCCTCGATTCGCTGGCGTTTTCCCGCGTCGAGCAGAAGCGAATGCTCTATTTGGCGCAGAGGCCGTTCGGGCTCGGAGGGCTGCGGCCATGACGACCGTCACATCTTTCAAGGATTCCGGAATGGCGGACGAGCGTCGGCTTCCGTTCGATCGCGTGTCGGCGCTGGTGGCGGCGCTGGCGATCGTCTACGGCCTCGCTTTGTGGCTGCTGCCGATCCCGGTCGAGACCTTCGACCGCGGCGATACGCCCAGCTACTTGCACTTCTTCGCCTATCGCTCCGCCGGCTATCCCTGGGCGCTGCGCCTGTGCGCCTCGGTTTTCGGAACGCCTCTGGCGGCGCTGCCGATTCAGATTTGGGTCTACGCCGCCGCCGGTTTCTTCGCGATCGACGCGCTATGGCGGCGCGCCGGCTCGCGGGTCGGCGTCGCGATCGCCTGCGCGGCGATATTCGGCAACCCGGTCGTCGCGTTGTTCCACCTGAAGCTGATGACCGACTCGTTTTCCGTCTCGTGCCTGCTGGCGCTCGGCGGTCTGGCGATCGGGAGCTTCGGCCGGGCGAAGCTCGGACCGCTCTTGGCCATGGGCGCCGTCGCTGGCTTCGCCATCGCGATTCGCCCGTCCAACGCCGCGCTGGTTCCCGCGTTGCTCCTCTATGTCGGCCTGACCTCGACCAGGTCCTGGCGCGCGCTGGGGGCGGCGCTGGCCGCGCTGCTGACGCCGGTCGCGCTGATCATCGCCCTCGAAAGCGCCGCCTACAGCGCCGAACATCCCGGCCCCCGCGAGTCGCTTCTGTCTCGCCATATGTTCGCCAAGGCGTTGCTCACGCCCGAGGCGCCGCAGGGCGACGACCCGGCGACGAGAGCCCTTTCCACGATCTACGCGCAGTTCGCGCCCACCCGCGCCTTGATTGCGACGATCTCCCCCATGAGCCTGAAGTCCTTCGTCGAGACCCGCTACGAAACCCTCGGCCAGTGGCCGGTCTACGACCAAATCCGGCCGCAGGACGTCGGCGCCGACACGGAGGCGACCAAAGGCGTCGCGATCCGGAAGGCCGCGCTCGCAAGCCTGCGTCGCCAGCCGTGGACGGTTGTGCAAATGGCGGCCGCGAACTGGTGGGCGCAGACCTACGTGCCCGAACTGATGTCGCCGGGGCAGGGCGAGGCGCGAGAACGGCTCGTCGCCGCGCCTCATCCGTTCGCTGACGAAGTTGTGCTCGAATTGAACCGGCCTCCGACGCGATTCGCCAGCGCCGCGCGCGGGGTTCAGATCGGCCTGGTTCTCGCGAGCCTCGCAGCGTGCCTGATCGGCTTCATTCCACTCGTTCGTCCCGCGGCGCCCGAGCGCCCGCTGTTGCTGCTCGCTGGCCTGATGGGCTGGATCGTGCAGGCGTCGATGCTGATGACGGCGTTCTTCGGCGTCGCCGTGTCGCGCTACAGCCTAAGTCTGTGGCCGGCGGAAGGCTTGGCGGCGGCGATCCTGGCCGCCCTCGCGCTGTCGCGCCTCAAGCGGTCGGGCTAACGGCGAACGCCGGCGCTCGGCGCTCGCGGATGGCGGGCGGACCGCTTCGTCCCCGACCGACCGAGGTTGCGGCGACCGGGCTGGACCGCCCTCGTCGCCTGAGACTCGCCAATTCGGCGACAAGGCGAACAACGTCTGACGCTTGCGGCTGGCGGAGTTGCTCCGCTTGGGCTTCGAAGGCGACGGCAGACTTGTGGTCGGCGGCGGCGTGGCGGCGGAGAGTTGGGCCGCGCCGTCGACGACGTCATCAAGCGCGCCGTCGCCGCAATCCCGCCGTAGGCGCACCCGCGCTTGGGCGCAGGAGCCAATCGCCTTCGGCCTCTGGCTGACGGCGATTGGGGCGGCGGCCGCCGGCGACCGCCGTGCGGAAATTGCGCTATGTCGTCCAACAAACGGCGCTTAGTTGCGCTTATCATCTCTACGCTTGCGTCGAGCGCCCTCGCCGAAGGCGTCGCCGATCGTTGAAGGAATGGCTGAGGCCGCTGACGTCAACAGTCAGACCCGCGCCGACCGCGCTCTCGACGCCGGTCCAACGTCGGGAGGAGAAAGTGAGCTACGCAACCACGCTCAATAGTTTCGGCGTGACGACCCGCGAGGCGATTATGAGCTCGTCCGATGGCGTTCCCGACGCCATCAAGGCGTTGATTGGCGTCTTCGAGCATGCCGGTCAAATTGACCCCGACGACGCCTTGGGACCATGGGGCGTTCTTTCCGCGCTTAACAAACTCGATTGTTATGGCGCGGCCATTGGCGTGCTTTACAAGGACGTTTGCAGCGAAAGCACCGCGAACTTCATCGGGGTGTTGCGAGCCGTGCAACTCGGCCTGCTCGCCGATTCGCAGCTGCGGCGCGCCATCGAGACGGGCGGCGGATTGGACGTCGACGATGTGTTGCGGCGGGTGCGCGAACGGCTCCCGCGCTTCCAAAGATGACCAAGCGCCGCGAATTCCCCGTTTCTACGCGCGTCGAGACGGACGGCGCGGCGGCGAAGATCGTCAAGGCGCGCCGCGGACGGCGTGATTAATCGCGCTGTCGGCGCAACGGCGTCTCGCAGAACGTCTTAGGCGCGGCGACGCGGCTGCGCGTCGTCCCCCGCGGTCCGGCCGTCGGGCGTCTCGGCGGTTAAGTCGGCGGCGGGGAAATTGGGGACGGCGAAATCGGAGACGAGGCGCCTGGTGGGGGGACCGGCGTCTGTCGGCTCGCTGATAAATCGGGCAGACACTTCCAATAGGGGCCGCCAGCGCCGATTTCGTCGTCGCACGCAATATGAAATCGCCGATTTGCAGTGGGCTTAACCGGAAAGGTCAAATGCTAAGCCGACGCGGCCTTGCGCGAAAATGTCGCATCGCGGAAGCGCGCCGCGTCATCGCCTTTCAAGCACGCACATAGAGATACGACGGCGCGAAGCGGACCCCCAATCGGTCCGCCCGCGAGGGCGTTGAGTTGTCGCGGCGACATCCCGAGCCTCGGCCATCGCGCGAGCGCATTTTTGTCAGCCGGCCGCCAGCGCGCCCCTCGACTAAGCGCCTCTCGTCATCTCGGGCCGCGCCGGCCAGCCCCGCCCATAGGCGGCGGCGCCTTGGGGAGCCAGGGCTTCCGAATAAGCGCGCTTTATTGGCTGGGGACCCCGGCCCCCCAACCAACGTCGGGAATCACAAGGAAGCATCGGCGTGTCGCGGGATCCCCAAGAATCAAAATGGACGCACCAATTGGGCCGCGCAACCGAGAAGTCGGGTCGCCAAACAAACATGCTCTGTG
>CAZKHF010000184.1:0-6207 GCA_964552445.1 uncultured Bradyrhizobium sp. | reverse complement strand
TCGCTCAACAACCCGTTGCGCCTGCGCGAGATCGGCCCGCGCCGCTTCGCCGTGCGGGGCACGCCGACCGACTGCGTCATCATGGGGGTGCGGCGGCTGTTCGCCGACGCGCGGCCCGATCTCATCCTCTCGGGCGTCAACTGCGGCCAGAACGCCGCCGAGGACGTCACCTATTCGGGCACCGTCGCGGCGGCGATGGAGGGCGCGCTGATCGGCGTGCCGTCGATCGCGCTGTCGCAGGCCTACGACGGCCGCGAAGGCCGCGACAGGCCCAACTGGGACTGCGCCTCGACGCTGGCGCCCGACGTCGTCCGCCGCATCCTCGACATCGGCGTGCCCGACGGCGTGCTGATCAACGTGAACTTCCCCGCCTGCGCCGCCGCCGAAGTCGCCGGCGTCGCCGTGACCGGGCAGGGCCAGCGCGACACCGAGCTGATGCAGGTGGAGGAGCGGCGCGACGGACGCGCGATTCCCTATTTCTGGCTGACGTTCCGCCGCGGCGGGGTCCTCCCCAACAGGGGCAGCGACATTGAGGCGCTGGCGGCGCGCAAGGTGTCGATCACGCCGCTCCGCATCGACTTCACCGACGAGGCGACGCGGCGCCGTTACGCCGGGGCGTTCGAGGGCCGATGAGCGATGCCGGCGCCGCAGGACCCGCAGCAGGCGATGACGGGCCCCGAAGCCGAGGAGCGGGCCCAGTTCATGATGCGCCTGCGCGCGCGCGGCATCCGCGAGCTCAGGCTGCTCAGGGCGCTGGAGCGCGCGCCGCGCGCGCTGTTCATGCCGCAGCGCTACGCCGACATCGCCGCGCGCGACATCGCCCTGCCGATTGGCTGCGGCCAGACCGCGCCGCCGCCGTCGGTGGTCGCGGCGATGATCGAGGCGCTCGCGCCCGCGCCGGGCGCGCGGGTGCTGGAGGTGGGGACCGGCTCCGGCTACGCGGCGGCGCTGCTCGCGCAACTGGCGGCGGAAGTGGTCTCGCTCGAACGAATCCAGACGCTGGCGCTCGAGGCCGCCGCTCGCCTTGAGGCCTTCGGCCTCGCCAACGTGCGGGTCGCCTGGGCGGACGCGCTCGTCTTCGCGCCCGACGGCGAGCGCTTCGACGGCGTCCTCGTCCACGCCTTGCTCGAACGCCCGGCCACGCCGCTGACCGAACTTCTCGCCGAGGGTGGGGCGCTGGTCGCGGCGGTCGCCGACCCCGCGGCGGGCGGGCAGCGCATCCTGCGCCTGCGACGCCAGCAAGCAGGCGGGACTGTGGCGGAAACGTGCGGCGCGGCGCGCGCCCTGACGCCGTTGGTCGCCGGCCTTTCGCGAGCCCTTTGACGGGTCGCCGCCGCCACAAGGCCTTCATCTTAAACGTTCTCTTAACACAATCGGCTCAATGTCCGCGACATTGGCCGCGTCGAGTGGGTTGAGCCGATGAGTGAGTTCGCAGCGTTGGGCGTCAGTCGAGGCGCCGTCCAATTGGCCTTGACCGTGGCAGTGGGCGTTTGGCTTTCGGGATGCTCGGCCGACTCGACCCGATTTAGCGACAATTCCGACAGTCCGTTCTCTAACCCGTTCGCGACCGCCTCCAACGACGCCGCGGCGCCGGCGCCGACCTCGGCGGTCGCTTCCGCGCCTCTGGCGCCGAGCCCGCAATACGCCGCGCGCCCGGCGCCGGTCGCCGTCGCCGCCGCGCCGCCGGCCGCGTCCGAGCGCGTCAACCGCGGCTCCGTCGCCGGCTGGAGCCCGGTCGGCGGAACGCCGATCGTCGTCGCCAGGGGCGACAGCCTCGAAACCCTGTCGCGCCGCTACGGCGTGCCTCCGGCGGCGATGCTGAAAGCGAACGGCCTCGACAGTCCCGCCGACGTCCACGACGGCATGCATCTCGTCGTCCCGGTCTACAACGCCAGCGGCGCGCCGCCGGCCGCAGAGAAGATGAAGCGCGTGGCGGCCGCCGACTCGCGCGACGACGACGCCGCGCCGATCAAGCAAGAGAAGGCGAAGAAGCCGGCTCACGACGACGACGCCGACGCGACGACGCCGGCCAAGAAAACGGCGAAGGACGCCAAGGCCAAGGCCGACGCGCCCCGCGTGGCGACCACCGACATCCCGAAGACCTCCGCGAAGGCCGCGCCGTCGCCCGACTCGACGCCGACCAGCAGCGTTCGGCCGAGCGACCCGCCGGCCGCGGCGGCCCTGACCGGCGCGCAGGCGGACGCGGAGGGCGTCGCGCCGGAGTTCCGTTGGCCGGCGCGCGGCCGCATCATCGAAGGCTTCAAGATCGACGGCAACGACGGCATCAACATCGCCGTGCCGGAGGGCACCTCGGTGCGCGCGGCGGAAAGCGGCGTCGTCATCTATTCCGGCAGCGGCCTCAAGGGCTACGGCAACATCGTGCTGATCAAACACCCCAACGGCTTCGTCTCCGCCTACGCCAACAACGCCGAGCTCGAGGTCAAGAACGGCGACACCGTCAAGCGCGGGCAGATCGTCGCCAAGTCCGGCCAGACCGGCAACGTCAACTCGCCCCAGCTCCACTTCGAGCTGCGCAAGGGGCAAACGCCCGTCGACCCCACCAATTATCTCGCCGGCCTGTAGGCCGGCCGGCGCGGAAAGCTTCGTCCAGTTCTCCAGTCTGGACGTTCGCGGCTCGCAGGTCGCCGCGAGACACACGACCAACCTGCGAGCGCCAAACGGAGGCGGCGGGTCCCAAGAGAGGCCCGCCGCCTTCGCCGTCTCTGCCACTGAGCGTCAATCGGCCCCGCAGTCGAGCCGCCGGCCGAGCCTGCCGGCGAGATCCTGGATGAACTGCCAGGCGGAGCGGCCCGAGCGCGAGCCGCGCGTCGTCGCCCATTCAAGCGCCTCCGCCCGGATCGCGTCGGCCGGCGCCTTGAGGCCGAAATGCTCGGCGTAGCCCATCACCATGGCGAGATAATCTTCCTGGCTGCAATGGTGGAAGCCGAGCCATAGCCCGAAGCGGTCGGAGAGCGACACCCGCTCGTCCGTCACGTCGCCGGGATTGATGGCGCTCGCGCGTTCGTTCTCCATCATCTCGCGCGCCATCAGATGGCGGCGGTTGGAGGTCGCGTAGAACAGCACGTTGTCCGGCCTTCCCTCAATGCCGCCCTCCAGCGCCGCCTTCAGCGACTTGTAGGAGGTGTCGGCGGCGTCGAAGGAGAGGTCGTCGCAGAAAACGATGAAGCGGTGCGGCGCGTCGCGGGTCAACGCCATCAGCGTCGGCAGGCTTTCGATGTCCTCGCGATGGATCTCGATCAGCTTCAGCCGCCCATCCGCGCCGGCACGGCGGTTGATCTCGGCGTGGACGGCCTTGACCAGCGACGACTTGCCCATGCCGCGCGCGCCCCATAGCAGCGCGTTGTTGGCCGGCAGCCCGCGAGCGAAGCGCTCGGTGTTGGCGAACAAAAGGTCGCGCACGTGATCGACGCCGCGCAAGAGCGAGATGTCGACGCGGTTGACCTTCGCCACCGGCGACAGCGCGCCGCGGTCGGCGCGCCACAGGAAAGCGTCGGCGACGGCGAAGTCCGGGCGGGGGCGGGGAGGCGGCGCCAGCCGCTCCAGCGCGTCGGCGATACGCTGAAGCAGCGCCGAGGAGTCGGCGAGGCCGGTCGAGGAAGCGGACATGGGCAGATTCCGAAATAGCGATCGGCGGCCCGTTTGGCACATTCGGGCCGCAAGCTAAAGAGGGCGACGTCGCTCACATCGGCCGCTCGCCCGCCGCGGAGCCGGCGGCGAGGTCCTCGAGGATCGGGCAGTGCGGCCGATCGTCGCCATGGCAGGCGCGCACCAGAAGGCGCAGCGTCGCCGCCATCGCCTCAGCCTCGGCGATGCGGCTTTCGAGCTCCTTGAGATGCGCCTCGGCGATCCTGCGCACCTCGCGGCTCGGCCGCCCCGCGTCGCGCCACAGCGCCAGCAACGCGCCGATCTGCTCGATCGAGAAGCCGAGCTTGCGCGCCCGGCGCACGAAGCGAAGCTCGTGCACCGCCGCCTCGCCATAATCGCGATAGGCGTTGTCGCGCCGAACGGCGGGCCTGAGCAGGCCGATCGC
Source organism: uncultured Bradyrhizobium sp. (assembly GCA_964552445.1). Lineage (GTDB taxonomy): Bacteria > Pseudomonadota > Alphaproteobacteria > Rhizobiales > Beijerinckiaceae > Roseiarcus. The sequence continues at coordinate 2,156 of CAZKHF010000184.1, read as the reverse complement.
CTCATAATGGCGAATCATCTTCGCGCTGACGCCGCTCGCCGCCGCGGCCGCTCCAATGTTCATCGTCGCGTCCCTTGACCTTCCAATGATGGGAAGGTGTAGCCGAAAAAGCGGGGGCGAAGCAACTGTGGAGATTACGATGGCGCCTGTCGATCGCGACCCTGTTCCCCATCACGCCGAAGGCCATGGCCATGGTGATGACCATGGGCGCGCGAACGCGCCGCGCGGCGGACGCGACGCGGCGGGCGCCATCAAGGACCCGGTGTGCGGCATGACGGTCGACCCCGCGACCGCGGCGGCCCGCGCCGACCACGCAGGGCGGACCTACTATTTCTGCTCGCAAGGCTGCCGCGACAAATTCGTCGCCGATCCCGCGCGCTATGTCGGGCAGCCGCTAGCCGCGGATGCGGTCAAGGACCCCGTCCAGCCCGTTCACGCTCACAACCATAGTCACGGTCATGACCACGAGGACCATAGCCAGCGGCGCCACCACGACCGGGCGCCCGGAGAGCATGGCGGCGGCCACGGCGCGGCGGATGCGGTCAAGGACCCCGTCTGCGGCATGACCGTCGATCCGGCGACCGCAGCGGCCCGCGCCGAGCATGCGGGCCAGACTTACTACTTCTGTTGCGACGGCTGCCGCGACAAGTTCGTCGCCGACTCGCAGCGCTACCTCGGCGCGCCGCCGGCGACGGACCCGCTGAGCGCTCCCGCAGGAACGATCTACACCTGCCCGATGCACCCCGAGGCGCGCCAGGTGGGACCGGGCGCCTGCCCAATCTGCGGCATGGCGCTGGAGCCGGAGAATCCGGCGGCGGCGCTTGGGCCGAGCGAAGAGCTCGCCGACATGACGCGGCGGTTCTCAATCGGCCTCGCGCTCGCCGTTCTCGTCGTCGCGCTCGAAATGGCGGGACATTGGACGAGCCTCCACGCCGCTGTCGGCGGCCGCGCTTCGAGTTGGATAGAGCTTGTTCTGGCGACGCCGGTGGTGCTGTGGGCGGGTTGGCCGTTCTTCGCGCGCGGCGCGCGGTCGGTTCTCGCGCGCAGCCTCAACATGTTCACGCTGATCTCGCTCGGGACCGGCGTCGCCTGGGCTTACAGCGTCGTGGCGACCGTCGCCCCCGGGGCGTTCCCCGCCGGCTTCCGCGGCCCCGACGGCGCGGCCCCGATCTACTTCGAGGCGGCGGCGACGATCACCGCGCTGGCGCTGCTCGGCCAGGTGCTGGAGCTGAGAGCGCGCGAACGCACCGGCGGGGCGATCCGCGCGCTCATCGACCTCGCGCCCAAGACCGCGCGCCGCCTCCGCGCCGACGGCGGCGACGAGGACGTTGCGCTCGAAGCCGTCGTGGTCGGAGACCGGCTACGGGTGCGGCCGGGCGAGAAGACGCCGGTCGACGGCGTCATCCTCGATGGGCGCAGCGCGCTCGACGAGTCGATGACGACGGGCGAATCGACGCCGGTCGCCAAGGGGGTCGGCGACCGCGTCATCGGCGGAACCATCAACCAGACCGGCGCCTTCGTCATGCGCGCCGACCGCGTCGGCGCCGACACGGCGCTGGCGCAGATCGTCCGCATGGTCGCCGAGGCGCAGCGCAGCCGCGCGCCGATCCAGCGGCTCGCCGACCGGGTCTCGGGCTGGTTCGTTCCGCTGGTGATCGCGATCGCCGTCGTCGCCTTCGCGGCGTGGTCGTTCTATGGGCCGGCGCCGCGCTTCGCTTATGGGCTCCTCGCGGCGGTGTCGGTGCTGATCATCGCCTGTCCCTGCGCGCTCGGCCTGGCGACGCCGATGTCGATCATGGTCGGCGTCGGACGCGGCGCGCAATCGGGCGTGCTGATCAAGAACGCCGAGGCGCTCGAACGGCTGGAGAAGGTCGACACGCTCGTCGTCGACAAGACCGGCACGCTGACCGAGGGCAAGCCGCGCGTCGTGGCGCTACGCCCCGCGCCGGGCTTCGCCGCCGACGAGGTCCTGTGCCTCGCCGTGGGCCTGGAGCGGTCGAGCGAGCACCCGCTGGCGGCGGCGATCGTCGCCGCGGCGAAGGAGAAGGGATTGGCGCCGGCCGAGGCCGCCGCGTTCGACGCGCCGGCCGGCAAGGGAGTCCGCGGCCTGGTCGAAAGCCGCGTCGTCGCGCTCGGCAGCGAAGCGTTTCTCGCCG
>CAZKHF010000183.1:0-6213 GCA_964552445.1 uncultured Bradyrhizobium sp. | reverse complement strand
TTCGGCGGCAACGTGTTCGGCTGGACGACGGACGCGAAAACGGCGTTCGCGCTGCTCGACCGTTTCTTCGCGGCGGGGTTCAACGCGATCGACACGGCGGATTCCTACTCGACCTGGGCGCCGGGCAACAAAGGCGGCGAATCCGAGACGATCATCGGCGACTGGATGAAGGCGCGCGGCAATCGCGCCAAGGTGACGCTCATCACCAAGGTCGGCTCGCCGATGGGCAAGGGCAAGAGCGGCCTGTCGGCGCGCTACATCGCCGAGGAGGTTGAGGCCTCGCTCACGCGCTTGAAGACCGACGTGATCGACCTCTACCTGTCGCATTGGCCCGACATGGCGACGCCGTTCGAGGAGACGCTCGGGGCGCACCAGCGGCTGATCGAGCAGGGCAAGATCCGCTGGTGCGGCGCCTCCAACCTCACCGCGACGCTGCTTGAGAGCGCCGTCGCGGCGGCGAAGAAGCGGGGCGGCGCGCGCTACGAAGTGCTCGAACCCGAGTACAACCTCTACGATCGCGCCGGCTTCGAAGGGCCGCTCAGCGACCTCTGCGTCGCCGAGGAGCTCGGCGTCATCACCTACTACAGCCTCGCGCGCGGGTTCCTCTCGGGCAAATACCGCAGCGAGGCCGACCTCGGCCAGAGCCCGCGCGGCGAGGGGGTGAAGCGCTACCTCAATCCGCGCGGCGAGCGCATCCTCGCCGCGCTCGACGAGGTCTCGGCGCGTCATCGGGCCAAGCCCGCCGAGGTCGCGCTGAGCTGGCTCATCCACCGCCCGGGCGTCGCCGCGCCGATCGCCAGCGCCACCTCGCTCGCCCAGACGGAGAGCCTCGTCCGCTCCGCCTCGCTCAAGCTCGCCGCCGAGGACGTCGCGGCGCTCGACCGCGCCAGCGCGCCCTGAACGCTCGCCTGCGTCCGATCGTCGCGGCCGGGCCGAACCCGGATGCTGGCCCAAGGCTGCGACGCCCACCCCGAGCCAGCCCCAGTGTTCCCTCCGTGAGCGGTCCATGTCGTTGCTTGATCTCGAAGCGTTTCGGCGAGCGCCGCTGGTGCGCGAGCCCTTCAACTTCACCGTCGTCAAGAGCGCCATCCAGCTCGCCGAGGCGGCGGCGATCGGCGCCGACTTTCCCGACATCGCGGATTGCGGCGTGCTGCCGGTCGAAGCGACGCGCCCCGGGCCGCGCTTCGCCGAGTTGATCCGCGAGCTCGAGGGCGAGGAGGTCGCGCGCGTGGTCTCCGACAAATTCAGCGTCAATCTGGTCGGCCGGCCGCAGATGATCACCGTGCGCGGCCGCTGCGCCGCCAAGGAGGGCCGCATCCACACCGACGCCCCGACCAAGCTCATCTCCCTGGTGATCTACTTCAACGACAAATGGGAGGCGAAGGGCGGCCGGCTGCGCCTGTTGCGCTCGTCGACCGACCTCAACGACATGATCGGCGAGGTGTCGCCGGAGCTCGGCACGCTGGTCGCTTTCCGCCGCAACGACCGATCGTTTCATGGGCACGAGCCCTACGAAGGGGCGCGCCGCTGCGTGATGGTCACCTGGATGACCAACGACGCGGCGGCGCGGCGCGAGCTGTTCCGCCATCGCGTCTGGGCGCGCGCCAAGCGGGCGATATCGCTCTTGCGGCCGTCTCGCGCCCCAAAGACGGGAGGGCCCCAGTGATCGACGCCGCCGCGGTCGCCGAAAGCCTGATCAAGTGCTTCGACGCGAGCCGCTTCTTCGCCTCGCCCTATCGCCACTGGCTGCTCGCCGACGTCTTGCCGCCCGAGGTCTGCGCGGGCGTCGACTCGCTGCCGGTCCGCGCGGCGCGGACTGACGACCCGCTCGGCAAGCGCGAGACCCACAACAGCTCGCGCCTGTTCTTCAACGCCAAGCGGCGCGCGCGCTATCCCGTGTGCGAGGCGATCGGCGCCGGCTTCCAGAGCGCGCCGGTGGTCGAGCGCGTCGAACGGCTGTGCGAGGCGAAGCTCGCCGGCAGTTACCTACGCATCGAGTATTGCCTCGACGGCGAAGGCTTCTGGCTCGAGCCGCACACCGACATCGGCGCCAAGCTGTTCACCATGCTGGTCTATCTGTCGAGCGGGCCGGGCAGCGAGGCCTGGGGCACCGACATCCTCGACTCCAACCTCAATCTGGTCGCCGTCGCGCCCTACCAGCGCAACGCCGGACTGATCTTCGTTCCCGGCAGCGACACCTGGCACGGCTTTCGCCGCCGTCCGATGAACGGCGTGCGGCGGTCGCTAGTCGTCAACTACGTCAAGCCGGAGTGGCGCAACCGCCACGAGCTCGCTTTTCCCGACCGGTCGGCGGGCGTCTGACGAAGCGGCGCGCGGTCTTCTCGTCCGCCTATTGCGGCGTGAACGTCAGCGTCAGGGCGCCGGCGCGCTTGAGATCGTCCTCGCTTCCCTTGAGCGGGATCGACTTCATGTCGAACCACAGCTGGGCGAGATCGCGGTAGTGCGCCGAGAAGATGTAGCCGGATTCGCCGGTGGCGATGGCGAAGCGCGATCGGTCGGGGTCGGCGAGGTCGTAGATGGCGCGGAAGCCGCCGCCCTGCGTGCGCGCGAACGGCTTGTCGGCCGGCGCCGCGCCGCCGCCGCCGCGGTCGAGCGTGTAGTAGTCGCCGCCCGAGGGCCGCGACAGGTCGCTCGCCGCCGCGAGCAGCGGAATCTGGCTATAGACGGCGTGGGTGAGCAGCGTGACGTGCTCGCGCCCCCAGGTCCACTGGCTCATGTCGGCGCCGTCGCGCTCGACCAGCAGCGCCAGCGCTTCGCCGAAGGCGCGCGTCAGCATGCCGCGGCAGTCGGGGTCGGGCTTGCCCGGCGCGTCGCACCAGGCGGGATGGTCGCGAAGAAGCGCGATCAGCGCCGTCGCGTCGAACTGGCCCTTGTCGGCGAACGACAGGCCGGTCTTCTCGGTCAGCATGTCGCGTTGCAGGGCGGCGAGGAAGGCCTCGAAGATCAGCGGCTCGGGCCGGTCGCGGTCCATCGCGCCGTCCCAATGGGCGATGAGCGTCAGCGCCTGGCGCGCCCGCTCGTCGGCGGGGGCGACGCGCGCCAGGAACGGCAGCAGGTCCCTGGCGGCGAGCGAGACCTGGTCGGCCTGCATCGTCGCCGACTTGTCGAGGCTCATCTTGTCCGGCGCGGCGAGGAACTCGGCGATGCGCCGGGCGCGGAACGGCTCCTCCCAGTCGCGGCCGAAGATCGGCTCCTGGTCGGGCGGGACGACGGCGTTGTTGGCGTTGAAGACGAAGCCGGCGTCGGGATTGCGCGCTTGCGGCCAGCGCTCGAAGGGGACGAGGCCGATCCAGTCGGTCGCGCCGGAGGCGCCGTCGGTCGGCTCGGCGCCGTCGCCTGACTTGCGCAGAGGCACGAGGCCGGCGCTGAGGAAGCCGATGTCGCCGGACGCGTCGGCGTAGACCACGTTCTGCGTCGGGGTCTGGTAGAGCCTCATCGCGGCGAGAAATTCGCTCCAGTCGCGCGCGACGTCGAGGCGCATGAGGCTTTCCGCCGTCGTGTCCTGGCCGCTCAGCCCGGTGTACGCGAGGGCGATCGCCTTGCCCGGACCGGCGAGGGCGGCGAGATCGGGAGCGACGTCGGAGATCACCGGGCCGTGGCGCGTCTCGCGCACATGCAGCGCGACGTCGGCCCCGCCCTTGACGCGGATGACCTCGTCGCGGGCGACGAACGGCTGCGGGCCGTCGGGCGTCAGGTAACGGCTGGGATCGGTCGGATCGATGGTCTCGACGAACAGATCCTGGGCGTCGGTGTCGGCGTTGGTCATGCCCCAGGCGATGCGGTCGTTCTGGCCGAGCAGGACGATCGGCGCGCCGGGGACGGTGCCGCCCTTCACCGACCCCTCCGGCGTGACGACGCGCGCGAGATACCACAGGACCGGCGCGCTGAGGCTGAGGTGGGGATCGTTGGCGAGAATCGGCTTGCCAGTGACGCTGCGGGCGCCGGCGACCACCCATTCGTTGGAGGCGCCGTGGCCGAGCCGAACCAGCCCGTTCAGGCGATCGAACGGGTCGTCGAGCGCCCCGTGGCGGTCCTCGGCGATCGGGGCGATGGTGACCGGCGAGCCGGGCGGCGGCGGCGGGAACAGCCAAGCCGCCCGATCCGCCGGCAGCTTCTGCAAAAGACGCGCGCGCAGCGCCTCGATCTTATAATTGCCGGAGAGATCGAGCGACATCAGCTTGCCCCACGCCACCGAATCGGCGGGCTTCCACGGCTCCGGCGCGTCGCCGAGGATGATCAGCTCCGGCGGACGCGCGCCGCGGTGGGTTTCGAGGAAGGCGTTGACGCCGTCGGCGTAGGCCTGCAGGCGCGCCTGCGCCCACGGCGACAACGCCGAGAAGCTCGATTCGGCGCTGCGGTAGAGGCCAAGGACGCGCGCCAAGCGGTCGAGGCTGAGATAGTCGGGGCCGGCGATCTCGGCGAGACGGCCCTGCGCGGCGCGGCGCAGGGTCTCCATCTGATAGAGCCGCTCGCTGGCGTGGATGTAGCCGAGCGCGCGCGCCGCGTCGTCGAAGCTGGCGGCGAAGATGTGGGGAACGCCGTAGTCGTCGCGCCACACGCGCGCCTCGGCGCTGAGGCCGGGCAAGGCCACCCTGCCGTAATACTCGGGCATCGCGCGGTAAAAGAGATAGAACGTGATGGCGGCGGCGACGAAGACGAGGATGACGGCAAGTTTCGCCACCGTCTTCAGGATGCCGAGGATCATGCTCGCTTCTCCCCGCGACGCCCGCCAGGGCGACGAACGCGGCGGCGCCAATCAACCCGGTTTGCCTGCGCTTGTCCATGCCCCGCGCCGCTTCGCCGCATCGCGCCGTCTTGCTTGTCGCTTGCTTGACGCAGCGCAGGCGGCGCTGGGCGGCGGGCTCGCCTCGGCGCCGCGCCGGCTTCCGGCCGAACCGCGGCGGGGCTATCCTGGGGCGACCCGGGAGCGGAGCGTCGTCCCTCCCGGCCGCGTCGGGCGCAAGCGAATCCTCGGGCGGCCTGTCGGTCGCGCTGTGGGACGAAGCGGCGGACGCGCCGCCGGCGCTCGGACAGGGGGAAGTCAATGGCTGCGTCGATTGAGCCTCTCGTCACGCCTGCGCGTCTGTTGCAATTCGCCTGGGGCTTCGCCGTTCCGCTGATGATCGACGCGGCTGTCAGGCGCCGGCTGTTCGACGCCCTCGACCGCGGCCCGAAAACCGCCGCCGCGCTCGCCGCCGAGACCGGGATCTTCGAGCGCGGCGCCCGCGCCGTGCTCAACGCGCTGACCAGCGTCGAGCTGCTGAGCAAGGACCCGGAGGGCCGCTATTCGCTCACCCCGGAGAGCGCGCTTTTCCTGGTCAGCGCCAAGCCGTCGTTTCTCGGCGGCGTCTTCAGGCACGCGAGCGTCGACTTGATCCCGCGATGGCTGGCGCTGAACGAGATCGTCCGAACCGGCGCGCCCGCCCGCGACGTCGATGGCGCGGCGGGCGGCGCGGCGCATTTCCACGGTTTTGTCGAAGACATCTTCCCCTTGAGCTATCCCGCCGCGCGGGCGTTGGCCGACGCGCTCGTTTCCGAGGCGGGCGACGCGCCGTTGCGCGCGCTCGACGTCGCCGCCGGCGCCGGCGTTTGGGGCGTCGCTCTGGCGCAACGTTCGCCGCGCGTGCGGGTCACCGCCGTGGACTGGCCGCAGCAGGTGCTCGACGCGACGCGCCGCGTCGCCCGGCGCTTTGGCGTCGACGATCGGCTGGAGACGCGGGCCGGCGATTTGTTCGAAGTCGATTTCGGCGGCGACTATCAGATCGCGACGCTGGGGCACATCTTGCACAGCTTCGGCCCAAGCCGGAGCCGCGCGCTGCTGGCGAAGGTTCGCCAGGCGTTGGCGCCCGGCGGCGTGATCGTCATCGCCGAATTCCTGGTGGACGAAGCCCGCGCCGCTCAGACCAACGCGCTGATCTTCGCGGTCAACATGCTGGTCAACACCGAGGAAGGCGACGCCTACAGCTTCTCCGAAATCGCCGGATGGCTGAAGGAAGCGGGCTTCGAAAACGTGCGGACGATGGCGGCGCCAGGCCCGGCGCCGTTGATTCTGGCGAACCGAGCGGGGTGAGACGGGCCTCACCGCCGAGCGAACGACCAGCGGCGGCGCCTCGGGGCCTCCGGCGCCCGCCGCGGCTACAGCGTCAGCTCCACCTTCACCGGCGCGTGGTCGGAAGGGCGCTCCCAGCCGCG
>CAZKHF010000182.1:0-6243 GCA_964552445.1 uncultured Bradyrhizobium sp. | reverse complement strand
GGGCGCGCGGGCCGGTGGCGCGCACGTCGAAGCGGCGGATGATCTCCTTGGCGAAAGCGATGGCGCGGGGGCGGCTGACGAAGCCGAGCCGGGCGAGCCGACGGCGGCGCGCGCCGGTGAGAAAGGCGTTCTCGCTCAGCGTCATCGATCCGACGGCGCCGTGCCCGTTGCGCTCTTCGGGAACGAAGCAGGCGCCGAGGTCGCGCCGCTTGCGCGGGCCGGCGCGGCCGACCGCGACGCCGTCGATGCGGATTGTCTCCGGCTGGTCGGCGAGCGTCTCGCCCGACAGCGCGTCCATCAGCTCGGTCTGGCCGTTGCCGGCGATGCCGGCGACGCCGAGGATCTCGCCGGGCAGGACGGAGAACGAGACATTCTTCAGGTCGGCGCCGAACGGGTGGGGCGACTTCTGCGACAGATCGTCGACCACCAGCCGCGGCGCGGCGTCGCGCGGCGCCGCGCGGCGGCTGCGCGCGGGCGGGGCGAGCTCGGCGTTGATCATCAGCTCGGCGAGCTCTCTCGCGCTCTTCTCGCGCGGATCGCAGTGGGCGACGACGCGTCCAAGGCGCATGATGGTGGCGACGTTGCAGAGCGCGCGAATCTCCTCCAATTTGTGGCTGATGTAGAGGATCGAGCAGCCTTCGCTCGCCAGCCGCCGCAGCGTCTCGAACAACTTCTCGACCTCCTGCGGCGTCAGCACCGAGGTCGGCTCGTCCATGATCAACAGGCGCGGGTTCTGCAGCAGGCAGCGCACGATCTCGATGCGCTGGCGCTCGCCTACCGAGAGGTCATGCACCGTCTGGTCGGGGCTGAGCGGCAGGCCGTAGCGGGTCGAGATCTCGACGATGCGGTCGCGCAGATTGGCGCGGTCCTTCGCCTCGTTGATGCCGAGGGCGACGTTCTCGACCACGGTCAGCGATTCGAACAGCGAAAAATGCTGGAACACCATGCCGACGCCGAGCCGGCGGGCGTGCGCCGGGCTCTGCACGGCGACCCTTTGGCCCCGCCAGACGATCTCGCCCGCGTCGGGCCGTATGACGCCATAGATGATCTTGACCAACGTGCTCTTGCCGGCGCCGTTCTCGCCCAAGAGCGCGTGAATTTCGTTGCGTCCGACGGTCAGGTCGACGCGGTCGTTGGCCAGACAACCAGGAAACTGCTTGGTTATCCCCCGCAGCGCCAGGCAGGGGGGCTCGCCGACCGCCGTCCTGTTGAGCATCTCGCCGAAAAGTCCCTTCCGCCTTTCGCCGCTCCATGCAAGCGCCGGACCGGCGCCGCCGCGCCGGCTCGCGGCCGATGCCCGCTCGCGAGAAAGCGTCCCGTCCGCGCGTCCGGGCCGTCGGCGATCATGTTGCACGTCGCGCCGCGCCCGCCAACCCCGCCGCGGCGGCTATTCACCGCCGCGGCGTCGCGGCGACGCCGGGTTTTCCGAATTTGCGAGGGCGCCCGGGCCGCGCCGCTCAGCCGACGACCAGGCGGGCCGGCCGCAGCGCCTCGAGCTCGGCGTTGACGCGGGCGAGGAAGCCGGAGAGGTCGTGGGTGACGAAATCGACGAAGCCGCCCGCGCGCGGGCCGCGGTCGCGCCGCTCGGCGCGCGGCGTAACCAGCGTCGTCGTCATGCCGCGCGCCTTCGGCGCCTGCAGATTGGCGGCGATGTCCTCGAACATGGCGGCGCGGGCGGGATCGACGTCGTGGGCGTCGTAGAACGCCCGATAGGCGCGGTCGTCGGGCTTGGCGATGAGCCCCGCCGCGACGATGTCGAAGGCGTCGTCGAACAGGCCGCCGAGCCCGAGCCGCGTCACGGTGCGCAACGCGTGGTCGCGCGATCCGTTGGTGAAGATCAGCTTGCGTCCCGGCAACCGCGACACCTCGCGGGCGAGGCGCGGATTGGGCGTCAGCATCGAACGGTCGACGTCGTGGACGAACTTGAGAAAGTCCTCGACGTTCGCCGCCTTCTCCTCGACCAGGCCGCGCAGCGTCGCGCCGTAGCGGTGGTAGTAGTGCCTCTGCAGCGCGCGCGCCGACAGTCCGTCGAGCCCGGTGAGGCCCATCAGGTAAAGCGTGACGCGCGTCTCGATCTCCGACCACAGACCGCAGTCGGCCGGGTACAGCGTCTTGTCGAGGTCGAACACCCAGGTCGAGACATGGGCGAACTTGCCGACCAGCTCGGACTCGAAGCGCGTTGGCGGCGGGACCACGGTCATCGAAAGAACGCTGCTCCTGCGGAAAAAGAAATCGCCTCGGACGCTCGCCGCGCGTCGCGGAGAGCGGAGACGGCGCCCGCCGGCCTCGGCGGGACGAGGCGGAGCCTCCATCTCTACCCTGCGATTGTTAAGCATTGCTGACGCTACGTTCAACCCCTGCGCGCAGCGCCGGCCTCGCTCGCGAGGAAGCGGCCCGCCTGCGCGATCGCCTTCAGCATCACGCTGGAAAAGCCCGCGGCGGCCGCGTCTTCCGGCGCGACCCAGATCTCGCCGCCGCTCGGCGGCGGCGCGGCGCCGACCTCGGCGGCGTAGACCGTCAGGCGAAGCGCGAAATGGGTGAAGGCCTGCTCGACCGCGCCGGGCAGCCGCCGCCAGCGGGCCGGAAACGGCGCGCCGGCGAGGCCGAGATCGGCGCGCTCCGCCGCCTCCCAGGCGCCGCCCGGCAGCTCCAGCGTCGCTCCGAGCAGTCCGCCGGGCGGGCGGCGGCGCGCGAGGAAAGCGCCGTCGGCGCGCCGGGCGAAAAACGCCGCGCCGGCCCGCGTCGGCTTCGCCTTGGCGCGCGCGCGGCGCGGATAGGCCTCCGCCTCGCCGCGCGCCGCCGCCGCGCAGGCCGGGCGCAGCGGGCAGGCGGAGCAATCGGGGCCGCGCGGCCGGCACACCGTCGCGCCGAGGTCCATCAGCGCCTGGGCGAAGTCGCCGGGGCGGCCGGCCGGGGTCAGCGCCGCCGCCTTGTCGCCGATCTCGCGCCGCGCGGCGGCGAGGGGCGCTTCCAAGGCGTAGAGCCGCGCGATCACGCGCGCGACGTTGCCGTCGACCGGCGCGGTTCTGGCGCCGAAGGCGATCGCCGCCACCGCCGCGGCGGTGTAGGCGCCGACGCCCGGCAGCGCGCGCAATCCCGCTTCGTCGCGCGGGAATTCGCCGCCGCGGCGCGCCACCTCCCGCGCGCAGGCGTGAAGGTTGCGCGCCCGCGCGTAGTAGCCGAGGCCGGCGAAGGCGGCGATCACCTCGTCGAGCGAGGCGGCGGCGAGCGCCTCGACCCGCGGCCAGCGCTTGACGAAGCGCTCGAAATAAGGCGCGGCGGTCGCCGCGCCGGTTTGCTGCAGCAGCACTTCCGACAACCAGACGCGATAGGGGTCTGGGGTCTCGCCGGCGGCGGCGCGCCAGGGCAGCTCGCGGCGGAAAGCGTCCCACCACGCGAGCAAGCGGCGCGGGAGCGCGCGCGGCTTCAAAGCGTCCCGGCGAAGCGCTACACTGTCGTTCATGCGACGAACTCTAACCTGGGCGGCGCGATGACGAAACCGGCGCGAGACAGGATCCGCGGCGCCGCCGCGCCGCTCGGCGCGCTGCTCGGCGGCGTGGTCGAGCCGACGTTGGCGGCGCGCGGGCTCGGGTCGGCGAGCCTGGTCGCCGATTGGCCGGAGATCGTCGGCGCGGAGATCGCGCGCTACGCGCAGCCGATCGAGATCCGCTGGCCGCCGCGCGGCGCGCGCCGTCCTGTGGGGGACGCCGCGCCGGCGACGCTGGTGCTGCGGATCGACGGCGCCTTCGCGCTCGAGGCGCAGCACGCCGCCGCAGTGATCGTCGCGCGCGTCAACGCGCATCTCGGCTGGCGCTGCGTCGACCGGCTCGCGTTTCGCCAAGGGCCGCTGATCGAAGCAAAGCCGGCGCGGCGTCCGCCGCCGCCGCCGAGCGCCGCCGCCGAGGCGCGAGCCGGCGCGCTCGCCGCTTCGATCGAGGACGAGGAGCTGCGCCGCGCCCTGACCCGGCTCGGCGCGCAAGCGATCGACGGCGACCGCCGCGGCCGCTAGCGGCGCAAATCCAACGCTTGGCGCACGGTTGCGCCGAAAACGGCGGTCATTCCGCGAATGTCGATTTGACCGGCTATCGGGCGCCGGCGCGCTGGCATAAAATTACCCAAGCCGCGTGGGGAGCGCGACGATGAGCCTTCGCGCCGTTTGCTTCGTCATCATGCCGTTCGGCCGCAAGTCCGATCCGACCGGCCGGGTTGTCGACTTCGACAGCATCTACGCCAGGATCTTCGCGCCGGCGGTCGAGGCGGCAGGGCTCGACGGAGTCCGCGCCGACGAAGAGCAAGGCGCCGGCTTCATCCACAAGCTGATGTTTGAGCGCATCCTTCTTAGCGAATACGCGATAGCCGACCTCACCGTTCTCAACGCCAACGTGTATTACGAGCTCGGCATCCGCCATGCGGCGCGCGCCCAGACGACGGTGCTCACCGTCACCCAGGGCTGCCTCCTGCCGTTCGACGTCGGTCCGTTGCGCGCGCTGCCCTACGCGCTCGACGACGACGGCGCGCCCGCCGACGCGGCGACGGCGAAGGCGACGCTCGCCCAGTGGCTGATCGACGCTAGACAGCGTCGGGCGATGGACTCGCCGCTGTTCCAAATGCTCGAGGGCTACCCGGGAGTGCCGATCGACCGGCAGAAGACCGACGTTTTCCGCGCCAAGATCGCCGACGAGGAGGAGCTGAAGCAACGGCTTGTCCGGGCGCGCGAAGAAGGCGAAGCAGGGCTCGATGCGTTTCGCGACAGTCTCGGCGACTTGAGCGTGGTGCAGGCGGGCGTCGCCGTCGACCTGATCCTTTCCTATCGCGCGGTCCGCTCTGTCGACCGCATCGTCGACCTCTACCCGAAGCTCGACGTCGCGGTGCAACGCACGCAGTTTGTGCGCGAGCAATTCGCGATGGCGTTGAACCGCGTCGGGCGCGACCGCGAGGCGGAAACGATCCTCACCGAAATTATCGCCGATCGCGGGCCGTCGAGCGACGCCATCTCGCACCTTGGGCGCATCTACAAAGACCGCTGGAGGAGGGCGCTCGCGGCGGGGGAAAGCTTCGCCGCCAAGGGCCACTTGAAGAAGGCGATCGCCGCCTACCGCGCCGGCTTCGAAGCCGATTGGCGCGACGCCCGTCCCGGCATCAACGCGGTGACGCTGATGACCATCGCCGACCCGACCGACCCGCTCGCCAAGGAGATGGCGGGCGTGGTGCGCTACGCAGCGCGCCGCGGCCTCGCCGGCAAGCCCGACTATTGGGACCATGCGACCTTGCTCGAGCTCGCAGTGATCGCCAGCGACTGGGAGGCGGCCGACCACGCGCTATCCGACGCGCTCGCGGCGCTCGACGAGCCGTGGATGACTGAGACCACCGCCAATAACCTGCGGATGATCGCCGACGCGCGCGAAGCGGCGGGGATCGACGTCAAAGAGACGCGCGCGCTGATCGCCGAGCTGCGGAACCCCGGGTTATGGGCGAAATTCAGGTGAGGGCGACAGTCCATTCTCTTGACGGCGGCGGCGCGTTCTTCTCGCTCTTGGCGTCGCCCTGCAACTTCCGCTCTGGCTCGAATTCGGCCTTTAGCGCTATGCTTGTTCGGGCGCCAAGCGTCAGATTTGAACCGCTAGCGAGAGGAGGACCTGACATTTCCCACTTTTCAAGCCCGCTGGCGGGCCGCCGCGTGGCGCGGATGAACGGCGCCGGCAACAAGATCCTGGTGCTCGACCTGCGCGGCGCCGGCGTCGCGCCGACGCCGGAGGAGGTGCGCGCCATCGATCGCGCGCCGGGGCTCGACTTCGACCAGTTGATGGTGCTTTGCGACCCGCGCGACGGCCGCAGCGAAGCCTTCGTGCGCATCCTCAACCACGACGGCAGCGAGGCGGAGGCGTGCGGCAACGGCGCGCGCTGCGTCGCCGACCGGCTGATGCGCGCGAGCGGCGCGAAGACGACGACGATCGAGACCGCGGCGGGGTTTATCGCCTGCAAGCGCCTGGGCCCGTGGACCTACCGCGTCGATATGGGCCGGCCGCGTTTCGCCTGGAGCGAAATCCCGCTGGCGAAGCCGGTCGCCGACGTCGACGCGGTCGATCTTTCGCTGCCCGGCGTCGAGGACTACGGGCCGGCGAGCGTCGTCAACATGGGCAATCCGCACGCGATCTTCTGGGCGGCCGACGTCGCCGCGGTCCCGCTCGAGCGCGTCGGCCCGCGCTTCGAGAGGCACCCGCTGTTTCCCGAGAAGACCAATGT
>CAZKHF010000181.1:0-6352 GCA_964552445.1 uncultured Bradyrhizobium sp. | reverse complement strand
TCTCGCCAAGGCGCTGCGCGAGGTCGGCTACGCGGTCGACCAGGCGGCCGACGGCGTCGTCGGCTACGACCTCGCGCAGGAAGGCGGCTACGACGTCGTCATCGTCGACCGCATGTTGCCGAAGATGGACGGCCTGGCGCTGATTGGCGCGCTGCGCGCCCAGAAAATCGAGACGCCGGTGCTGATCCTCTCCGCGCTTGGCCAGGTCGACGACCGGGTGAAGGGCCTGCGCGCGGGCGGCGACGATTACCTCGCCAAGCCCTACGCCTTCTCCGAGCTGCACGCGCGCGTCGAGGCGCTGGCGCGCCGCCGCCCCAAGGGCGCGCCGGAGGAGACCGTCTATCGGGTCGGGGACCTCGAGCTCGACCGCCTGTCCCACAAGGTGACGCGCGCCGGCGAGGAGATCGTCCTGCAGCCGCGCGAGTTCCGCCTGCTCGAATACCTGATGCAGAACGCCGGCAAGGTGGTCACCCGCACCATGCTGCTCGAGCACGTCTGGGACTACCACTTCGATCCGCAAACCAACGTCATCGACGTGCACGTCTCGCGCCTGCGCGCCAAGATCGATCGCGATTTCGAGGCGCCGATGCTGCACACCGTGCGCGGCGCGGGATACATGCTCCGTGACGGCGCTCGCTAAGCTGTTCCGCGCCACGGCGTTCAAGCTGACGCTGGTCATCCTCGGCCTCAGCGCGGTCGGCGCCGGGCTGGTGCTGGGCGCGGTCGCCTGGCAGGTGGTCCAGCTGGTCGACAACGAAACCCGCCAGACCATCGAGGCGGAGGCCAAGGGCCTCTCCGAGCAGTACGAGGCCGGCGGCATCCGCCGGCTCGGCAATGTCATTGAAGCGCGTTCGCGCCGGCCCGGCTCCTCGCTCTATCTGCTAACCGACGCCGCCGGCGAGCCGCTGGCCGGCAACGTCGCGCAACTGCCGCAGGGCGTGCTCGACCAGGCCGGCTTCGTCGACACCACCTACGAGACCGTCGACGAATACCAGAGCGGCTATCAGAACGCCCGCCACGCGCTGGCGCGCATCTTCGTGCTGCCGAGCGGCTTTCGTCTGCTGGTCGGGCGCGACCTCGCCGAGCGGGGGCGCATCGGCGCGGTGATGGTCCACGCCATGGCGGTGTCGCTCATTTTTTTCGCCGGGCTGGCGGCGCTCGGCGCGCTGTTCGTCGCTCGCCGGGTGCTGAGGCGCATCGACGCGATGGCCGGCACGGCGCGCGCCATCATGGCGGGCGACCTCAAGCGGCGCCTGCCGGTGTCGGGCGCCGACGACGAGCTCGACCGTCTGGCGCGCGGGCTCAACGAGATGCTGGCGCGCATCGGCGACCTGATGGCGGGCATGCGCGAGGTCTCCGACAACATCGCCCACGACCTGCGCACGCCTCTGACCCGCTTGCGCAACCACGCCGAGGAGGCGCTGCGCCAGTCCGACGATCCCGCCGCCGGGCGCGCCGCGCTGGAGCGCACGATCGAGGAGTCCGACGGCCTGATCAAGATCTTCGACGCCCTGCTGATGATCGCGCGCGCCGAGGCGGGGGCCGACCGCGCCGGCATGAGCGTCTTCGACGTCGGCGAGACGGTGGCGAGCGTCGCCGAGCTCTACGCGCCGCTCGCCGAGGAGAAAGGCGTCGCGCTCAAGGTCGAGGCGGCGCCCGGCCTCGCCATCGTCGGCAACCGCGAGCTGATCGGCCAGGCGGTCGCCAACCTGATTGACAACGCGGTCAAGTACGGCGTCGCCGAGGCGGAGGCGCCCGGCGCGCTGGCGTCGCCGACCGAGATCGCGATCAATGCGCGCGGCGACGGCCAGACGGTGACCATCGAGGTCGCCGATCGCGGCCCCGGCATTCCCGCCGCCGATCGCGCCCGCGCGGTCGAGCGCTTCGTGCGGCTCGAGGGCGCGCGCTCGCGTCCCGGCTCGGGCCTCGGCCTGTCGCTGGCGGCGGCGGTGGCGCGCATGCACGGCGGCGCGGTGGAGCTCGAGGACAACGCGCCCGGCCTCAAGGTCGCCGTCACCCTGCCGGCGAGCGCCGTCGCGCCGCCCTCGCCGGCGCGTCCCGAGAAGGCGGCGGCATGAGCGGACCCCTGGTCGAACGCCTCGCCGCGGCGCCGCGGCTCGCCGATCCCGACGCGGCGCGCCGCCGCCTCGACGAGCTCCTCGCCGATCCGACCGCGGCGGGCTTGGCGGACTTCCTTGCGCGCGGCGAGGCGCGCGCGCTGCTCGCCGGCCTCGCCGATCATTCGCCTTATCTGTGGCGACTCGTCACCGAAGACCCCGCCCGGCTCGTCCGCCTGCTCGCCGCCGCGCCCGAGGCCTCGCTCGATGCGCTCGTCGCGGCGGTCGCGGCGCGGCGCGACGCCGACGACGCCAAGCTGATGCGCGCGCTGAGGCGCGCCAAGCACGAGGCGGCGTTGCTGATTGCGTTGGCCGACCTCGGCGGCGTCTGGGACCTCGCCGCGACCACCGAGGCGCTCACCCGCTTCGCCGACGCGGCGACGCAGGCGGCGCTTCGCTTCGCGCTCAGCGAGGCGGCGCGCGCCGGTCGCCTGCGCCTCGACCCCGATTCGGAGACCATCGCCGCGGACGGCGGCATCGTCGTTCTCGCGCTTGGCAAGCACGGCGCGCGCGAGCTCAACTATTCGAGCGACATCGATCTGATCACGCTCTACGACGCGGACGCCGCCGCGATCCTCCCCGGCGCCGAGCCGAGCCCACTCTACGTGCGCCTGGTCAAGTCGGTGGTCCGCCTGCTGCAGGAGCGCACGCCGGAGGGCTACGTCTTCCGCGTCGACTTGCGGCTGAGGCCCGATCCGGCGGCGACGCCGATCGCGGTGTCGACCGCAGCCGCGCACGTCTACTACGAGACGATCGGGCAGAACTGGGAGCGCGCGGCGATGATCAAGGCGCGGCCGGTCGCCGGCGACCTCGCGCTGGGGCGGAGGTTTCTCGCCGATCTCGCACCCTATATTTGGCGCAAGTATTTCGACTACGCCTCGATCGCCGACATCCATGCGATGAAGCGGCAGATCCATGCGGCGCGCGGCTACGCCCACGTCGCCGTGCCCGGCCACGACCTCAAGCTTGGCCGCGGCGGCATCCGGGAGATCGAGTTCTTCGTCCAGACGCAGCAGCTCATCTTCGGCGGGCGGCGCCCCAAGATGCGCGGCGCGCGCACGCTCGACATGCTGCGCCGGCTCGGCGCCGAACGCTGGGTGTCGCCTGAGGCGGTAGCCGAGCTCAGCGCGGCTTACGTCTTCCTGCGCCGCATCGAGCATCGTCTGCAGATGGTCGCCGACGAGCAGACCCAGCGCCTGCCGCGCGACGCCGAGACGCTCGCGCGCTTCGCCAGGTTCTGCGGCTACGACGGCGCGGAGCCGTTTTCGGCCGAGGTGATCCGCAACCTGCGCAGCGTCGAGAAGCATTACGCGCGGCTGTTCGAGGACGCGCCGACTCTGGGGAGCGAGGCCGGCAGCCTGGTGTTCACCGGCGTCGAGGCCGACCCCGAGACGCTGGCGACGCTGAGACGCCTCGGTTTTCAGCGCCCCGAGGAGGCGGTCGAGACCATTCGCGGCTGGCATTTCGGCCGGCGCGCGGCGATGCAGAGCGCCCGCGCGCGCGAGGGGCTGACCGAGCTGACGCCGGCGCTGCTCGCCGCGTTCTCCGGCTCGGGTGATCCCGACGCGGCGCTCGTCGCCTTCGACCAGGCGCTGGCGCGCATGCCGGGGGCGGTCGAGCTGTTCTCCATCCTGCGCTCCAACGCGCCGATGCGCGAGCTGTTCGGCGATTTGTTCGGCAGCGCGCCGCGTCTGGCGCAGGTCGTCGCGCTGCGTCCGCACGTGCTCGACGCGGCGATCGATCCCGGCCGGGTCGGCGCGACCGGCGACAGCCTCGACGAGGAGAAGGTCGCCAAGCGCATCGGCGCCAGCCTCGACGCGGCGAACGACTTCGAGAACATGCTCGATCGCGCCCGCGACCTCGCGGCGGAGGAGAAGTTCCTCATCGGCGTGCGGCTGCTCTCGGGCGCGCTCGATCCCGACGGCGCGGGCCGCGCCTACAGCGCGCTTGCGCAGGGCTTCATCGCCGCGCTTCTCGACCGCGTCGGCGACGCCTTCGCGACCGACCACGGCCGGATACCCGGCGGCCGCATCGCCGTCCTCGGCATGGGCAAGCTCGGCTCGCGCGAGATGACCGCCGCCTCCGACCTCGACCTGATTGTCATCTACGATTTCGCCGACGATGCAGGCGATTCCGACGGCCGGCGGCCGCTTAGCCCCGGTCTCTACTACGGGCGCCTGACCCAGCGCCTGATCGCGGCGCTGACCGCGCCGACCAAGGCGGGGACGCTCTACGACGTGGACCTGCGTCTGCGCCCCTCCGGGCGCAAGGGGCCGCTCGCGACCCAGCTCGCCGCCTTCAAGCTCTACCAATCGAGCGAGGCCGAGACCTGGGAGCGCATGGCGCTGACGCGGGCGCGGGCGGTCGCGGGGGACGAGAGCCTCAAGCGCGAGATCGCCGCCGCCATCGCCGCCGTCCTCGCCGCTCCCCGCGAGGCGGCGGCGGTGATGCGCGACGCGCGGACGATGCGCAAGCTGATCGCCAGCGAGAAGGGCGACCAGGACCCTTGGGACCTCAAGCTGGTCTCGGGCGGCCTGATCGACGTGGAGTTCGTCGCCCAATGCCTCGTCCTGGTCCACGCGCGCGCGCATCCCGCGCTCATCGGCCTGTCGACGCGGGAGACGATCGCTAAAGCAGGCGCGCTCGGCCTCATCGGCGCCGACGACGCAGCGGCGCTGATCGACGCCCACCGGCTCTTGACCGACGCCACCCAGCTGATGCGGCTCGCCGTCGCCGGCCGCTTCGATCCCGCCAAGGCGGCGAGCGGCGTCAAGCGCCGCATCGCCGCCGCCGCGGCGCTGCCCGACTTCGACGCGCTGCAGGGAGCGATCGGCGAAGCGCGCGAAGGGGCGCGGCGCGCTTACGCGCGCGTGCTCGGCGACCGCGCGGACTGAAGACGGCGGCGGAAGCGCGAGGATCGGACCGGGAGGTCGAGGGCTGGAGGTTGGCCAATGCCTGTCCAGGATCGCAAGAAGCCTATGCGCGCCGCAAATCGAGCGGCCCCGGAATCGAGCGCGTTCGGCGACGCCGGTAATATCACGCTAGGAAGATGCGCATCTTACCGGGAGCCAAACGAGGCCTGGCGAATGACGAGCCGCGAGACGGCCGCAGTGCAGGCAGGAGCGGATTGCATAGGGGGCGCCCTCGCGTTTCGTCGCCCCCGAAGCGAAGATGAGTGTATAGTTGCGGCGGTCACGTTTAGTAATGCGCGTTGCGGGGCGGGCGCAGGGGGGCGGAGCCGCCGGCGTTATTGGCCGGGGTCGAAGCGCTGGCGGGGCGTTCGCGCCCGCTCGGCGAGTTATGTCGGCCCCTTCGTCGCTTAGAAACGCGCGTGCGCCGCGCCGGGTCGGCCCGGCGACGCGCGGCGATGGAGGAGAGAAGGAGGATCGCGATGCTGCGATCGCAGATCAACGCGGCGATGGAACGCGCGAAGTCGGCGTTGCGCAAGAACGGCTTCCATCTGCCGCCGTTCGCGTTCTGGACGCCCGACGAATGGCGGCGGAAAGGCGCGGAATGCGACGAGATCCGCGCCTGCAGGCTTGGCTGGGACGTCACCGACTTCGCCTCCGACGATTTCGAGCGCGTCGGCCTGACCGCGTTCACCATTCGCAACGGCAGCCTGACGATCGAACGCTATCGCCGAACGGTCTATTGCGAGAAGGCGATGATCGTCGGCGAGGACCAGCGCACGCCGATGCACTGCCATGCGGTGAAGCAGGAGGACATCATCTGCCGCGGCGGCGGCAGTCTCGTCATCCAGGTCTACAATCGCCGTCCCGAGGGTCGCCTCGACGAAGACGGCGAGGTCAGCGTGTCGGTCGACGGCGTGGCGCGCCGCGTTCCCGCCGGGCACAGCTTCGTGCTCCGCCCGGGCGAATCGATCCGGCTGACGCCGTTTCTCTATCACGAGTTTTTCGCCGAGCCGGGCTCGGGCGTCGCGGTGATCGGCGAAGTCTCGTCGGTCAACGACGACGCCTACGACAATCTCTTCCTCAACGCGCCGGCGCGTTTCCCGGCGATCGTCGAGGACGAGAAGCCGATCCATCTGCTCTGCAACGAGTGCTGAGGCGCTTGCGCCGCGGCGCGCCGAGACGGCGGAGCGCCGCCGGCCGAGGCCGCGCCCCGAAGTTCAGTCCGTCGCAGGGAAATTTGGTCGGAGTGAGAGGATTTGAACCTCCGACCCCCTCGTCCCGAACGAGGTGCGCTACCAGGCTGCGCTACACTCCGACGCCGCG
>CAZKHF010000180.1:0-6364 GCA_964552445.1 uncultured Bradyrhizobium sp. | reverse complement strand
TCAACATCAAGAGCGCGTCGCTGACGCCGGGCGACGACTACGCGATGATGCGCGAGGTGTTGAGCCGACGCTTCGCGCGGCTGATGAAGCAGGGCGAGGCAGAGCCGGCGCCCGACGCGTTCCCCGACAAGCCCGATCTCGTCGTGGTCGATGGCGGGCGCGGCCAGCTCGAGGCGGCGCGGCAAGTGTTCGCCGAGCTCGGCGTCGAAGGCGTCGCGCTCGCCGCCATCGCCAAGGGACCCGACCGCAACGCCGGGCGCGAGACCTTCTTCCTCTCGGGGCGCGAGCCGTTCCGGCTCGAGCCGCGCGACCCGGCGCTGTTCTTCGTCCAGCGGCTGCGCGACGAGGCGCACCGCTTCGCCATCGGAACCCACCGCGCCCGGCGCAAGAGGGAGTTCACGCGCAGCCCGCTCGACGAGATTCCCGGCGTCGGCCCGGCCCGCAAGCGCGCGCTCCTGCTCGCCTTCGGCTCGGCCAAGGACGTCGCCCGCGCCGGCCTCGCCGACCTGGAGAAGACCCCCGGCCTCAACGCCGCCACCGCGAAGCTGGTCTATGACTTCTTTCATGATGGCGGGGGTTAGCGAACAAGTCTGAGGTGAAGCTCACTCCGGCGCGCCTTTCCCCACGCCACATGGTGACCCGCCAGTTGACGCCAATCAACGCCTCTAATCTCCGCCGCGCTATGTATTGTTCAAAAATCAGCGGGGGGACTTGCAATGCGCAGCAGCAGCTTGTCGCTCGTTGCAGTGTTGGCGGGGGCGCTTCTCTTCATGCCGTCCGAGGGGCGGGCGGACATCAGCGTCACCTGGGATGTCGCGGCCGCACCGAATATCGTTCCGAAGCGCGTCGTGGCCAAATTCACCGTGTCCGGTCCGGGCACGGTGACCTTTTATGAGCGCGCGGATCCTAATTGCAATTGTGGCTTCGGGGGTTGGCAGTATTTCATCCTGCAGCACCGTCCGCGCGGCTCGACGGACGACAATGCGTGGGACAGCGACCCGAGCCATTACAATCCTCCCGCGTGGGGACCAGGGGGAAAGTCAACCTTGCTCTCCGAGGATTCCCGATCCGCGCCGACGTGGGTGTGGAAGGACGAGGAGGTGGCGATCGCTGGCGTCGAGAAATACGAGTTTCGGATGGTGGCGGCGCCGGAATATGGCGCCGGCGGAAACAACACGACCCCGCATCAAGTCCTGACCCTGCGGATCAGCGCGACCAGCCAGATTTTGGCGGGGAGCGGAGCGGACCTGGCGCCGAGCTCCGCGGCGTACGCATGGACGAGCGTGGGGACCGACGATTGCGCCGGCGCCGACGTCGACAGTTCGACCGGCCCTAACCCTGTTGCGAGCAAGTGCAACGACAAGTCGGTCGGCCAGGCCGCCGTCTGCAGGGACGCCAATTGCACGTACAAGAGCACGCCGGCGATGACCTGCGCCGGCGGCCCGAAGCCGGGCCACCTATACGTTTGCAACGGGCCCGGCTCGACGATCGCCTCCACCGGCCCGACGCCGACGCCCGCTCCGACGGCGACGCCGAAGCCTACGGTCACACCCACTCCTCCGCCGAAACCGACGGTCGCGCCCTCTCCGACGCCGACGCCGAATTCGTCGCCGGTTCCCACCCCCAGCGCGACGACTTCGCTCTCCAAGCCGTGCCCCGACAAGCCGGCGGCGCTCGAATTGCAGGTCTGTCACATCGTCGCCAAGCCGGGGGCGGCCATCGACGTGCCGATTTATCTCTTGATGAGCGTGGACCTCGCGAACCTCAATCTCGAGCTGCGCTATGACGGCGCCGTGGTCAAGACGGCGGGCAAGGCGAAAATCGGCCCGATGCTCAACGCCGCGCAAGAGCTGTTCGATTCCAACCCCAATCAGCTTGGTCTGGTGAAGGTTGGTTTCGCCGGCGCGGCTGGCGTCGCCGGGTCGGGCGTCCTCGCCTATGTCCCGTTCACGGTCGTCGGGGCGGCGGGCTCGCATACCGTGCTGGACATCAAGGACACCGCGGCCAACGCCGCGAGCGGCGCGGTCGCCAAGCTGTTGCTCGCGCCCGGGGATATCGTCGTCGAGACGCCTCCGCCTCCTCCGCCTCCTCCGCCTGTCTTTACGGCGCTCGACGCTCTAAAGGCCTTGCAAATGTCGGTTGGGCTACTGCCGCCCGACATGACCTATGATCTCGACAAAAGCGGACAGATCACCTCGAATGACGCGCGCCTGATCCTCGCCCGCGTCGTCGGACACTGAGCGATGTCCTTTGTTTGCGCGCTTGTCTCGTGCGCGGCGTCCTTCCGCTGGCGGCGAACCGCGCTTGTCTTGTTTGCGGCGTTCTCCTGTGTCGCCCGCGCCGAGGCGCTCGATATCTCCGTTCCCGACGGCGAAGTCGGCAGCGGCAAGACGGTCACGATCCCGGTGCGGGCGCAGGACGCGCGAGGCCTCTCCGCTTTGCAGATGGAGGTCGCGTTCGACGGCAAAGCCATCGAATTGCGGGGGGTCTCCGCCGGGCCGATCCTGACCAACGCCTTGGTCGACTTCAAGGTGAGCGACGGGACTTGCGTGATCGCCTTCGCCACGACGCAAGCCGTCACGGCGGACGGCGATCTGCTGCTGCTGAAAATCGGACGCAAAACGGGCTCAACTCAGGGCTCCGCTCTGACCCCCGAGAACGTGCGCGCATGGTCCGACGACGGCGGTCAGACGATGAAAGTCTCAGTGCGGCCGGGAAACATTGCGCCGCTGGCGAGCGCGCCTTCGTTCGACTAGCGACGCCTAGTCGTCTTGGCGGTGGTCATCGTCGCGCCGCCTGCCGTCTGGCGAGCGCGTGGAAAAAGCTGGTCTACGATTTCTTCCACGAGGGTGGCGGGGGGCGAGAGGGCGTGGTAGGGGGCCGCGAACTCCTTCCCGCAAAAGGGGGGAGGGGAACGAGGTTTCCATGCTCGAAGGCCTGCCCCCCAACAACGCCGCGCATCGGCTGACGCTCGTCTGCGGCGAGCGCGATGCCCGCGCCGTCGCGGACCTGATCGTAGAGAGCTCCGAGCCGGCGGAGGCCGCCGCCGCCGCTTTCGAGACCGAAGACCCCTGGCGGGGCGGCGGCAAGGCGTGGCTGGTGGAGGCCTACTTCGGCTTCGCGCCCGACGAGGAGGCTTTGCGCGAGCTCGTCGCGCTCGCCGCCGGCGAGGACGCGGCGCGCCGGGTCGAGTTTGGCCTTACGGAACGGCGCGATTGGGTGGCGAGCTCGCTCGCGGGACTAACGCCGGTCAGGGCCGGGCGCTTCCTCGTCCACGGCGGCCACGACCGCGCGCGCGTCAAGCCGAACGACGTCGGAATCGAGATCGAGGCGGGCCTCGCCTTCGGCACCGGCCATCACGGCACCACGCGCGGCTGCCTCCTGCATCTCGACCGGGTGCTGAAGCGCCGCCGGCCGCGGCGCGTCCTCGACGTCGGCTGCGGCGCCGGCGTGCTCGCCATCGCCGCCGCGAAGGCGTTGAAACGCAAAGTGTGGCTCGGCGACCTCGATCCGACAGCGGTCGAGGTGGCGAGCGCCAACGCGCGGCTGAACGGCGCCGCCGCCTGGTGCCGGCCGCGGCTTTCGCGCGGCGTCGAGAACCGCGCCTTGCGCGAGGGCGCGCCCTACGACCTCGTGTTCGCCAACATCCTCGCCAAGCCGCTACGCCTGCTCGCCCCCTCGCTCGCCGCGGTCATCAGCGCCGACGGCGAGGCGATCCTCTCCGGGCTGCTGCTGGCGGACGCTCCGGGCGCGCTGGCGGCGTGGCGCGCGCAGGGGTTCTTCCTCGGCGAGCGCATCGACCTCGAAGGCTGGGCGAGCCTGAGGCTGTCGCGCTGAGACGCGGCGCGCGCCTACGCCTCCTCCACCGCGATCCCGCCGAGGTCGCCCTTCTCGGGCGCGGCGAACGGGCCGCCGAAGCTTTCGGTCGAGAAACGCGAGGCGGTCATCGCGTTCGACCAATGGTCCGCCGAGACGCCCATCTTGCGCTTGAGGTGGCGGACGAAGTCGCGCGGGGAGGAGAGCTCGCGCCAGACGCTCGGCAGGAATAACGCGCCGGCGCGGCCCTCGCGCAGGATGAGCCCGTCCTCGCCGGGCTTCAGCGCGGCGATGAGCGCGTCCTCGTCGTCGCAGCGAATAGGCGCCGCCGGCGACAGGATCGAGACCGCGATGGTCAGGTCGGCGAGCTCGTCCTGGTCGAGGCCGGGGAAACGCGGGTCGCGGAAGCCCGCGCCGATCGCGTTGGCGGCGACGTCGTCTACCAGCGCGCGCCGAGGGAGAAGCGAGCCGATGCAGCCGCGCAAGTTCCCGTCGCGCTCCAGGGTGACGAAGACGGCGCGTCGCGCCGTCAGCGCCGGCGAAGCCGCCGCGCCGACGCGGAGCCTGGGCGTCCGCCCGCCCCGCGCCGCGGCGAAGGCGAGCGAAGCGCAGGCGACCGCGAGCAGGCGCCGGCGGTCGGCGTCGCAAAGCCGCGCCGCTTCCGGCGCCTCGAAGGCGAAGGCGCCGTAGCCGACGACGCGCTCGCGCGGGCCGCCCGCCTGGTCGGAGGTGGCGAAAGCGACGCCGGTCGCGCGCATGCGCAGGCTCTCGGCGCGCCGGATCGCGCCGCGCAGCGCGTAATAGCCGCAGGCGTTGTCGCGGCCGAGCTCGCGCCATTCGCCCGTCTCGACCAGCGCGCGCGTCTCGTCGTCGATCTTGCGCGCCGCGTCGGCGCAGAGGAAATGCGAGAGGTCGGAGGAGACGCAGATCGCCGTCTCCGGCCCGCCCCACAGCCGCTCCAGCGCCGCCTCGACCAGCTCCGGCGCCGCCTCGCCGACCAGCACCGGCGCGATCTCCAGTCCGGGGACGAGGCGTTGGAGGAAGATCAGCGGCAGCTCCAGGCTGTGCTCGCCGCGGAACGGCCGCGCGTCGAGCGCGACGCCGTCGAGCGGCAGGATCGCCCGCAGCGCCTCGACCGCGACCGGCGCGTCGCCGAGCGGGGTCGACCACGTCGCCGCGGGATGGACCACGAGCCCGTCGAGCGGGACGCGATGATTGGGGCCGAGGATGACGGCGCGCCGCAGGCCCTGCGGGGGCCCGAGCGCGCGCGCCGCCTCGGCGGCGACGAGCCCGGAATAGTCGATGCCCGCGTGGGGCATGACGATCATCTTGGCGTGGAACGGCGAGGGCGACGCGGCGGCGAAGTCGGCGTCGATCTTCGCCGAGAGGATTTCCGGTTCCTCGGGATAAAAGCGCCCCGCCGCCTGTGCGGGATGGCGCGACGGGTGCCAGGCCTCTGGCGCAATGCCGTTCATGAGCCGAACTCGCCAAAACTGTTGGCCTGTCGCGCGCGGCGCTACCGGGGCGGCGGGCTGCCTCTTATATAAGACTCCGAACGACGGAAGGGATTGCCTTACGTGCGCGTCGTCGATCATTTTTCGCGTCCGCTTGCCGACGGGCGCGTCCTCTGCGAGGTCTGCCCGCGCGCCTGCAAGATCGGCGCGGGCCAGCGGGGCCTCTGCTACGTCCGCCAGAATCTCGACGGCCATATGACGTTGACCACCGACGGGTTGTCGTCTGGCTTCTGCGTCGATCCGATCGAGAAGAAGCCGCTCTATCATTTCCTGCCCGGCTCTTCGGCGCTGTCGTTCGGCACGGCGGGCTGCAACCTCGCTTGCGCCTTCTGCCAGAACCACGAAATCTCGAAGAGCCGCGAGGTCGCGACCAGCGCCCAGAGGGCGCCGCCCGAGGCGATCGCGCGCGCGGCGAGCGAGCTCGGCTGCGCCTCGGTCGCCTTCACCTACAACGATCCCGTGATCTTCTACGAATACGCGATCGACGTCGCCGAGGCCTGCCATGCGCGCGGCGTCAAGACGGTCGCGGTGACCGCCGGCTACATCTGTCCGGAGCCGCGGGCCGAGTTCTTCCGCCATATCGACGCCGCCAACGTCGACCTCAAGGCGTTCTCCGACGACTTCTACCATCGCCTCGCCGCCGCCCGGCTCGAGCCCGTGCTCGACACGCTGAAGTATCTGCGCCGCGAGACCGACGTCTGGCTGGAGATCGCGACGCTGCTCATCCCCGGCGAGAACGACTCGGCGGAGGAGCTCGACGCGCTGACGCGCTGGGTGGCGAAAGAGCTGGGGAGCGACACCCCGCTGCATTTCTCCGCCTTCCACCCCGACTATCGCCTGCTCGATCGTCCGCCGACGCCGAAGGCGACGCTCATGCGCGCCCGCGCCCAGGCGCTCGCCAACGGCCTCGAGCACGTCTACGTCGGCAACGTGCGCGACAGCGCGGGCGAAACGACCTATTGCGCGGACTGCGGCGCGCCGCTGATCGGCCGCGACGGCTACGCGCTGACCGCCTATTGGCTCGACGCGTCAGG
>CAZKHF010000179.1:0-6396 GCA_964552445.1 uncultured Bradyrhizobium sp. | reverse complement strand
CGGGGCGCTGCCAAATGATCTTGCGCGAAGTGCCATTCGATTTTGCGCGCTACAGAGCGCGCGGACGGGCGTCGCGCCAAGGCGCGCCGCCGTCTTGGCGAGGCGGCGGTCGAAGGTGGCGAAGGCTTCGCAGCCGTCGGCGCCGGCGAGGTGAAGCGCGTCGGCGAAATCCATGCCTTGCTCATGCCAGGCGAGCGCGACGGCGGCGATTTGCGGGCTCTCCAGCCTCACCGTCGGCAGGCCGGCGAGAGCGCGAAGCGCCGCCGCGAACTGGCGCGCCTCGAAGCCGTAGCCGCTGCGCAGCACCCATTCGCATTCCAATAGAACGGTGTCGGCGACAAAGATCGGCTCGCTCTCGACGAGCCGACAGGCGCGGAGGAACTGGTCGTGATCGTCGTCGACGAGATAGCGAACGACCACGTTCGCATCAATCGCGAGCACGGCGCTTCGCCTCGACCGCGACGGCCTCGTCCATTTCTTCGACGCTGAGAATCCGGCCGCGCGGCGACTTGCCGCGCAACATCCCCGCCACCTCCTCGAACCGCGTCGGCGCGAACAGCGGCGTAGCGCGCAGCAGCACCCCGTCGGACGTTTCTTCGACAGTCAGCTCGGTCCCCGCCGTCCACTTGCGGCTGTCGCGGATCGCCTTCGGCAGGATGACCTGGCCTTTTGTGGAGATCCGGGTTTTCGCGCTCGCACCGTTCGCCATCGACCGGTCCTCGGCGAGGGGTAAGACTGAGGTAAGATAGTCCGTCGACCCGCGGTCGGCAAGGCGGCCGCCCACTCGGGCGCCTCCGAATAGCGGCCGGTTGGCCGCGCCGCCTTCTCGCCTCAGCGCTTCCCGGCCGCCTCGGGCGGGACGACCTCCCAGCCGGTCGGCGTCCAGGCGAACAGCGAAAGCGAGATCGGCCGCTTGGCGCGCAGCGCGTAGTCGCGCGCGGCGCGCTCGACCGCCGCGGCGGCGCCCTTCTCACGCGCGTCGGCGAACAGGACGACGTTGGAGGCGGGGGCGGCGACGTAGAGCTCGCCGTCGAACTTCTCGGCGATCGGCGTCCACAGATCCGTGAGCGCGAGCAGGCTGGCGAGATAGTCGTCGCCGCGCAGCGCCACGACGCCGGTCTCGACGCGCGCCGCCGCCTCCAACTGGCTGCGCAACGTCGCTTCGAGATTGCGTTTCCCCGCCGCGAGCGCCTCGTCGGCGGTGAGCTTGAGCGCGTCGAGGTCCCCCTTGCCGAGCGTCTCGATCGTCGTCGGTCGGTCGCGCACGCCGATCACCCACAGGTCGTCGACCAGCGGCTCGGCGACCGGATCGCTCTTGCCGCCCGCAGCCGCCATCTGGTCGATGTAGCTCGAAGGGCGCACCGTCACGCGCAGCTCCGCGAGGTCGGGAGCCGTCCGTCCCGCCGCGAAGGCGGCCGTCATCGCCGCGATCTGGCTGCGCGCGTAGCCCGCGCAGGCCGAATGATCGCGCTTGCAGAAAGAATAGAGCGTGTCGAGGTAGGCGGTGAACGTCCCTTGCGGCGTGCGCACCTCGATCTCAAGCGGCCCCACGACGCGCGCGGCGACGTTGGGGCCGGTCTCTTCGTAAAGCTTGACGCAAGCGGCCGCGAAATCGCCGACGTCGGCGGCCGTCGCGCCCGTCTCCTGCCCCGTCGACGGAGCCACCCCGCCGGCGACGATGGCCGCGACGCTCGCGACGACGGCCGCCTCGACGCGCAATGCCCTCCGCATCCGGCCCCCCAGCCGCGGAAAACGCTAGGTAAGCCTTGGCCGCGCCGCCGTCGCCGTCAACTGGAATCGCGGGCCGGAACAGGGACATGAGGTCGCGCCCTCGGCGCCGGCTTGCTCGCCGCGCGCAGCCGCCGCATAAGCAGCGCCTTTCGGAGGCCATCATGGACGCGCTGATCGACGGCTACCGGCGCTTTCGCTCTGAGGTCTGGCCGGCCGAGCGGGCGCGCTACGAGGCGCTAGCGCGCTTCGGCCAAAGCCCGCAGACGATGGCGATCGCCTGCTCGGATTCGCGCGTCGACCCGCAGACGGTGTTCGGCGCCGCGCCCGGCGAGATGTTCGTGCTGCGCAACGTCGGCGGGCTGGTTCCGCCTTACGAGCCCGACGCCCATTATCATGGGACCAGCGCGGCGATCGAGTTCGCCGTCCGCGTGCTGAAGGTCAAGCGGCTCGTCGTCCTCGGGCACGCCCAATGCGGCGGCGTGCGCGCGATGGCGCTCGGGCCGCCGCCCGAGGCGCGCGATTTCGTCGCCGGCTGGGTGGAGATCGCCCGGCCGGCGCTCGGCGGCGCCTCCGGCGACACGGCGCCGCTGGCGGCGATCGAGGCGGCGGTGGTGCGCCTCTCGCTCGCCAACTTGCGGACCTTCCCCTGGGTGGCCGAGGCGGCGGCGGCGGGGCGGCTGACGCTCGCCGGCTTCCGTTTCGACATCGAAACCGGCGTGCTGTCGCGCGTCGACGCGGACGGCGTCCGGCCGGTCGAATAGGCCGCGGCTGGCGCAGCGCAAGGCGGCGGCGTAGATTGTCGTCATGGACGACACCCCGCCGCGTCCCGTCGTGACGCCGACCCGAGTGACCGCGCGGGCGCTGATCGTCGGCGAACGCATCGACACCGCCGGCCTCGAGCGGCCGGACACCATTTCGACGGCGCCGCTCGCCTTTCGCGTCGGCGCGACCGGCATGGTGGCGCTGTTCCGCTTCGGCGTCGCGGTGATGGTCGGTCTGACGCCGCTGCAGGAGGAGGACACGCTCGCCCGGCTCGCCTCGCGCGTTTCGGGCACGCGCGCGCGCGGCGACGACGAGACGGCGGTGTTCGAGGTCGCCCCCGAAGGCGACACGGCGAGCGACGCCCCCGGCCCGATCCGCATCAAGGATCTGTCGCCGGCGCGGTTCCTGGTCGTCGCCGATGCGCTCGCCAAGACGGTGGCGCTGACGCGCGACGAGCGCGAGGTCAACGCCGTCTTCGACGTCATCGAGCCGTTCGCCGTCCAGCTCGCGCGCAGCGGCGAGCCGCCGTTCCGCCGCCGCGCCATGCTGCAGCTCATCGGCCAGGCGCTGCTCGCCCAGCATCGCGTCTCCGGCCGCGTCGCGGTCGAAGAGAAGCCCGACGTGCTGTGGGACCGGCCCGACCTCGAGCGCCTCTACGCGCGGCTGGAGGACGAGTACGAGCTGAAGGAGCGCGCCGGCGCGCTGAAGGCCAAGCTCGACGTCATCGTCGAGACCGCCCACGCGCTGACCGACATCATCGACGCCAACCGCTCGACCCGGCTGGAGGTGGCGGTAGTGGCGCTGATCGTGCTCGAGCTGGTCGCCTCGATCGTCGAGATCGTCCTCTTGCTGCAAGGCCATTGAGGCCGCGCGGCGCCTGCGTTGATCATGCCGCGTAGAGCCAGTCCAGCCGCTTGA
The DNA here is from genome assembly GCA_964552445.1 of uncultured Bradyrhizobium sp. Taxonomy (GTDB): domain Bacteria; phylum Pseudomonadota; class Alphaproteobacteria; order Rhizobiales; family Beijerinckiaceae; genus Roseiarcus. The sequence continues at coordinate 2,985 of CAZKHF010000179.1, read as the reverse complement.
GCATGCCCTCAGGCCCGAGCGCCGCGAGCGCTAGGTCGCGCGCGAAGGCGAAGGGGCCGCCGAGGTGGTAGACGCGCCCCTGCATGAGCGCGTCGCGCTGGACGCGCGCGGCGCGCGCAACCCGGTCGCGCGAATAGGCGGCGAGCGCGCTTTGCGCGTCGGTCGTCTCGGCGAGGCGGCGCGCCAGCGCGTCGGCGTCCTCGATCGCCTGCGCCGCGCCCTGGGCGAGAAACGGCGTCATCGGATGGGCGGCGTCGCCGACGAGCGCGATCGGCCCGAGCGAAAAGCGCGCCAGCGGCGGGCGGAGGCGGAGCGGCCAAGCGCGCCAGTTTCCCGCCGCCGCCGCGATCAGCGCGCGCGCGTCGCGCGACCAGCCGGCGGCCGCGCGGTCGAGCGCCGCGCGATCATCCGCGTCGCCCGGCCGCGCCGCTTCGATCACCGCGACGAGGTTGACGATCGCGCCGCCGCGCAGCGGGTAGCAGACGAGATGCGCGCCGGCGCCGAGGCGCAACGTCACCTCGCTCGCTTGCGCGCGCTTGGGCGCGCGGCCGGCGTCGACCACGGCGCGGAACGCGACCAGCCCGGAGAAGGGCGGCGCGTCGGCGGCGCCGAAGCCGATCCGCGCGCGCACGCGCGAGCTCAGGCCGTCGGCGCCGATGAGCAATTCGCCGGTCTCGCGGGCGACGGCGCCGCCGCGCTTCAGCGCGACGACGACGCCCGCGCCCTCGACCGCCGCGTCGACGACCTCGGTCGCCAGGCTGAGCGCGAGGTTGGGCAGGCCGGCCGCAGCTTCAACGAGCGCGCTCTGCAGGTCGGCGCGATGAATGACGAGATAGGGCGCGCCCCAACGCCGCTCGGCGCCGTCGAGCGGCAGCCGCGCGAACTCGGCGCCGTCGCGGGCGTCGATCAGACGAATCGCGCGCGGTTCGAGCGCCAGCGTCCGCACGGCGTCGAGGACGCCGAGCCGCGCCAGCGCGCGCGTCGCGTTGGGCGAGAGCTGCAACCCTGCGCCGAACGGCTCGAGCGCGGGCGCGCGCTCGAACACCTCGACCTCGAAGCCTTGGCGCGCCAGCGCCAGCGCGGCGGTCAGGCCGCCGATCCCGGCGCCGGCGACGAAAGCGCGGCGCGCCATCGCTTTAGAGGGCGGCGTCGAGCAGGCAGTCGGCCGGATCGGCGCCCGCGCCGAGCGTGGGATCGTAGACGAAGCGGGTCGAGCAATAGGAGCAGATCGCCTCGGTCTCCTCGCCCATGTCGATGAAGATATGCGGGTGGTCGAATGGCGGCTTCGCCCCCGTGCACATCAACTCCTTGACGCCGACCCGGATGGTGGCGACGCCGGGGTCGTTGTGAAAGTGCGGGATGGAGCGATCCGCCATGGCCGAGGCATCCTTTCGAAAGCGCTATCCCTCGGATAAAGCACGTTCGGGCGCCGAAGCATAGCCTTCCCGCCTCTACTGCGGCCGCGCCGAAAGATGGAGCATCGGGGGCGGTTGCATTCGCCGTGCGATCAGGGCAGGATGGTAAACAAAAGTTTACCTGGGAAGGCGTCCTACGCGTCGATTGGCCGCACGGCGCGGGGAGAGGGACGCAGGGTAAGGCGTGTTCGGCCGCTTTGGGGGACGGGACATGAAGCGTCGGTTGTTGCGGTTCGCCGCCGCCGCGGCGGCGTGCGGGTTGGTTTCGGCTTGCGCCTACACCGATCATTTCGACGGTCGCGTGGAACAGTTCGACATCGCCAGCGAGCAGGCGCGCGACACGATCATCCTCACCAATATCATCCGCGCCAGCCGCGCCGAGCCGCTGGCCTTCGTCCAGCTCGGCCAGATGACCGGCTCGGCCTCGAACTCGACGCAGATCGGCCTGCCGTCGCTGATCCTCGGGCCTAGTCCGGCGCAGAAGATCTGCTCGGGGACGGCGTGTAGCTTCTCCTTCGCGTCCGCGCTCGACAAGCAGGCCGTGTTCGGCGCCAACCCGGGCGCATCCGGCTTCGCCGCCAATTCGACGACGACGTCGGCGTCAGCCAACTTCAACGTCACGCCGGAGGAATCGCAGGATTTCTACAGGGGCCTGCTGCTCACCGTCGAGCCGGAGACGCTCGCCTATTTCTCCGAGCAGGGCGTCGCGCAAGAGACGCTGATGTATCTCTTCACCGAGAAGATCGTGATGGAGGTGCCCGGCAAGGTCGACGTGTACGTGAACGATCCATTCGACGCGAGCTTCCCGACGTTTCAGCACTTCGTCCAGCTCGCGGTGAAATATGGCCTCTCCGCCGAAGCCCAGCCGGGGGCCAAGGCCGACAACGCGACGGACAACAGCGACAACAAAGGGGCAAAAACGGACAAGAGCGGCAACAACGCGAGTTTCGGCCCGAGCTGGCGCTTGTGCTTCGACCGCGCCGTCCTCCTGCGCAATAATACCAAGCCGGCGGACAACGCGCCGATGTGCGGCTCGAAGGCGAAGTCGCGCAACCCGCGCATGGTCTCGTTCACCATGAACGGGGCTCACGTCACGCTCAACGTCTTCCCCCGTTCGACCTTCGGCATCTTCCAGTACCTCGGGCGGCTCGTCGCCGCGGGCGACGAGCGCCTCATCGGGTTGCAGACCCCCGACGGGAAGGGCAGCGGACCGCTGGCGGACGACAATCTGTTCGTCGTCGAGCAAGGCAAGTCGGGTGCCGGGTGCTTCGTATCGACCGAGTACGCCGGCCAGTCCTACTGCGTGCCCGACAGCGCCTTCAACACCAAGCGCATCCTCGGCCTGCTGGTCCAATTGATCGCGCTGAACACCTCGATCCGCGACATCGGGATCACGCCGTCGGTGCAGCTCATCCAATAGGGCGGCGAGAGGGAAGGCGCGCCGTCGGCGCGAAAGCGGCGCGCGCCCTCGATCCGGCGAGGGTGGTCCGTGCGCGCCCGCCTCAGAGCTTCATTGCGTCCTTGAGCTCGCGCAGGCGGTCGAGCTTCTCCTGCCACAGGCGCTTTTCCT
>CAZKHF010000178.1:0-6408 GCA_964552445.1 uncultured Bradyrhizobium sp. | reverse complement strand
GCTCGGCGCCGACGAGTTCGGCTTCGCCACCGCGCCGCTGATCGCCGCCGGCTGCATCATGATGCGCAAGTGCCACCTCAACACCTGCCCGGTCGGCGTCGCCACCCAGGACCCGGTGCTGCGCAAACGCTTCGTCGGCCAGCCCGAGCACGTCATCAACTTCTGCTTCTTCGTCGCCGAAGAGGCGCGCGCGCTGATGGCGGCGATGGGCTTCCGCACCTTCGACGAGATGATCGGCCAGAGCCAGATGCTCAACAAGAGCGAGGTGATCGCCGAGGCGAAGGCGCGCGGGCTCGACTTCTCCAAACTGTTCGTGAAGCCGACGCCCTGGCCGACCGACGCGCTCCACCATTGCACGGAGCAGGACCACGGGATCGACAAGGTGCTCGACCGCCGGTTGATCGCCGAGACGCGCGAGGCGATCGACAGCGGCCGCCACGTCCGGCTCGAGCTGCCGATCCGCAACACCGACCGCTCGACCGGCGCGATGCTGTCGGGCGAGATCGCGCGCCGCTACGGCCACGCGGGCCTGCGCGACGAGACCATCCACATCAAGCTCAAGGGCACGGCCGGCCAGAGCTTCGGCGCCTTTCTCGCCAAGGGGGTGACGCTGGAGCTGGAAGGCGACGCCAACGACTATGTCGGCAAGGGCCTGTCGGGCGGGCGCGTGGTGGTCTACCCGCCGCGCGAGGCGGTGAAGCTGAAGCCCGAGGAGTCGATCGTCGTCGGCAACACCGTGCTCTACGGCGCGATCTCCGGCGAGTGCTATTTCCGCGGCGTCGCCGGCGAGCGCTTCGCCGTACGCAATTCGGGCGCCGTCGCGGTGGTCGAGGGCGTCGGCGACCACGGCTGCGAATACATGACCGGCGGCGTGGTGGTGGTGATCGGCGAGACCGGGCGCAACTTCGCCGCCGGCATGTCCGGCGGCATCGCCTACGTGCTCGACGAAGCGGGCGATTTCGCCACGCGCTGCAACCTGTCGATGGTCGAGCTCGAGCCGGTCGCCGCTGAGGAGGAGGTGATGCAGCGCCATCTCCATCTGGGCGGCGATCTCGACGGCCACGGCCGGGTCGACGTGATGAGCGACATGACCCGCCACGACGCGGAGCGCCTGCGCCAGCTCATCGCCAATCACGCGCGCCTGACCGGCTCGGCCCGGGCGCGCGCGATCCTGGAGAACTGGGAGGCGACGCTGCCTAAGTTCCGCAAGGTGATGCCGGTCGAGTATCGGCGCGCCCTCGCCGAGCTGGCGGCGAGCGGCGCCGACCAATCGCTGCTGGCGGCGGGGGAGTAAGCGGTGGAGCCGATGCGCGTCTACGGCGATCTCAACTCCGGCAATTGCCAGAAGGTGAAGTTCGCCGCGGACTATCTTGGCCTGCCCTACCGGTGGGAGAGCGTCGACGTCATGAAGGGCGAGACGCGCACGCCGCGGTTTCTCGCCCTCAATCCGTTCGGGCAGGTTCCGGTCGTCGAATTCGCCGACGGTCGCCGCCTCGCGCAGTCCAACGCGATCCTGCTCTATCTGGCGCGCGGCTCGCGGCTTCTTCCCGACGACTCGTTCGCGCGGGCCAAAGTCGACGAGCTCCTGTTCTGGGAGCAGTACAGCCACGAGCCCTATGTCGCGGTGGCGCGCTTCCAGATGTTCTACCTCGGCAAGCCGGCGAGCGAGCGCGAGGCGCGGGTGGTCGAGCGCGGCGAAAAGGCGCTTGACACGATGGAGAAGCTGATCGCCGGTAAAACCCATTTCGTCGGCGAGGCGCTGAGCGTCGCCGACATCGCGCTTCTGCCCTATACCCGGCTGGCGCACGAAGGGGGGTTCAGCTTGGATTCGCGTCCAGCGGCGCGCGCGTGGATCGCGCGCTGCGAACGCGAGCTCCGTCTGTAGCAAGGCCGCCCCTCCCGCATGCGGGAGGGGGAAATGATTAACGGATCTGCCTCTCGCCGACGCGGCGAGAGCGACGAGGTGAGCATGGGCAAGGTTACCGGCTTTCTGGAAATCGACCGCATGGATCGACGCTACGCGCCAGCGTCCGACCGCATCCGCAATTACCACGAGTTCTTGCTGCCGCTGAGCGAGGGGGGGACGCGCGACCAGGCGGCGCGGTGCATGAACTGCGGCATCCCCTACTGCCACAACGGCTGCCCGGTGAACAACCAGATCCCGGACTGGAACGACCTCGTCTACCGCGGCGAATGGCGCGAGGCGTCGCGCAACCTCCACAGCACCAACAATTTCCCCGAGTTCACCGGCCGCGTCTGCCCGGCCCCGTGCGAAGCCTCCTGCACCCTCAACCTGCAGGAGACGCCGGTCACCATCAAGACGATCGAATGCGCGATCGTCGACCGCGCCTGGGCCGAAGGCTGGATCAAGCCGGAGCCTGCGGCGCGTCCCACCGGCAAGCGGGTCGCCGTCGTCGGCTCGGGCCCCGCCGGTCTCGCCTGCGCCCAGCAGCTCGCCCGCGCCGGTCACGAGACGCACGTCTACGAGAAGAACGCCAAGCCCGGCGGGCTCCTCCGGTACGGCATCCCCGACTTCAAGCTGGAGAAGCAGCGCATCGATCGGCGCATCGAGCAGATGCACGCGGAAGGCGTCGTCTTCCATTGCGGCGTCGCGGTCGGCCGCGACGTCGCCGCCAAGTCTCTGGTCGAGAGCCACGACGCGGTGGCGCTGGCCGGCGGCGCCGAGGCGCCGCGCGATCTGTCGATTCCCGGCCGCGACCTCGCCGGCGTTCATTTCGCCATGGAGTTCCTGCCGCAGCAGAACCGCCGCGTTTCGGGCGAGCCCAGCGGCTCCAACCAGCCGATCCTCGCCGCCGGCAAGAACGTCGTCGTCATCGGCGGCGGCGACACCGGCTCCGACTGCATCGGCACCTCGATCCGCCAGGGCGCGCTCAAGGTGACGCAGCTCGAGATCCTGCCGGCGCCGCCCGAGCATGAGGCGAAGCTCGCCACTTGGCCGGACTGGCCCTTGAAGATGCGCACCTCGTCGAGCCATGAGGAAGGCGCCGAGCGCGAATTCGCGGTGATGACGCGCGCGTTCGTCGGCGCGCATGGGGCGGTCGCCGGCCTCGAATGCGCGCGCGTCGACGACAAGCTGAAGCCGATCCCCGGCAGCGAGTTCTCGCTCAAGGCCGAGCTGGTGCTGCTGGCGATGGGTTTCCTCGGGCCGACGCGCGCCGGAATGCTGGACGAGCTCGGCGTCGCGCTCAACCCGCGCGGCGCCGTCGCCGCCGACACCCGCCGCTACGCCACCAACCAGCCCAAGGTGTTCGCCTGCGGCGACATGCGCCGCGGCCAATCGCTGGTCGTCTGGGCGATCCGCGAAGGCCGCCAATGCGCCGCAGCGATCGACGAGGCGCTGATCGGCGAGACTGTCCTGCCGCGCTGAGGCGCCGCGGCGGGCTTCAGCTCACGTCGACGACCTTGAAGGTCAAGAGTTCGCCGTCCTCTCCGCGGATCGAGACGTATTCGCCGACGCGGAAGGCGTGATCGGCGAAGCGGTAACCCGGCGCCTCCTCGTCGAGCGCCGCCGCTTTCCCGTATTCGAAAGCCCAGGTCGAGCCGCCGCGTCCGCCCGGCCGGTGAACGAGAAGGCCGCGCTCCGCAGGATCGTCGCCCCAAAAGCGGCGGACGAAACATTCGCCGCGCCGCGCCTTCCAGGCATCGAGGTCGATCCGCCCGTCCACGGTCAGCGGCGCTAGGAAAACGTAGCCGTGGCGGATCGAGCCGTCCGGAAACGCCTTCGAGCGCGCGGCGTGCAGGGTGACTTTCTTCAGGGGCGCACGGATGGGCGCGGCCATCTCTTTCCTCCCTTTTCGCCAGTATTTTTTGGCGCCGCGCCGCGCCCGCCGCAAGAGGATTCGCGCCGCCCGCCCCGGCACTCGATCCCGACACGGAAGAAGGTCGCCTCCCCGTCCGGCGGCCGGGTCGATAAGGACGCCTGGCGCCCGTCGGCCGGCGGCGCGCCCCCCGCTCAGTGCGACATGAACACCGGCGCGGCGGCGTTGGCGAGCAGCGTCCGCGTCACCCCGCCCAGCATCGCCTCGCGCAGCCGCGAATGGCCGTAGCCGCCGGAGACGATCAGATTGGCGCCGACGTCGGCGGCGCGCGATAGCAAAACGGCGCCGGGGTCGCCGCCGCCGGGAACGCGGTGGAAGCTCGCGTCGACCCCGAGCCGCGCGAGCTTGCGAGCGACCCGTTCGCCGCTCGCCGTGACCATGCTCGTTCCGCCGGCGGCGTTGACCGCGACGATCTCGATATGCCCGGCGCGCTCCAACAGCGGCGAAGCGTCGCCGAGCGCGCGGGCGGCCGGGGCGCTGCCGTCCCACGCCGCCAGGATGCGGTCGAAGCGCGGCGGCTCGCGCGGCAGGCCGGGCACGACGACGATCGGCCGGCCGCTGTCGGCGATGAGCAGGCCGGCGAGGCCTGAAAAACCGAGCGGGCGGCCCGGTTCTTCCTGCTCGATGACGACGAGGTCGAAAGCGCGGGCGAACTCCGCGACGTCGCGGGGCTCGGGATTGCCGGGGTCGTCGTAGGCGACGGCGTCGGCGTCGACGCCGGCGGCCCGCGCCGCCGCGGCGAAGTCTTCCAGCATTTTCCGGGCGCGCGCGTCGCGCCCCTGGCGGTCGCCGCGCGCGAACTCCATCCGCGCTTCGAGCGAGCCGTCGCTCATCAGCGACAGATTGCGCCGCGGCCGAATTGCGGTGAGGCGCGAACCGAAACGACGCGCGAAGGCGATCGCGTACGGCGTCGCCTTGTCCGGTTCTTCAAGGACAACAAGAAGATCTTTGAACATTGCGGGAGCTCGCGAAATGTCGACGGCCTGCAAATAAAGTCTATCGACGCACTCATCTTGAGTCGTTGACTTAGCGCAAGAAGTCGGCGGCGCCGCGCGCGCCGCATCTTCCCCGCAAGCAGTTAACGCTTTGTTGGGCTTGAATCGAGTTTGGCGAACAAGCGGTGAAAAACATTGGTAAAATTTTCCCCGTCAGCCCGCGCGCGCCTTTTCGCGCCGACGTGAGCCGGTGAGGTCTCGTCATGCGTCGCTTCGTCCGCCTGCTTCCCCCCCTCCTCCTCGCGCTCACCCTTTGCCGCGCCGAAGCGGCCGACGTCTATCGCACCGACGTCGGCCCCAACGGCCCCGATTTCTCCGGCGTCGCGTTCGGCCCGGACCTTGGCGTCGGCCTCGGCTCGGTGGGCTCCGCCAACACCTCGGGCGCGGTCGGCGGAGCGCATCTCGGCTATAACTTCCAGTCCTCGCGCATCGTCGGCGGCGCCGAGATCGACGGCATGTTCAGCGGCGTGCGCACCGGCTCGCTCGGCTCGGCGTCCTTCAGCCAGGACTTCCTGTCCTCGGCGCGCGTCAAGGGCGGCTACGTCTTCGGCAACCTGCTCGGTTACGGCACCCTCGGCTGGGCCTGGTCGACCAGCGACTACCGCGACGGCGGCGTCTCCAGCAGCGTCACGATCAAGGGCCTCGCCTACGGCCTCGGCGTCGAATATCCGATCACCCGCAACGTCTCGCTGCGCGGCGAGGTCATTCGCTACGACTTCGGCGGCGCGACCTACGCCACGCCCTACTACCCGCAGCCGCTGACGACCTCGACCAACGTCGTGCGGGTCGGCGCGAGCCTGCATTTCTGAACCAGCGCCGCCTAGCGGCCGATCTGGGCGCGGTGGCGCAAGAAGGCGTCGGCGAGGACGCAGGCGACCATCGCCTCGCCGACCGGCGTGGCGCGAATGCCCACGCAGGGGTCGTGGCGACCCTTGGTGACGATCTCGGTCTCCTCCCCGGAGCGCGTCACCGTGCGCCGCGGCGTAAGGATCGACGAGGTCGGCTTCACCGCGAAGCGCGCGACGATCGGCTGGCCGGTGGCGACGCCGCCGAGCACTCCGCCAGCGTGATTGGAGAGAAACCGCGGCCGGCCGTCGGGACCGGCGCGCATCTCGTCGGCGTTCTCTTCTCCGCTGAGCGTCGCCGCGGCGAAACCGTCGCCGATCTCGACTCCCTTGACCGCATTGACGCTCATCAGCGCCGCCGCGATCTCGGCGTCGAGCTTACCGTAGATCGGCGCGCCCCAACCGGCGGGCGCGCCCTCGGCGACGATCTCGACCACCGCGCCGACCGAGGAGCCCGCCTTGCGAATCTGGTCGAGATACTCGGCGAAGCGCGGCGCCGCGTCGGCGTCGGGGCAGAACAGCGGGTTGCGCCGGGTCTCCTCCCAGTCCCAGCGCCCGCGGTCGATGGTCAGCGCGCCGATCTGCACCACCGCGCCGCGGATGGTCACGCCCGGGACGACCTTGCGCGCGATCGCCCCGGCGGCGACGCGCGCCGCGGTCTCGCGCGCCGAGGCGCGCCCGCCGCCGCGATAGTCGCGGATTCCGTATTTCGCCTCGTAGACGTAGTCG
>CAZKHF010000177.1:0-6445 GCA_964552445.1 uncultured Bradyrhizobium sp. | reverse complement strand
TCGCGCATGTCGTCGAGCGCGGCGCCGTCGGCGGCGATCAGGCGCACCTCGCCGTCCTGCTGCCACAGCGCGGCGGGCGCGCGTTCGACGATGTCGATGACGATGCGGTCGGGATAGAGCTTGCGCACGCTCGCCTGCTTGACGATCGGCAACGCCTCGAGCCGCTCGCGCGCCTCGGCCGCGTCGAAGAACGGCAGCGACGTCTTCGCGCCGACGCCGGCGACGGAAAGGATCTCCCGCTCCGTGAGCTGCGATTCGCCGGCGATCGTCACCACATCGACGCCGAAGCCGAGCGCGCGGGCGAAGATGTCGCCGATCGAGCCTTCGCGGGCGACAAATTCTTCGTACTGGCCGCCGTGCGTCGCGCCGAGCGCCGCCGCGCCGAGGAGAACGGCGATCGCCAGCGCGAGCCCGAGGCCGGGCGGCGCCGGACGATCGAGCGGCGGCAGCCAGCGCCAGGCGTCGCGCTGGGCGCGCTCGCCGCGCAGCAGCACGCGAACCGGCGCCTCGACGGGAGGCGCGAACGCGAACTTGGGCTGCGGCGCGGGCCGCATCCCGAAAGTCCCGCTCAGCGGTCGCACGAAGCGTCCTCCACCATCCATTCAACCAACTCGTCAAACGACATGCCGGCGTGCGCGGCCATGTCCGGCACCAGAGAGGTCTCGGTCATGCCCGGCTGCGTATTCACCTCGAGGCAGACCAGCTCCCCGGAGTCTCCCTTCGTTTCGTCGTAACGAAAGTCCGATCGGCTGACGCCGCGACAGCCGAGCGCGCGATGCGCCAGCAGCGTCAACTCTTGGACTTCGTGGTAAATTTTCGGTTTAATTTTCGCCGGCAGGACATGGATCGAGCCCCCTTTGGCGTATTTTGCGTCGTAGCCGTAGAAGGCCTCCGACACCGGCTGGATTTCGATCACGCCGAGCGCCCGATCGCCCATCGCCGCACAGGTCAATTCCTTGCCGTCGACGAAGCGCTCAGCGAGCAGAAGGTCGCCGTAAGGCCAGTCCGAGCGGCCGACCTCCTGCGGAGGATGATTTCGGTCCTTCTTGACGATCACGACCCCGAACGACGACCCTTGCGCGAGCGGCTTCAGCACATAGGGCGGCTCGAGGACGTGGCGGCGCGCCGCCTCGCGGCGATCGACGGTGAGGCCGTGGGCGACCGGGACGCCCGCCGCCTTCAGGGCCACTTTGGCGAGGTCCTTGCGCATCGCCAGCGCCGAGGCGAGCACGCCCGAGTGGGTGTAGGGGATGCGCAGGATCTCCAGCACGCCCTGGATCGCGCCGTCCTCGCCCGCCGGGCCGTGCAGCGCGTTGAAGGCGACGTCGGGCTTGAGCGCGGCGAGCCGGCTGGCGACGCCGCGGTCGACGTCGATGCGGGTGACGCGATAGCCCAGCCGCTCGAGCGCGTCGGCGCAGCCGCGCCCCGAATTGAGCGAAACCGGGCGCTCTGCCGACCAGCCGCCCATCAACACCGCAACGTGCTTCATCGCCCCTCCTCGGCCGGCGAACGCCAGACGCGCGTTAAGACAGAATTAATGCGGTCGCGTTAACGGCGCCTTAACCTCCGACGCAAGGACGAGAAAGCGGCGCCGCGCGGCCGGCGGCGATCGAGACGGGTCGGCGGCGCCGGCGAGGAAGAGGCTTAAGACGACCTTCCCGCCCCGCCGGGCGGCTCGGCGAGCTGGCGCTGATAGCGCTTCGGCGCGACCCCCATGTACCGCTCGAACGTGTGCGTCAGATGACTCTGGTCGGCGAAGCCGCACAGATAGGCGACTTCCGTCGGCCGCATCCCCTCCGCCAGATGGCGCTTGGCTCCGCGGACGCGCGCGCAGACGCGCGCCTGACTCGGCGTCAGACCTACATAGCGGGCGAAGGTCCGCTGGAGATGGAACGGCGACAGGCCCCGTCGCCGCGCCAGCTCGGCGAGCCGCTTAATCGCCTCGAGATCGGAATTGACCTCCGCCAGCGACTCTTCGACGCAAGCCGGAGGGCGCGCGCCTGGGGGCGCGGGGCGTCCCGTCAGCGCGACCGCTTCGACGATCAGCCGGTCAGCGTCGACCGGCGAAGCGCGTTGAAGCGCGTCGAAGGCGCGGTCGAACGCGGCGGCCCAGGCCGGCGACGCGAAGACGCCGAAGGCGAGGCGCCGCTCCGTCTCGACGCAGAGGATTCGGTAGTGGGTTTCGCGCGCGTAGGCGCAGCGGTGCGCAAGGCCGCGCGGGACCACGAACCCCCCGCCGGGTCCGATCGGGACGGCGCCCTTCCTCAGAACGACCGTCTGGCGGCCGTTGTCGACGATCCCAAGAATCGTGCGGTCGTGGCTGTGCCACGGCGTCTCACCGGCGCGCGCGACGCCGGAGAGGCCCTCCGCCGCCGCACCGACCCAGTGCCGACATTCGAACATGTCGGCATTCTAGCCGCCCGCCGGCGAAAACAAAGCGAGAAGGACCAGGCCGCCCGCGCCGGCGCGAACCGAATGCTCGGCGTTCTTGGCGATGACTTGCAAATCGCCCGCCCGGTAGGGACATTCGACGCCGTCGAGCGTGAACGCGCCGTCGCCGCCGAGCACGACGTGCTGCTCGATCTGGGTCGGGTGGCGATGCGCCGCCATCAACGCCCCGGGCGCGAGGCGGACGATGAGCGTCCTGAACGCGCCGTCGGTGTCGCGCGCGGCGACGCGCTCGGACAGGCGCACGCCGGCGAAGGTCGGATGATTCGCCCACGCCGGCCGTTCGCCTTCCGGCAGGGCGTCGCCCAACACGCGGGTCAAGAACATGTCCGTCATCGGCTCCTCCTGAGAGTTCGCCGAATCGGGATAGCCGCCCGCGAAAGCGAAGAATTGAAGAATCTTGCGCCGGCGGCGGGCGCCGAAGCCCGCCGCCGCCAAGGGCGAATCGCGCTCAGACCGCCCTCGCGTCCTGGGCCGCGAGCAGGCGCGCCACGCACAGCTTCGTCGAGTCCCGCCATGACGGCAGGCTTACGCCGAAGGTCGCGGCGAATTTGGAATTGTCCAGCCGGGAATTCGCCGGTCGGCGCGCCGCGGTCGGATAGTCGACCGTCGCGATCGGCTTCACCGACACCGGCCGGCGCCCGCGCGCGGCCGCCTCGGCGAAGATCGCCTCGGCGAACTCCGCCCAGGTCGCTTCGCCTTGGCCGGTCAGGTGGAAAACCCCGCGCAACGTCGGCGACGGATCGGCGCGCAGCCGCTCGGCGATGGCGAACACGGCGTCGGCGATGTCGGGCGCGTAGGTCGGATTGCCGCGCTGGTCGGCGACGACCCGCGCTTCGGCGCCGGTTTCGCCGAGGCGCAGCATCGTCTTGACGAAATTCGCGCCGAACGGGCTGTAGACCCAGGCGGTGCGCAGGATCGCGTGGTTCGGATGGATGCTGGCGATCCGTCGCTCGCCGGCGAGCTTCGAACGCCCGTAGGCGCCGGTTGGCGCGGGCGCATCGTCCTCGCGGTAAGGGCGATCGAGCGCGCCATCGAACACGTAGTCGGTCGACAGGTGCACCAGCGGCGCGCGCAGTTCGGCGGCGATTTCAGCGACGTAGCCTGCCCCGTCGCCGTTGACGCGCATCGCCACCTCAGGCTCGCTTTCGGCCTGGTCGACCGCGGTGTAGGCCGCCGCGTTGACGATGACGTCGCAGCGCGCGGCGCGCAGCGTCGCCAGCACCGCGTCGCGAACGGCGAGGTCCAGCCGCGGGCGGCCGAGGGCGATGATCTCGACCCCGCGCGGGGCGCGCTCGATCATCGCGCTGACCACCTGCCCGTGAAGTCCGGTGACGGCTAGCCTCATGCGATCCCTCCAAAGCCTCCGCCACGTCCCGCAAGCCGGGCCGCCTCCTGCCGCTGTCGGGCGGAACAGGCTTCGCCGGCGGCGACGCCGGCCGACGCCGCGGTCAGGATCGTCCCCGAGCGAAACGGCGGTCGGCCGCGGCGAGCTATGGCGCGCCGGCGTTCTACAGCGCTTCCGGTCCCGGCGCCAACGGCGCGAAGCCGAAGCGCGAGGCGGAGCGGAGGCGGCGCGCCCTGAGACGTCGAGCGTCGGCTTCGCCGCGTCGCCCCGCTTCCCCGAGGCGCTCGAATTCCCGCTCCAGCTCGACGCCGGAGCGCGCCTTGGCCCGCCGCCGCGCTCGCCCATAGCCTCGACGTCGCCGGCCGCCGGCCTGCGCGCCAGACGCGCAAATCGACCTCCGATTCGGCAAGCCCATGCAAATGCCGCAATGGTGGGTCAGAGTGGCGGTGCGATGACCGACAGCGCCCTGCCGACGCCTCCGCCGTCCACCCTGCCCGAGACGCAAAGGCTTCCTGGCGTACTCGCCCGCTATCGCGACCCCAAGCTGGCGTGGAGCCTGACCGAAATCGCCGTCACCTTGGCGCCGCTGGTTGCGCTTTGGACGGCGATGTGGGCGCTGATGCATGTCAGCTATTGGCTGACCCTCGCGCTTGCTCTGCCCGCAGCGGGTTTTTTGGTGCGGTTGTTTCTCATCCAGCACGATTGCGGTCACGGCGCCTTCTTTCGTCGCCGCGCGATCAACGACTGGGTCGGGCGCGTCTTCGGCGTCGTCACCTTGACGCCTTACGACTATTGGAAGCGCACGCATGCAGCCCATCACGCCACCTCCGGCAATCTCGACCGTCGCGGCTTGGGCGACATCGCGACGCTGACAGTCGGCGAGTATCTGGCTCTCAATTGGCGCAGGCGGCTGTTCTACCGGCTCTATCGCAACCCGCTGGTGATGTTTGGCCTCGGGCCGACCTATGTCTTCCTGTTGCAGTATCGCGCGCCGATCGGCCTCATGGGCGCCGGCTGGAAGCCTTGGCTTTCGACGATGTCGACCAATCTGGGGGCCGCGGTCGTCGTCGCCTTGCTGATGTGGCTGATCGGCCCGGCGCCGTTCCTGCTGATTCACGGACCGATCTTCGTGCTCGCGGCGACGATTGGCGTCTGGCTGTTCTACGTCCAGCATCAATTCGAAGATACCCGCTGGGCGCATGAGCCGCAGTGGAGCCTGCCCGAAGCTGCGCTGCACGGCTCCTCGTATTACGATCTGCCGATGGTCCTCCGGTGGTTCAGCGCCAATATCGGCGTGCACCACGTCCATCACCTTTCGAGCCGCATTCCTTTCTATCGCCTGCGCGAAGTGCTGCGCGATCATCCGGAGCTGGGCCAGATCAGCCGCCTGACGTTGTGGCAAAGCCTGCGCTGCGTAACCTACGCGCTATGGGACGAGGACTCGAAGCGGCTGATTTCCTTCGGCGCCCTGCGCAGGAAGATGGGGTCAACCCGCGCGGAAGCGTGAGCGGTTTTGCGCCGACGAGGCGCCGCAAGACCCGCGATCGGTTCTTCAGGCGTTTGCTGCGGGCGTCGCGACCCCGATCCGCTTGATCTCCCACTCCAGCTCGACGCCCGAGTGCGCCTTGACCCGCCGCCGCACCTCCTCGCCGAGCGCCTCGATGTCGGCGGCGGTCGCGCCGCCGCGGTTGATGAGGAAGTTGCAGTGCAGGGTCGAGACCTCGACGCCGCCGCGGCTGAGGCCGCGGCAGCCCGCCGCTTCGATCAGCCGCCACGCCTGCTCGCCGGGCGGGTTCTTGAAGGTCGAGCCGCCGGTCTTGTCGTGGATCGGCTGGATGGCCTCGCGCTCGCGCATCATGCTTTCCATTTCGGCGCGGATCGCTTCCGACGCGCCGGGCCGACCCTGAAAGACGGCGAGGGTGAAGGTCACGTCGTCCGGCGCGCCGCAACGGCGGTAGGAAAAGCCCATCTCGGCGTTCGAGAACACGCGCGTCGCGCCGCTGCGGTCGACTCCGCGCGCCTCGACCAGAAGACCGCTGATCTCGCCGCCGTACGCGCCCGCGTTCATCCGCAGCGCGCCGCCGATCGAGCCGGGCACGCCGCGCAGGAAGACGAAGCCGTCAATCCCGGCCTCGGCGGCGGCGCGCGCAACCTGCGAGTCGAGCGCCGCCGCGCCGGCGACGACGCGGCGGTCCGCCGTGGTTTCGATCGCGCCGAAGCCCTTGCCGCCGAGCCGGATCACCAGGCCGCGCACGCCGCCGTCGCGCACGATCAGATTGGAGCCGACGCCGATCGTCGTCACCGGGATGTCGCGCGGCAGCATGCGCAGGAGATAGGCGAGGTCGTCCTCGTCGGCGGGCGAATAGAGCGCCTCCGCCGGTCCGCCGACGCGAAACCAGGTGTAGGGCGCGAGCGCGGCTTCGGCGGCGAGTTTCCTGCGCAAACCGGGCGCCAGCGCGCGCAATTGTTCGACGAGAGCAGCGCGACGGTCGCTCATGACGGCAGCTCCGCAAGCCAGGTTTCGAGGACGCGCCGGCCCGCGGCGGCGACGGCGGGACCGTAGCGTAGCGCGTCGGCGCGAATCGTCCGCGGATCGATCCCCGCCTTGCCGAGCTCGACCGTGTGGCCGATCAGCCAGGATTCGATCGC
>CAZKHF010000176.1:0-6460 GCA_964552445.1 uncultured Bradyrhizobium sp. | reverse complement strand
AGCGGCTCGAGGTGGATGCCCGCCTTGCCGCCGAAGCCGCCGCCGACGTTGGGGATGGAGACGTGGACGTTGCTCAGCGGCAGATTGAACGCGTGACAGAACAGGTCGCGCACGGTGAACGGCGACTGCGCGCTGGTCCACAGCTCGACCCGGTCGCCGGTCTTCCACTGGGCGATGACGACGTGGGTCTCCATCGGCACGTGCTGCACGGAAGGGTTGGTGTACTCGCGCTCGACGATCCAGGTCGCTTCGGCGAAGCCCTTGTCGATGTCGCCTTTGCGGCAGCGGGTGAGGTTGGCGATGTTGGTGCCGGGCTGGGGCGAGAACACCGCCTCGATGTAGCTGTACTTGCCCAGGTCGGGGTGCACCAGCGGCGCCCCCGGCGCGAGCGCGTCCCTCGCCGTGAGGATCGGCGGCAGGACCTCGTACTCGACCTCGATCAGATCGACCGCCTGGCGGGCGATGACCAGCGTGTCGGCCGCCACCGCGGCCACCGCCTCGCCGAAGTGCCTGACCTCGTTCTTGGCGAGGATGTCCTTGTCGACCACGTAGAGGCCGAGCCGGTAGTCGAGGTCGGCGCCGGTGAGGATCGCCCGCACGCCGGGCAGGCGCTCGGCGCGCGAGACGTCGACGCGAAGGATCCTCGCTCTCGCGTGGGGGCTCCTCTTCACCTGGGCGTGAAGCATGCCCGGCATATCCATGTCGCTGGCGTAGACCGCCGCGCCCGTCAGCTTGTCCTCGATGTCGTGACGTTCGGGGCTGCGGCCAACCTGCCGCAGGGACTCGCGATTCTCTGTCTCAAGCATGGCTGCCCTCCTGATTGGCCGCCGGTTGCCCGGTCGCTTCGAGGACGGCCTCGATGATCTGCACGTAGCCGGTGCAGCGGCAGAAGTTGCCCTCGAGGCCTTCTTTGATCTCTTCTACGCTCGGCTTGGGATTGCGCTCGATCAGCGCGCGCGCGGACATCACCATTCCCGGCGTGCAGTAGCCGCACTGCACGGCGTGGCGCCGCGAGAACGCCTTCTGCAGCTCGGAATGCTCGCCGTTCACCGCCTCGCCTTCGATCGTGCGCAACGTCGCGCCGTCGACCTCCGCCGCCAGCACCAGACAGGCGTTCACCGCTCGGCCGTCGAGGATCACCGTGCAGGCGCCGCATTCGCCGCCGCCGCAGCCTTCCTTCGTTCCGGCGAGGCCGACGTACTCGCGCAGGAAGCGAAGCAGGGTGACGTGCTCCGGAACCTCGCGTTCGTAAGCCGCGCCGTTGATGGTGACGTTGATTTTCATGACCTCACCTCGTCGAGAAGGCGGCGGACGAAATATTCGACCATGTGCCTGCGATATTCCTTGCTCGCCCTAACGTCGGTGATCGGTTTGATCGCCGCCATCACCGCCGCGACCACCTCGTCGGCCGGAGCGTCGGCGTCGAGGCCCTCGATCAGCAGCGGCACCGGCGCGCAGGCGCTGACGCCCACGCGCAGCTCGCCGTCGCGATCGACGCACAGCGCGACCCCGACGATGCCGAGGTCGTGGCCGTTGATCCGCTTCAGCTTGAAATAGTCGCCGCGCGCGCCCTTCGAGGCGGCGGGGACGACGATGCGGTCAACCACCTCGTCGCGCGCGAGCACGGTGCGCTTGACGCCCTTGAAGAAAGCCTTCAACGGAACCTCGCGCTCGCCGCGCTTCGAGCTGATGGTCACATGGGCGCGCAGACACAGCAGCGCCGGCGTCATGTCCGCGCCCGGCGAGGCGTTGACGATGTTGCCGACCACCGTCGCGCGATTTCTCAACTGATGGGAGGCGAGGTCGCGCCCGCAGGCGACGAGAAGCGGAAAATCGATGCTCGTCCTCGCGTCGCGGAGAATCTGGTTGATGGTCACGCCGGCGCGAATCACCAGCCCTTCCCGCTCGCTCCACGAAAGTCCGGAGAAGCCTTCGACCTTCTTCGCGTCGACGACGACGCGGGGCTTCATGAAGCCGGCGCGGATGTTGACCAGGAGATCGGTCCCTCCGGCGAGCAGGCAGGCGGCGGGGCCCTCCGCGGCGAGAACGCCGTGCAGCTCCGCCCGCGTCCTGGGCGCGAGATAGTTGAACTGATGGAGCATAGGACCTCCCGCCGTTGATGGGCCGCGAACCCCGCGGCCGCCGTCAAATCCGAACCGTCTTCCCCAACGCCGGCCGCGCCACGCCGCGAAAGCGCAATTCTCGCTCCGTCACGCCCGCCGCAACTTTGCGCAATCGCAATTTCGCCGTCCGTCTCATGAGAAAACTTTCCCGTCCGCGCGCTTCAGCCCCAGACCGCCGCCCCGTAGAAGAAGCCGGTCGCCGCATCCAAGCCCGAGCTGTGGCCGACCGCCGCGAGCCGCAGGATCGCCCCCTTGACGTCGCCCTGCGGCGCGCCCGCGCAGGCTTCGGCGAGCGCCGCCAGCGGGCGGAACGCGCGCCCGGCGATCGCGTCGGCGAGAAATGCGGCGCTGACGTCGGTCGTCCGGTCGATCAGCCCGCCAAGCGCGTCGAGGAAGCGCGCCAGCAGCGGCCCGCGCGCGGGCCGCGCGGCGGCGCGGCAATGCGCGGCGACGACGAAGCCGCAGAGGAAGTCGTCCCCCGCCGGCGTCAGCCCGGGCCCGAGCCCGACCAAGCGCGTCGCAGCGTCGCGCGCGGCCTCGACGTCTCCCGCCCGCACGCCGGCGCCGAGGTCGAGGGCGGCGCGCGTTAAGCGTTCGCCCATCGCGCCGCCGTCGGACGCGCCGCCGACGAGCGGCGCGAAGCGCAGATCGGTCGCCGCGCGCGCCTGCAGCGCTTCCAGCAGCGCGACGCCGTCGCGCCACGATTCGCCGTCGCCGTCGAGCGCTGGCGGCGCTTCCGCCGGAAGCCGCCGCGCGCCGGCGCAATCGACCCGGAACGGGGTCCGGCCCGCCGGCCGCTCGAGCGCGATCGCGTCCGCGCCGAAGGCGCCGCCGGCGCCCGCCATGAGCCCGAGCGAAGCGAAATCCTCCGCCGAGTCGAGGCGCACCGCGCGCGGGCCGTCGGGGACCTCGGCGCTGAGCAGGGTCAACAGGCCGCCGTCGGCGGCGCGGAGGTTGACGGCGGCGCGGAAAACGCTGTGAACGCGGACCGGAAACGGGCCGCGCGGGACGTCCGATCCGAGCGTCGCCGCCCGCCGGACTCGCTCAGCCGTAGATTTCATAGGCGTTCGCCAGGGCTTCCTTGACCGCGCTTTCGACTTGAGTGCGGCCGCCTTCGATGTTGCGACGCAGGACGTCGACCGCCGCGGCGGCGTCGCGCCGACCGATCGCGTCGAGCAGCTCGAGGTGCTGCGCGCAGGTGGCCTTGAGACGCGTCGCGTTGGTGATGTCGAAGGTGCGCACGAAGCGGATCTTGTCGCGGATGTTGGTCAGCATGTCGATCATCGCCTGATTGCCGACCGCGCGCGCCAAGGTCTCGTGAAACTCCTCGTCGACTTTGACCGGGTCGACGATCATTTGCGGCAAAGCCTCATAGAGCTGCGTCCAGCGCCGCCTCAGCGTCACCAGCACGCTGTCGTCGAGACCCGCCTTGCATACCTGCTCGACGATATAGGCCTCGAGCACGACCCGCACGTCGTAAAGCTCGTGGATCTCGGTGAGATTGAGCCGCCTGACGACGTAGCCCTGCCGCGGCGTCTTCTCAATCAGCCGCCGATCGGCGAGCATCTGGAGCGCCTCGCGCACAGGGCTGCGGCTTACCTTGAATTCGGCGCACAAGGCTTCTTCGGTGAAGACGCTCTCCCGGGAGATAGCGCCAGTGCAGAATTCGTTCGCTCATGTGGTCGAAGATCGCCTGGCTCAAGTTGGTCTCGGGCATTGTCGCGTCTCCCACTATCTCGTTCGCGCCCTCGCCGCCGCGACGCGGCGGCGAGGGTTCTTATCGAAGTCAGCGGCCCGCGAGACTAAACGGGGATCGGCCCGCGGGCCGCCGGCGAGGCGGGGTCAATCGGGCGAGACCACGCTTGCGTCGGGGGCCTCAGTGCTGAGGCCGAGCTTGTCGAGGGCGTAGAAGACGAGGCTCAGGCCCATGCCCACCAGGGTCGCCAGCACCATGCCCTTAAGCTGGGTGGTGCCGATGTTGATCGACACGCCCGAGATGCCGATCACGAACACGACGGCCGAGAGCAGCAGGTTGCGGCTCTTGGAGTAGTCGACCTTCGCTTCGACCAGCATGCGCAGGCCCGAGGCGGCGATGACGCCGAACAGCGCGATGCTGATGCCGCCGATCACCGGAACCGGAATGCTGCGGATGATGCCGCTCACCTGGCCGAAGAAGGCGATCAGGATCGAGATCACCGCCGCGCCGCCGATGACCCACACCGAATAGACGCGGGTGATCGCCATGACGCCCATGTTCTCGCCATAGGTGGTCGTCGGATTGGAGCCGCAGAGGCTCGAGAGCACGGTCGACAGGCCGTCGCCGAGCAGCGAGTTGTGCAGTCCGGGAACCTTCAGCAGGTCGCGGCCGACGATGTTGCTGGTGACGAACAGGTGGCCGATGTGCTCGGAGATGACGACCAGCGCCGCCGGCATGATGATCAGGATCGACGGCCAGTCATAGACCGGCATGACGAACGCCGGCACCGAGAACACCGACGACGAGGTGATCGTGCTGAAGTCAACCGTTCCGGGGACCCAGAAGTTGATGATCACCGCCACCACGTAGCCGGCGATGACGCCCATCAGCACTGGCAGCGCGGCGAGGAAGCCGCGGAACAGCAGCGAGCCGAACACCACCACCGCGAGGGTGATGAGCGAGATCGCCACGGCGATGGGGCCGCCCGAGAAGGCCATGCCGGTGGCGACCGGCGACAGCTCGAGGCCGATCAACGCCACGATCGCGCCCATCGCCGCGGGAGGCAGAACGATGTTCAGCCACTCGCGGCCCGCCCAGCGGATGATGAACGAGACAGCGACGAAGATGAGGCCGGCGACGGTGAAGCCGCCTACCGCGTGCTGGAACCCCAAGGCCGGGGTGGCCGCGGCGCCGATGCAGACGAAGGTGGGGGCGATGAAAGCGAAGCTCGACCCAAGGAAGGCGGGCGCTTTGCCCCGGCAGGTGAGAACGAGGTAGATCAGCGTGCCGATGCCGTTCATCAGCAGCACCAGCGAGGGGTCCACCACCACCATCCCCGCCTTCTGGTTGAACAGGATCGGAACCAGCACCGAGGCGCCGAACATCGCGAACAGATGTTGCAGGCTCAGAGGTATGCCCTTGAGAATGGGCACCTTCTCTTCGACCTGAATGATTGGCCGTCTGGCGATTGCGCTTTGCATCGTCATCAAAAACACTCCCCCACTTGTTGGCCACAACCTTGGCGTGGCCGCCTACCCCATAGGACCGCCCCGACGCTCCGGCAAGCGTCGCACGCGGCCGTCCACTATTCGAAAACGAACACGTTGGCGGGTTTGCCGGGGCGCTCGTCGGTCTCTTCGACGCGACTCATCAGCTTCATTCCAATCGCCGGCTCGGCGACGCCGATGCGGCCCGACGCCCGCAGTCCGTTCTCGAACTCGGCGATGCCGAAGAGAAGGTACTTCACGTTGTAGCCGTCCGGCAGGTTCCACACCCGCGTCCATGACAACAGCGTGACCGGTCCTTCCAAAGGGAAGGTCTCCCAGTGCTTGCCGGTGACAGGGTCGCGCCGCGACGAACACTTGGCGCAGATCATCGGGGCGGGGTAATAGATCGCGCCGCACTTGCTGCAGCGATACGCCAGGATTTCCGGCGTCTTGACCTCGTAAGCGCTAAAATCGATCATGAACGCAAAGTCCTTCTGGAGACGGTTCGCCGACGCGGCCTGCTTAGGCGACGATGCGGGTGCATAGATGCTCGCGCATCGCTTTCACGACGCGACTTTCGTGGGCGATGATCGCCTCCTTGCCGCCTTTCTCGACGTATTCGATCGCCCCCTCGATCTTCGGCCCCATGCTGCCCGGCGGAAACTGCCCGGCATCGAGATAGCCGCGCGCTTCTGTCGCAGTCATTAGATCGATCGGGCGCTGGGTGGGCTTGCCGAAGTCGAGGCAGACGCGCTCGACGCCGGTGAGGATGATGAACAGTTCGGCGCCGAGGTTGTAGGCGAGCAGCGCGGCGGTGGCGTCCTTGTCGATGACGCCCTCGGTCCCCATGACCGAGCGCGTTCCGTAGCTCACCGGAATGCCGCCGCCGCCGCCGGCGATCACCACGGTCTCGTTCTGCACGAGCAGCTTGATCGTGCGCAGCGGCAGCACATGCAGCGGCTTGGGCGAGCAGACCACCCTGCGGTAGCCGCGTCCTGAATCCTCGACGATCGTCCACCCTTCGTCGCGCCGCAGCTGCTCGGCCTGTTCGAGCGTGTAGAACGGTCCGATCGGCTTGGTCGGATTGCTGTAGGCGGGATCGGCGGGATCGACGACCACCTGGGTCAGCACCGTCGCCACCTCGCGCTGCATCT
>CAZKHF010000175.1:0-6524 GCA_964552445.1 uncultured Bradyrhizobium sp. | reverse complement strand
ATCGGGGCGCTGCCGAAGAGCCTGCTGCGACGCGCGTCAGCCAATCTTGCTGGCCCAGATCCAACACGAGCAGTCGGAGGACATGGTCCCCTCTACGAACCGGCAACTGGACGGCGCAAGGAAATGCTTGCATGCGCCGCAATTGTGATCGGTATTGGCTGCAGTTCGGAAATGCACGGCGGCCTGCGAAACTTTCGCGGTCGCGCTGGACGCGCTGGTCGCTAGCAGCAAGGAGGCGGACCCCACGGCGACGCCCCCCGCCAACAATGCGCGACGTGAAATCGCGGCCGAACCTATATTGCTCGAATTCTTCATGATTGCCTCGCTCGCAAGAGCGCCGCGCGTTGCGCCACAGCTGGGCAATAGTACGAATTTCTGAACTGGATTGCGCGGACGCAAGCAGGTCTACGCCGCGACAAAACCGCGCAGGCGCTAACCGCTGCAACCCCATGGATCTTGCTGGCGCCGCAAAAGGTCAATGCCCGCAAGAATTTCCGAAGCGGGCGCTCGGCTGCGACTTCCACGTCATTTCGCAACCTTCAACGGCGCGAAGGGCATCGTTCACCCAAAGGGCGTTGCGAGATTCGGGAGAAGGGCGGATCGTCGAAAAAACGGCAGGAGAATAACTACTTGAGGTAGCTGACGTAAGCGGCGACCGCGGCGATTTGCTCTTTAGTCAGCTTCGCCGCGATCGGCGCCATGATTTCCGAATTGTCCGGATTCTGTGGGTCTTGCCCGCGCTCCCGGGACCAATTTGTCAGCTTGTTGATGATGTAGCCGTCGAGCTGGCCGGCTAGGCGCGGAAACTGGTCCAGTCCGTGGGCGTCCTGGCCATGGCACGACTCGCACGCCGGAACCTCGGCGTCGGGAACGCCTTCATGGAAGATCCTTTCCCCTTCCGAGAGGAGGTCTTTCGGCGCGCCGCCATAGGGCGGGGGGTCGAGATTTTTGAAACGTTCAGAAAGAGCTTCGACCATCGCCGGGCTGAGGACATGGGCCACATTGCCCATCACCGGGTTCAGCCGACGGCGCTGGATGAAGGCCTCCAATTGGTTTTTGATATAGGCCGGCTGCTGGCCCGCGAGTCTCGGCATGGGATTGGTCCCGATAAAGCCTCGCGCTGACAGCCCATGGCAAGTTTCACAATAGCCCGCCTTGGCTTGAAATTCTTTCGCCGGAACTGCGGCCGGCTGCGCGGCGCCGTCGGTCTGGTTTTCTTCGGCGCCCGCTCCCGCGCAGAAAAGAACCGCGAGCAACGCGGTCGGGGCGAGAACCTTGACAACCCTCATCAGCTTCCTCCGCGAATTTTCGCGCCACAATCGGAAGGAGCGCCCGTCCGGTCCGCCAGGACCGGACGACGACGCCGACTGCGAGTGGGATGGGCGTTTCCCGCGCCGCCACGGTTCGGCGCCGCATCTCGCCATTGCCGGAACCACCCGCCAAGCATAGTTGCGCGCGTCAGAGCTTCATCCGACGCCGTCCGAACTTTCCTTCCGTCACCCCTCCCGGGCGCGGCCGAACGCGCCCTCGTCAGTCTACAATTTGTTTCGACGCGATTTCCAGTCGCTATTCGAAATTCCAGCAGCTTTGAGAGCACTCCGCACATTCGGTCGTCACTTGATTGTTGGAGAGCGACGAAGCGACGAGAAGGGGGACGTGAGGGCGTAGGCGTGCTGGAATAGGCGGACGGGAGGCGCCCTGCCTGAAAGCTGGCGCGAAGGAAGACGTCGAGACGGCGCCCGCCTTTTCCCGGGACGTGATTGCCTGCGGTGCCGGCGACCCTCGGCAGGGCGGCGGCGGCGACGCGCCTGCGACTATCGGGGCGATCGAGGAATGCCTTTTCTGACCGGCGCGCCGGCCGCCCGACGCTTCGGTTGCGCTACCTCACGAAGAAGGAAGTCGACGATCAATAGCAAGCCCCGAACATGCCGACGACGCGAGGGCGTCTCATCAGGCTTGCGCAGCAACTCCGCGTCTTGACCATTCACGACTCCTCGCGCACAAATCGCCTAGTTACGCCTTCACTCGCCTCGGGCGCCGAGTCCCCCGAGCGAGCGAAATGGGGAGCCGGTGAAATCGCGGGAATAGTCGCTGCCGGCTAGCAGCCGCCGAGCGGCGAGAGAACGAAGAGGCGGGGAGGCGGGGGAGATGAACGCTGTTCATTTGCGCGTGGCGCTGCAATTGGCCCTGACGGTTTTTTTGGCGGTTGCAGCCGGTCAAGCTCGGGCCGAGGACCGACGCGTCGGCGCGACGGCGGGCGACATCGAAGCGAAATTCGAATATTGCACGACTTGTCATGGTCCGTCGGCGCAAGGTTTTCGCGGCTATTACATCATGCCTCGCCTCGCCGGGCAGCAGCCGCAATATGTCGAAAATCAGCTGCACGCCTTCCTTGAGCGACGGCGGCTCAACCCGGTGATGGCCAACGTCGCCCACGGCATAACGTCCGATATGATCCCCGCTTTGGCTCAACGCGTGAACGCCTTGAATCCTCCGCCTTACGGCGGCGCGCCCAACGGCGACGTCGCTTTGGGCAAAGAGATCTTCGCCAACGGACTACCCGATCAGAACGTTCCCGCCTGTTCCGCGTGTCATGGTCCCGACGCCAAGGGCCAGCGCGAGATTCCTCGCCTCGCCGGCCAGCTTTATTGGTATATGGTCTACACCCTGTCGATTTGGAACTCCGAGCGCGGGCAAGGCGGGCGTGAGGACATATCGTGGATCATGCGGCCGACCGTGGCCAACCTGACCCAGAAACAGGTGCAGGCGCTTGCAGAATACGTCAGCGCGCTCAGGTAGGACCCGGCCTTGTGGCGCGCCAATCGTGCCGAATTCGTCACGCGCGAGACCTTGGATCATGAAGCGCTTCCCCACGAGCATGGCGGTCCTTGCAATTTCCCTCGCCACGGCTGGCCCGCTTCTGGCGGAAGATCTGTCGGTTAGCAATTGCACGTGGTGTCATGGATCGTCCGCGCAGGGCTATTCCAAGGCGCCCCGACTGGCCGGCCAGAGGGCGGACTATCTGGTAAATCAGCTGCAAGCCTTTGCGACCCATAAGCGGGATGAGTTCCTTTCGACCAAGTATATGTGGTACGCCGCCGCGCATCTCGACCCATTGACCGTACGTAATCTGGCCGCATATCTTTCTGCGCTTCCGCCCGAGGCCGCGAAGGACGGCGACAGCGAACTTATCGCCGAGGGCAGGACTATATTTGAAAACGGAGTTCCCGACGAGAACATCGCCGCTTGCGAGGCATGCCATGGCCCCGAAGCGCAGGGCGTTCGCGAGATTCCGCGTCTCGGCGGGCTATCTTACGGCTATCTCGAGCGTCGGCTTGAGCAGTGGAACCAGGGCCACGACGCTTGGGGGGCCCCTATGCCGAAAGTCGCGCGGTCTTTATCGCCGAATCAAATCGCCGCCCTCGCGTCGTATTTGAGCTTTGTCGAAAGCGAATCTTCGGGGAAATAGGCTGATGCGCTCGTTGGAATCGTATAGGGGCCAGAGAATGCGGCGTCGTATAAGCCAAGGCCGATGGATGGAAAAAGTGCGAGAATTGCAACCTGTTCGTGGCGCCGAAATCCTGCAAGTCTGTCACGGGCGAGACCAGCCCCGATGGTTGGCGCCAGCTTTGGGTAAAGCAAGCGTAATGTAAATCGACAAGCGACGTTTGCCGCGTTGTTTCGTTGCGAATTGAGAATGTCCGGCAGCACAAACCGAGTTGCCAGGATCCCGGGGCGGCGATCTTTTCGTCAGACAGGAAGCGGCAGGGAGCATTCGATGTCAGCAGCAACGTCTGCAAGACAAATTGTCGGACAGCGCGGCTGCCCGGGTCGCATCCTCGTTGTCTCGGCGCTGCTCGTCTTCGCGATCGGCTGGCTGGCGCCAGCCCCCGCCAGCGCCCTGCCGTCGTTCGCACGCCAAACCGGGCAGCCCTGCGCGACCTGCCACACGATCATTCCAGAACTGACTCCATACGGCCGCCGCTTTAAGCTGAGCGGCTACACGCTGCGGGGCGGGGATACGAATCTCCCGCCGTTGACGCTGTTGCTGTTACCGGGGTTCACGCATACGCAGTCCTCTACGGATCCGGGCTCGCCGCCGTCTCCGGGGCTTAAGAGCAACGACAATTTCGTCACCCAGCAGGTCAGCGGCTACTACGCCGGCCAGATCTACGGCAATCTCGGCGGATTAATTCAGGTCACTGGCGAGCCCGCCACGGGCGCGGTCTTCCTCGACGGATCGGACGTGCGCTACGTCAACCAGTTTTCGCTGTTCGGCAAGGGCGCCTATTTCGGCGTCGACGCCAACAACGCGCCAACCTTCCAGGACCCCTGGAACACGCTGAACGACTGGGGCTTCCCGCAGTTCTCGTCGGCCTTCAATTCGTTCGGCGTCCCCGGCAACCAGATCGACGCGCTGCAGGCGTCGGTCGGCGGAGCGGGCATGTACCTGTACTGGAACGACTTGCTCTACGCTGAGTTCACCGCCTATGGCGGCCTCAACCAGAGCACGCTCGAGGCGCTCGGCGAACAGCCAGGGCCGACGCCCGACCAGCATCCGGGCCTCATGCCTTATTGGCGCCTAGCGCTCGAGCCGCACTGGGGCGATCATTACTTGATGGTCGGCACGTTCGGCATGTACAGCCAGACCGTGCCGGGCGGCCCGCCGCCGCAATATGGCTACGGGACGGACAAGTATCTCGACGTCGGCTTCGACGCGCAGTACCAGTACGACGGCGACCAGTACAGCGTGACCATCAAGGCGATGGACACAATGCAGTGGATGACGCTCAACAACAGCTTCGCCTTCTCGTCCGCGTCAAACGTCAACGACCACCTCAATACGTTCAAGATCAATGGCACGTTCGTTTGGGATCACACGTACGCATTCTCGGCCGGCTATTTCAGCGTCAACGGCAGCCAGGACGCGGGCCTGTGGGGGGCGACCAGCGTGGCGAACAGCCCGAACGGCAACGGCCTCGTGTTCGATCTGTCCTACGCGCCGTTCTCGCACGGCAGCCCGGGTCCCTATTCGACTTACAACGCGCGATTCGGCGTGCAGTACACGAAGTATCTCGAACTTTACGGCGGCACGAACAATTTCGACGGCCAGATCGGCATCACGCCGGGCGCGGGCGGGCAGCACAACGCCTCGGGCAACGACACGCTGTGGCTCTACGCGGTTCTAGCGTTCTGAAACGCCATAGACACGGCAGGGCGGCTTGCCTGGGCTTAAGACCGCGTGCGCGTTCCGCTGGGCGAAGGCGGCGGCCGCTAGAACAGCGGCCGCAACGAACACGCTGAATGCCCCCAGCTTGCGGCCCATCTTCAAGCGCCGTTAGGGCCGCCCAGGGGACTGCATGTGCGTGAATGCCGGCATCACCATCGCCGCGATGGGCGGGAACTTGGCGTCGCCGCCTTGCAGCGTGTAGCCGGCGAGTTTGGAGCGGCGGCCGAACGGCGTCAGTTCAGGAAAGGCGGTATGGCAAGAGGCGCAGGGCTGGCCGGTCTGGCGGGCGAAGCTTAGCGCCACATGGGCCGGATCAGTCGCCATCAGCGACGACAGCGCGAAAACGGCGAACAGAGCCAAGGCGGCGAAGACAATTCACGCGTCGCTTCGACCCTGCGCTCCGGTCAACAGGCGGCTCGCTTGTTCGTGGCTATGCACTCTCCCCCTGCGAAGCGCGCCGCGCCCTCGCCGATCATCACAGCGAGGACGCGTTCCGCGCTTCGAACCCTATGGCTCCAGCTTAGCAGCGCCAAGCGAACCTAGATTGATAATTTGTATACTTCCGCTCAGGCCTTCTTGACCCAAAGCTTGCACCAGCCGGTCGGCGCGATCTCGCCGGCGACGGACTTGCACGCATTCGGCGCAACGAAGAAGTTGCACTGGTCGCACTGCTTGCCGTCCTTCGGCGTCGTTTGATAGGCGACAGCCGTCTGCGGCAGGCCAGCCGCGCTGGCTGCGCCGGCGCCGAGCGCAAGCAGCGGGGCCGCGCCGGCCGCGGCGAGCAGCACAGTGCGGCGGTTGACGCATTTCGATGTGGTTTCGACCATTATTGGGCTTCCTCTCAATCGCGATCGGTAACGAACGCGCGCGCGAACTTTAGCACAAGCAAATCGCGCGCAGACGACTCCGTTCGGCCGAACACATATACGCCTGTTTGCAGCGTCGCACACGACTCGGGTTCGAAATTGAGGCTCATCAATCTGTGCAAGGCCGTGGCTTGCGCTATTGCATATTCGCGCTTGCGGTTCTCGCGGCTGCGCCGCCAATGCGCGCCGCCTCGGCCGAGCGCTGCTCTCCGCGGCGGGCACGGCGGGTCCGCGAGCCCGCGCCGCCCGCGCTTTGGAGCGTCGGCAGCGGCAAGCGGCTGGGCGGGCAGGGTCGCTCGCTTTCGCTCGCTCGACGTGCTAACGGCCTCGCTTCGCGGCGGCGGCGCGCCAAAAGCGACCGCTACAGGCGACAGGTAAGACGATGAGCGACATCTTTCAGGAAGTTGACGAGGAAGTCCGCCGCGACA
>CAZKHF010000174.1:0-6574 GCA_964552445.1 uncultured Bradyrhizobium sp. | reverse complement strand
TTCGCCATCTATCGCCTGCGCGTCGAGCGCGTGCATTTCAACGGCGGCTTCGGCCGCGCCGATCGCTTGTCGCCGGAGGACGTCCTCGTCGCGCCGCGCGACGCGGCGACCCTCGTCGCCGCCGAGCAGGAGCTGCTCGACGCGCTCAACGCCTCCGGTGGCGCGCTCGCGGCGCGGCTGGCTCGCGGCGCCGATCCGGGCCGGCGCGCCTGGCGCGCGATCGGTCTCGACCCCGAGGGCGTCGACCTTTCCGCCGGCGCGGCCACGGCGCGAATCGTCTTCACCGCGCCCGCCTTCAACCCGGAGAGCTGGCGGCGCCGGGTCGACGAGATCTTGGCGGCTTAGGCGGGTCGGGGCGCGCTGCGGCGCCTTAGCCGGCCGACAGGCGGCGGCTCTCCACCGCGACGCGCCAGGCTTCGAGGTCGGCCAACATCGCGCGGGCCGCATGATCGGCGAGCGCGCGCAGCGCCGAGAGGTCG
The DNA here is from genome assembly GCA_964552445.1 of uncultured Bradyrhizobium sp. Taxonomy (GTDB): domain Bacteria; phylum Pseudomonadota; class Alphaproteobacteria; order Rhizobiales; family Beijerinckiaceae; genus Roseiarcus. Next base: position 6,095 of record CAZKHF010000174.1, on the reverse strand, counting down.
GAGGCGTCGCTCATGCGCGCCTTCAGCGCTTCGAGCTGCTCGGCGGCGCGGCGCGAACGCCGCGCGAGGTCCTCGAAATCGCCAAACAGGCGGACGCCGTAGGCCGCGGTCGCCGCCGCCGGCAAGAAGATCGACGCCGCCAGCACCCACGGCTCGATGGTCGCCAGCGGCGCCTTGAAGACGAATCGCAGAGCGAGATAGAGCGCGTTGTCGGCGAGCGTGGCGACGAGCAGCGCCATGCCGAGGCCCTCGATGAAGCGGTCGCGCCGCTGAAGCCGCTCGGCGTTGCGCCGATGGTAGGACGACTGCTCGTCGATCAGCGCGCCGAGGATGGCGCGCGCCTCGCCGATCAGCTCGCCGAGGTCGCCGGAGAACAACGGCTGCGCGCGCGCCACGGCGCGCGCGTACCAGCCCGGCCAAGCGGTCTGGCCTGGCTTCAGGCTGGCGGGCCAGGCGCCGAGCAGCCACGGCGTGGCGACGATGCGCAGGCGCTCGACCACCTCGCGCGCCTCGAACCAGCGTTCGCGCCAGCGGCGGCGCGTAGCGAGAACCACCAGGCCGGCGACCAGCGCCACGGCGCCGAACTCGAACACGGTCGCCGCGGCGTGCAGCTCGCGGAAGCGCGCCGAGCCGGCGACCAGGAAGCTCGCGACCGCGGTCGCCGCAAACGACAATATGAACAGCCGTCGATAGCCCCTGGCGCCGCGGCCGGCGACCTGCTCGGCGGCGCGCAACGCCTCGGAATAGCGGTTGACGGCGTCGCGGTTGCCCGGCGAAGCGGCGATCGCCGCGCTGACGCGCGGCCAGGCCGCGACGGCGCCGGGAACGTCGCCGCCGTCGAACACCGCGCTCGCCCGCACCGCGGCGCGGCGGCCAACCCGGCAGGAGAGGAAATGGGCGAGGCCCGCGCGCTCGCGCGGCGAATCCGGGGGCGAGGTCAGGCGGGCGACAATCGCCGGCAAGCAGGCTTCGACCGCGCGGGGCGCGACGTCGACGGCGCGGCGCGGCGCCGTCTCATCGAACAGATCGTCGCACACCAGCGCGCGCGTCGCGCCGCTCGCCGGGTCGACGACGACGATCGGCGCGCCGCGCCGCGCCGCCTCGTCGACGATCTCGCCGGCGCCGCCGCGCCCCCGCGCAGGCAGGCCGTCCCATACCGCGACGAGAATGTCGGACTGCGCGAGCATGACGAGGCCCGCCGCTTCGAACGAGCGCGGCAGGCGCTCGGCCTGCGTCTGGTCGGCGCCGCCGGCGAGCGGCAGGACAAGCTGCGAGCGCGCCGAGGCGAGCAGCGCGGCGAATTCCTGGCGTGAAGCGTCGTCGGCGAAGGTCTCGCCGTAGATCGCCGGCGGGCAGGGCAGCAAGACGTCGAGGGCGAAGCCGGCCGCGAGCGCCGCCTTGGCCGCGAGCCGGTCGGCGCCTTCGGCGAGCGAGGAGATCAGCGTCAGCGCCGGCGGGCCGGGGTCGTAGCAGCGGCGCGCCTCGCCGTCGATCGAGGCGAGGTCCGCCGCGACGGCGCGGAAGAAGCGCAACAGCGCCGTCTCCACCGCCGCGACGTCGAAGACGCTCGCTCCGCCTGCGGGCGGCGGGGCGCGATGCAGACGATGCCCGGTGACGCCGACGGTCAACGCCAGGCGCGGCTTCGGCGGATGGTCGATCAACGGCGGTCGGCTCCGGAGACGGAAGGGAATGCGCCCATTGGCCCGCCGATCCGGGTCGATTTCAAGTCATTTTTTGCTCGACATTGGCGCGGCGTTCAATTTCAAGTCACTATCGGGTCTCGGTCTGGCCCTTGTCGCTCCTCGGGCTCGCCATGACGCACGCCTTGACGCACGCCTTCGCTCCGCCGTCGGTCGCCGACGATCGCCGGTCGCCCCTCGTTCTCACCCTCTTGTGGGCGGCCGGGGCGGGAGCGGACGCGGCGGCGGCGAAGGGCGCGTTTCGCGCCGCGGCGGGCGCGGCGGGCCGGGCGCTCGACCGCTGGGGGGAGTTCTATCGACCGCCGGCGCTCGCGCGGCTCGTCTTCTGGCGCGCCGAGCCGCCGGCGCCGGCGATCCTCGCGGCGGCCGAAGCGGAAGGTCTTGTTGTCGAGCCGCGCGACGTCGCCGACGCCGCGTGCGACGTCGCCATCGTCGCCGGGCGCGATTTCGCCCGCCTCGCGCCGGGAACGCCGGCGCTGATCGCCGCGCTGGGCGAGCCGCCGCGCTTGGTCGCGCGCGCCGCCGCGGGCCTCGATCATCGGTCGGGACGTCGCGGCGAGGTCGAGGCGACGCCGGAGGCGCTCGCTGAGGCGCTGCTCGCGCCGCCGCGCGCGACGATCGAGCGGCGCCGGCTGCGCGACTATCAGGCCGAGGACGCCGACAAGCGGCCGCTGCGCTTCGAGTACGAGCTGTTGCTGCGCGTCATCGGCGCGCGCGAGAAGGGCGCGGGGGGCGACGACGACGCCTGGGAGCGGGCGGCCGCGGTCAACGCCGCGGCGAGCGTCGACCGCGGCGCGACGCTTTCGGCGCTGCGCGCCGAGTACGAGCGCGCCGACGCGCTGGCGCTCGCCTACGGCCGGCGATGGCGCTCGACGCTGGCGGCGCGCTCCTTCCTGTTGTTCGTCGTCAACCTGATCTCGGGTTTGGTCGGCAATCTCATGCCGGCGTTCTTCCCGGAGACCGCGGCGATCCAGTTCATCGTCACGGCGGGAATCTTCGTCGATCAGCGCATGGCGAGCAAAGGGCGCTGGCGGGCGAAATGGATCGATTACCGGCGCGCCGCCGAGACGACGCGCATCGCGCGCTTCTGCGCGCTGGTCGGCGCGCCGGCGCCGGCGGGAACGCCGCCGAGCTGGATCGACTGGCGGCTTGAGCGCATCATGCGGCGCGACGCGCTCGCCGAGGCGCCCGCGGAGGCCGACGCGGCGGCGATTCTCGCGCACTTGCGCGGCGTCGAGATCGACCGCCAGATCTCCTACCACCGTCGCGCGCACCGGCGCTTCCGGCGGCTCGACGTCGAGCTGCGGCGCGCGGCGACGGTCGCCCTGATGGCGACCTTCGCCCTCGGCGTGGCGCTGACGATCCTCGCCTCGGCGGGGGTCGTCGACAAGCGCATCCCGCTGCTCGGCGCAGTCGGTCTGGCGCTGAGCGCCGCGCCCGGCCTCTACGCGGTGCTGAACGGCCTGCGCGGCCAGCTCGACGTCGATCGCCAGGCGGACCGCTCGGCGCGGGTCGGGGTGGCGCTGCGCGGGCTCAGGCGGTCGCTCGACGGCGAGCCGCCGAGCGCCGCGCTGGCGCGCGCCGCGGCGACCCGCGCCGCCGAGATCATGCGCGACGACGTCTCCTCGTGGGACCGGGTGATGGAGATCGTCTGACAGCCTTGACGAAGAGGAGGCTTCGATGAACGGTTCGAGCGTTTCCGCGGCGTCGCCGCGCGATCGGCGCCTCTTCGACCCCGGCCCCAAGCGCATCTTGGCGCTCGACGGCGGCGGCGTGCGCGGCGTCGTCGCCCTCGCGTTCCTCAAGCGCATCGAAGAGACGTTGGCGGAGGAGGCCGGCCGCCCCGTGCGCCTGTGCGACTATTTCGATCTCATCGGCGGCACCTCGACCGGCGCGATCATCGGCGTGGCGCTAGCGCTCGGCCTCAGCGTCGACCAAATCCGCGCGTTCTACCGCGAGCTCGCGCCGATGGTGTTCCGCCCGCCGTGGGTGAAGGTTCCCGGCTGGAAGGCGCTGTTCGACGCGCGCGCGTTGTCGCGCGAGCTGCACGCGGTGATCGGCGACCGCCGGCTCGACTCCGCCGACCTGCAGACCGGGATCGGCGTGATGCTGAAGCGGCTCGACACCGCCAGCGCATGGATTCTCACCAATAACCCGCGATCGAAATACTGGGAAACCCCGGCCGACCACGCCTACATCGGCAACCGTCACTATCGGCTGGCGCAGATCGTCCGCGCCAGCGCCGCCGCGCCGCACTATTTCGATCCCCAGGAGATCGAGATCGCGGAAGGCGAGCACGGCCTGTTCGTCGACGGCGGGCTGACGCCGCACAACAATCCCTCGCTGGCGCTGTTTCTCGCGGCGACGTTGCCGGGCTACGGCCTCGGCTGGGAGGCGAGCCCGGAAACGCTTTCGATCGTCTCGGTGGGCGCGGGAAGCTTCCGCGACCGCATCGACCCGAACGCGCTGAAGAAGCGCTTCTCGGCGACCTTGGCGCTACGCGCGATGGTCCAGCAGATCGGGGAGAACCAGCAGCTCATCCTGACGCTGATGAGCTTCTTCGGCGAGGGCCGGACGCGTTGGGAGATCAATTCGGAGATCGGCGACCTCAGCGCCACGCCGCCGCCGCGCGGGGCGCTGTTCCGCTTCCTGCGCTACGACATCAAGCTCGAGGCCGGGTGGTTCCAGCAGGAGATCGGCGTCGCCGTCGGGCCGGAGGAGATTCGCCGCATGCGCCGCCTCGACGACGCGAGCTCGATCCCGCTGCTCGAGGAACTCTCGGCCAAGGCGGCGCAACGCCAGGTGCTGCGCGAACACTGGGGGCCGCCGGTCGCCAAGGCCTGAGCGGCGGCGCTTCCGCCCTCTCCCCGCTGAGGCGGGAAGAGGGAGCGATGCGCCTCACGCCGCGGCGAGCGCTCGCCGGTTGGCGGCGAGGACCTCGCGCAAGCGGCGCGGCGGCGCGCCGGTCAGCTTCTCGACAGCGTCGGAACGGACGTCGGCGCCGCCGGCGCGGGTGTTGGCGTCGAAGGCGACGATCAGCGCCGCGATCGCCGCCGGGACGCCCGCGGCGGCGAGGCCGGCGACGAGCTCGGCGTCGCTGACCGGCACGACCTCCACCGGCTTGGCGAAAACGTCCGCCGCGGTCGCCGCGATCTCTCTGATCGTCAGCAGCTCGGGGCCGGTGACGTCGAGGCGGCCGCCAGGCGTCGAAACCAAAGCTTCGGCCGCCGCCGCCGCCGCGTCGGCGCGCGCGACATGGGCGACGCGGCCCTCGCCGGCCGCGCTGAACCACTTGCCGGAGGCGAGAACCTGCGGCAGCGACATCAGCAGGTTCTCCGCATACCAGGAATTGCGCAGGATGGTGTGGGCGAGGCCGCTCTTCAGCAGCGCCTGCTCGGTCTCGTAATGGTCGGGCGCGAAGGGGATGAGGGAGCCGGGCTCGGGCCGCGGCATCGAGGTGTAGACGACGTGGCCGACGCCGGCGCGCGCCGCCGCGTCGACCGCCGCCCGGTGCTGGCGGATGCGCAGGCCGGGGACGCCGAGCGCGTCGGTGGAGACGATCAGCAGCCGGTCGACGCCGCGGAACGCCGCGTCGAGCGAGGCGGGGTCGTCGAAGTCGACGCGCCGCGTCTCGGCGCCCTTGGCGGCGAGGTCGGCGAGCCTGGCGGGATCGCGCGAGCCGGCGATCGCCTTGCCTGCCTGTTCGGCGAGCAGCCGCTCGACGACGATGCGGCCGAACTTGCCGCCGGCGCCGCTGACGAGGAAGGTTGGGTCGCTCATGGGAATCCTTTTGTCATGAGAGGTGGTCTCGGAATGAGACTCGCTATAAAGGCGAGAGCGGGCGATCTGTAAAGCAGGCAGTTTGGCGGGAGATAGGCGCATGAAGGTAACCGACAAGGCGCGTCCGAGCGCGACCGCGAAAGAGCTCGGCGCGGGCTTGCGCGCCTGGCGCGCGCGCTACCCGGAGCTCGCCGACTGCCCGGTGCGCGGCGTGCTCGACCGCATCAGCGGCAAGTGGCGCACGCTGCTGATCGTCGCCCTCGCCGAGGGGCCGCGCCGCTTCGGCGCGCTGAAGCGCGCGCTGCCCGACATCTCGCAGCGGATGCTGACCCAGTCGCTGCGCGAGCTGCAGCGCGACGGCCTGATCGCGCGCCGCGTCTATCCGACTCGGCCGCCGAGTGTCGACTATCGCCTGACCGACCTCGGCCATTCGCTGATCGAGCCGCTCGGGGCGCTGATCCGCTGGGCGGAGGCGCAAGCGCCGGCGATCGCCGCCGCCCGCGCGGCGTTCGACCAGGCGGCGTGAGGCGGGCGGTGGGGACGGCGCGCGCTAAGCGGCTGCAGGGCTCCGAATCCGGGTTAACGCGTTAGGGCGCCGAGGCGGTCGGCGAGGTA
>CAZKHF010000173.1:4774-6601 GCA_964552445.1 uncultured Bradyrhizobium sp. | reverse complement strand
TGCGGTGGTCGACCGAGCCGGCCTGGAAGTCGGGCTGGTTCTGCACGCCGCCGGTCAGGCCGGGGTTGTGGACATCGACCAGCGCGGGAACGAGCTGGCGCGTCCCCTTCTCGAAGGCGTTGAGCCACTGGCGACGCCACTGGCCGCGCAGCTCTTCGGGGACCCAGCCGAGCGTCTTTTCGATCAGCGCGCCCGCGCCGTCGGTCTCGACGGCGGCCGTATTGTCCGCGAGGAAGGCCTTGAGCTTGTCGAGGCCGCCGGGAGCGAAATCGTCCTCGCGCCGCGCCAGGAACTGCCTCAGCTGGAACACGCGGCCCTTGGCGCCGAACAGCATTTCCTGCGCGGCGGTCGGGCACTTGATGCGGCTTGCGGGGTCGCCGAGGAACTCTTTCAGAAGCTCCGGCTCCGGCATCAGCGCCTCGCACAGCATGTGGCTGGTGGCGAAGCCGTCCATCGCGTTGGCGACCGGGATCAGCGACAGGGCGCTGATGCGGTAGGACATCGCCGCGAGGTCGGCGGCTTCCTGCGGATTGGAACCGAACAGGATGGTGTAGCCGGAGGGCAGCAGCGCGTAGATGTCGTCATGGCCGGCCATGACGTTGAGCGAATGTTTGGAGACGACGCGCGCCGCGACCTGCAGCACGAAGCCGCCGACCCGTTTGCCGACGGTCACGTAGTGCGACTCCATCCCGTAGAGGATGCCCTGGCTGGAGGAGGCGTTGGAGACGTACTTGCCGCCGGTCAGCGCCGCGCCGAGGGCGCCGCTCTGCGCCGAATGCTCGCCTTCCGGCTCGAAGAAGAAGGGATGCTTGCCCCAGACGTTCATGCCGCCATTGGCGCGGAACGCCTCATAGATTTCCGAGATTTCCGTCGATGGGGTGATCGGATAGCCGATGACGCCGCCGCATACGCGGCTCATCACTTCGGCTACGGCGCCGTTGCCATGAATGACGGTCGGAGTTCCGGGGTACTTGACGTTCATTTGATCCCTCGAGGATTGGCGCGGCGCATCAGCCCGTTGCGGCGCCCGGCGGCGCCCGCGGCGAAGGTCGCGAGCGGGACCGGACGGCGGACGAATCGCGCGTCGGGCTGTTGGACCGGCTCGCGCAGGCGAATTTCGGCGTCGTTGGCTCGGCGGAAGAAGGAGGTCGAGGGCGTGTTCGCCGCTCTCGCCGTCCGCCGGCCGCCTTGGCCGTGAATGCGCAGGTGGAACATGTCGACTCTTGCTTGGCGCGCTTACGACGCGGCGTGCTTATGCACGATCGCGCGGGAAAAGAATTTGAGGGCGATCAATGTCGGCTGACTGCTTTTCGTCCTTCGATCGGGCAGGGCAGGACGGCCCGCCGGCTCGCGCAAGAAAGTCATTTCGTTGGCGAATTCCGGTCCGCCGTCCGGGCGGCGCGCCGCTGCCGGTCGGTCCGATCGGCGCGGCGGCGAGCAGGGCGCCCGATCTTTGGGCGGCCGGCCTCCGCAGCGTCGCGGCGTTCGGTTAAGAAACGCTGAAAAGCGCGCGCCGCCTTGAGGGAGGGAATCGTCCGGCCGCGCGCCGTCGAGCGGGACGGCGCCCTATTCTCTGGCGCGCCGCTCGCGCGCAGCGGTTTCCCGTTGGAGGGCTGTGTTGTAAGGAGTCGGCCATGCATTTCTTGGTCTCTTCAGGCACCAGCATTTTCGAAATCTCGGAGCGCTGCGAAGGCGCCGGCGCGGCGCTCGATCGCGCGCTCGCCCTTCTCACGGGACGGCGGCCCAACGTGCGCGTCTTCGACGAGGCCGGCCGGCGCGTCGCGCTCGCCGACCTCGGCCGCGCCGCCGGCCGTCGGCTGACCGGCC
>CAZKHF010000173.1:0-4674 GCA_964552445.1 uncultured Bradyrhizobium sp. | reverse complement strand
CGTGGCGTGGCGCGCGAGGATTGCCCTTATCCCGAAGGCTCCGCCGAGCGCAAAATCTGGGAAGAAGGATGGGATGAGGCGGAGAGCGTCGACGAAGAGGGCGGCCCAGGGGACGAGAATTAACGCCGCCCTGCGGCCGTAGGGGCCGAGAAGCGCCCCGCCGATGTTGACGCCCGCGTGGGCGCGACCGCGTAAGCTCGCGGCGGGCGGGAGCGCGCGCGCCGCCTTAGACGCCCGTCCGTCTTTCGCCATACGGCGACCATGAAACCCGATCGGCTGAGGCGGCGCCTCCGCCGAGGCCGTGTCTCGATTCGCGGAAACCCCCGGAAAATAAGGGGTTGACGCGGGTCGTCGCACGCCCGTGTCCGTGTTATGCTCGGCGCGGAACGTGGAGGAGAGCCGATGACCTTGGAAGCGGACATCCTCGAAATCATGCACCAACGAATAGGACAGCTTCTTACCGTTGAAGAAGTGGTTCAAGAGGTCGCCGAGAGATTGACGGAACAGATCAGGTCCGTATTGAACGGGCTGGCCGCGAGCGGGCATTTGCAGTGCGATCAGGGCGGAGAAGGCCAAGTCGCTCGTTATGGGTTTCACGTGGAGCGTCGAACTTAGCAATGCCCTGCGGCCCCAAAGGCGAGAAACGCCTCGCCGGCGTCGACGCCCGCGCCGTCATGATCGCCTGAGCTCGCGGCGGGGGAGATCGAACGCGCGGGCCGCCGGCCCGCGTCCGTCGTTCGCCATCCAGCAACCATAAAATCTGATCGCCGACCCGAGGCGCCGCCCGCGCCAACGGTAGTGTCTCAGTTTGAGGAAACCCGCAGAAAATAAGGGGTTGACGAGGATCGAAGCGTCGCCACATTCGTGGTATGCTTAGCGGAAAGCAGTACGGGAGTATGCCGTGCTCTATTCCGAGATCAAAGGCTGGCACTGGATGATAACGTGGGATAATCCGCGCCCGGCGGATTCTTCCGGTATCGTTGGAGCTTTGAGCGCGTTGGGGAAACTGACAAAGGTCCAAACAAAAACGACGTACATCCTCGCGCCGAGGCGTCACGTCAGTTGGCAACAAATCCGCAATGCGCTTATCCAAAACCTGCACCCCAGGAAGGGCAATGTCGCCTACGTGAACCTCAGGACTGGAGGTGCCTTCGAGTGGGGCCGCAACACCAACTTTCGATGGCGGAGAGCAAATTAATATGCCTAGAGGCCCCAAAGGCGAAAAACGCCCCGCCGACGTCAACGCCCGCGCCGTCATGATCGCGCGAATCGCGACCGGCGAGATTGATGATGCGACCACAGAGGACGGCAAGAGCGCCGCTGCGGTTGCACTCGGCAAGAAGGGCGGCGCGGCGAGGGCGGCGAAGATGACGCCGGAGCGCAGAGCGGAGATCGCCAAGAAGGCGGCCGCAAAGCGATGGAGCGGGGATAAATAACGCTCCGCTATTGACTTTCGTGTCGATTTTTGCGACCAAGATCGTGGTCGAATAAATCGACATGGAGCGGTTCATGAGCGCAGTCGAAACGAAGGTTTTCCGCGAGACGTGGGACGTCGACCGCCGTCTGTCCGAACTTCGCCTGACGCGCGACGGGCTATTGAAAGTCGTCGCTGTTGCCTTGGCCGAAGCCGCCAACGCGACGCCGCTTCATCCTGCCAATGCCGCTGGGACGTTCGCCTATCAGCATGGCAGCTGGAGCCTTCGGGATCAATTCACCGGCCCTGATTGGATTGTGGACCGCCAGGACGGGGTTGAGTCGATCCGCTGCGACGCGCTGAAGGTCAGGGTGGCCTTCTGCAACGTGGACGTCGCATGCTCCGACGACCAAATTCCAAAACCGCGATCTCGAAAGGGCGCGGGTGCCGAGCGCGCAGCCGGTTCGCCGGGTCTATTCGGGGCAGGCGCGCTCCCGCACTTTGCCCCGCCACCGAAAGACGGATGGGCGTTGTATTATTTGATGATCGACGAGAACGGAGCCGCCGAATTGACGAGGCCCCATGTGAGGGCTGGGACATTCGTCGGCGCGTTTGAACGGCTCTATCTGTCATTTGGCGGCGAGGGTGGCGCGGTAATGCCGATCGAAGATGGCGGCGTGGCCGACGGATTTGATCCTCAGATCGCGCGCAAGTAACGCGGCTGTCATGTTTAACCCTGAAAGGCTCGCCCTGGCGCGCAAGCGGCGCCGTTTGAGTGCCCGCGCAATGGCGGAGAAAGCTGGGCTAGCCGCCGACACTATCTCCCGATTGGAGAATGGAGCAAACGAACCGGACGAAGCGACGGTGGCCAAACTGGCGACAGTGCTGATGTTCCCCGTCGCCTTCTTTCACGATCCAAACCCTGAAGACATCGATACACGCGCGGTCAGTTTCCGCAGTTTTTCCAAGATGAGCGCGCGCGAGCGTGACGCAGCAATCTCGGCTGGCTCGCTCGGATTGCAACTCAATATTTGGATAGAGGAACGGTTCCGTCTGCCGAAGGCGAATTTACTTGATCTCAGTCATGAGACCAACCCAGCCGCCGCGGCTTCTTACGTCAGGCAGTTTTGGGGACTAGGGGAAAAGCCGATCGGGAACATGCTTGCGCTCCTGGAAACGCAAGGCGTGCGGCTCTTTTCGCTGTCTGAGAACACAGCAACGGTCAATGCATTCTCGTTTTGGAGAGACGATAAACCATTCATTTTTCTAAATAATTTCAAGACGGCGGAGAGTAGCATTTTCGATGCCGCACACGAACTTGCACACCTGGTTATGCATAAGCACGGAGAACCAAAAGGAAGTCGCTCCGTAGAGCGCGAGGCTGACGCATTTGCATCGGCGTTTCTGATGCCTGAAAACGACTTAAGAGCCCGAATCCCGCCAAGAATTACGGTTGATAGAATAATTGACGCAAAACGACGGTGGCGCGTGTCCGCAATGGCATTGGCGTACCGTTTGCAGTCACTTAAACTTCTTTCGCCTTGGCAGTATCGATCAGTGTGTATAGAACTTGGTCGGCGCGGGTTTAGACTAGGTGAGCCCGGTGGTATTGCTAGAGAGACATCAGTTGTTTGGAAGAAGGTGTTGTCCGAGCTGTGGAAGGAGCGCACGACAAAGCAAACGATTGCCAAAAATCTGCACCTACCGACAGATGAGCTTGAAGGACTTATTTGGAATCTAGCCGGCGCAGAGGAAAGGCCGAGCGGGCCGCCTACGGGGGGATTGCGGTTGGTGAAGTGAAAATAATTCTTGACGCTAAGCACGAAAGTTCATATTATGTCGGGCATGAACAGGCTCGATGTCGCCACGCGCGCCAAGATCATCCATATGCTGGTCGAGGGATCGTCCCTGCGGTCGGTCTCTCGCATCGCCGATGTGTCGATCAACACGGTGACGAAGCTGCTTGTCGACGCCGGGACGGTGGCCGCGGCCTATCACGATCAGAACGTGCGCGGACTTAAGTCGCAGCGCGTCCAGTGCGATGAAATTTGGTCGTTCTGCTACGCGAAGGAAAAGAACGTCGCCGACGCCAAGGCGGCTCCCAATGGGGCCGGGGACGTCTGGACGTGGACCGCGCTCGACGCCGACTCCAAGCTCATGGTTTCGTGGTTTGTCGCCGATCGCAGCGCCGAGGCGGCGACCTGGTTGCTTGAGGACGTTCAGGCCCGCATCAAGAGCCGCATCCAGCTCACTACGGACGGCCATGGCGCCTATCTGCCGGCGGTCGCGCAGGTGTTCGGGATCGACGTCGATTTCGCCCAGCTTGTGAAGCTCTACGGGGTCGAAGCTCCAACGACGCCTGAGCGCCGTTACGGGCCAGCCGCTTGCCTTGGGGCCGTCAAGACGCCGATCGAAGGCCGGCCCGATCCTGACCACATCAGCACGTCCTACGTCGAACGCCAGAACCTCAACATGCGCATGGGGATGCGCCGGTTCACGCGGCTGACCAACGCCTTCTCAAAGAAGATCGACAACCACTGCCACTCGCTGGCGCTGTATTTCCTCTATTACAATTTCGTCCGCATTCATAAGAGTTTGAAGGTCACGCCCGCAATGGCTGCTGGCGTGTCCGACCGGCTCTGGAGCGTCGAGGATATCGTCGCGTTGATTGATGCGCGCGACGTGCGCCGCGCCGAAAGCCGGAAGGCGGCGAAGCAAGCATAAAATTCAGTTTGGCAAACTGACACACTACCGCGCCAACCCCGCCCTTGACACCGGCTGTGGATTAGCTCAAAAAAAGAACATAAAGCGAACATATGGGGCTTGCCGCGGATGTCGCCGGGCGACAGCGTTGGGATGGCGCGGTTGCGGCGCGCCGTCGCCGAAATCGAGGGCCGCCGAGAGGCGGGGCCGGCGGGCGTCGCCCGCCCCCTGTCGCTGACCCGCGCGCTCGATAAGGCGCTCGGCGGCGGCCTTTCCGCCGACGGCCTGCACGAGATCGTCCCGGCGAGCGCGCTCGACGGCTGGGCGGCGACCGGCTTCGCGCTCGCGCTCGCCGCGCGCTTCCTTTCCCGGCGCGCCGGCGCGGCGCTGGTGATGGCCGAGGATTTCGCGCTCATCGAGATGGGCGCGTTCTACGGGCCGGGCCTCGCCGATTTCGGCCTCGACCTCGCCCGGCTCGTCTTCGTGCGCGCGCCCGACGCCGCGGCGCTGTTCCAGGCGATGGAGGACGCGCTGAAGAGCGGCGCGCCGGCGGCGGT
>CAZKHF010000172.1:0-6640 GCA_964552445.1 uncultured Bradyrhizobium sp. | reverse complement strand
CCCACGGGCCGCTCTTCAGCAGCACCGCCGAGATGTAGCCGGAGACCGGGGTCGGAGCGAGCGCCGGATGCATCTGGTAGTCGATGCGCACCGGCAGCATCGCCGCTTTCATCACCAGGCCGAGGAACACCAAGACGACGCCCGGCGCGACGATTGCGGGTGGGAGGCCCCGCAACGCCGCGCCGAGCGCGGCGAACTCGAACGTTCCCGTCCGCGCCGCAATCATCGCCAGGCCGAGGAACATGAAGCTCGCGCCGACGGTGTTGAAGATGAAGTACTTGAAGCCTTCGCGACGCGCCGCGGCAGTCTCCTCGTGGCAGATCGCCGCCCACAGCGCCCACGAGCTCATCAGCTCCCAGAAGGCGAAGAAGCTGAAGATGTCCTTGGCCTGCGTCATGCCGATCAGGCCGGCGATCATCACCGTGAAGGCGGCGAAGAAGCGCCCTTGGCGATGGCTGTCGGCGAGGTAGGCGGTGGCGTGCAGCATGTTGAGCGCGCCGACGGCGGCGATCAGCACGGCGAAGCCAAACGACAGCAGGTCGTAGCGCCCGGACTGGGCGATCACGCCGCCGAGCGCCGCGACCAGCGTCGCGACCGCCAGTCGCCCGGCCCAGACCGCCGAGATCCGACCGACGAGCAGCACGGCGACTGCGCCGACGATGGCGATGGTCGCGCCGGCCGGCCAATCGGCGATCAGGCCCGGCAACGGCCCGCTGGCGAGCGCGCCGCGCAGCGCCGTCAGGTCGCCGACCTGGGCGATGAGATTGAGCTGCCAGCCGGGGGCGAAGCCGCCGACGAGAATCGCCGCGGCGAGCACGCCCATCGCGACCAGCATCGGAACCGGCGCCTCGCGCACGCCCTCTTCGCCCTCATAGGGGAAGTAGAAGAGGTAGCTGACGACGCGCGTGTAGTAGATGACGGCGATCACGCCGCCGAGCAGCATCAGCGCCGCGACGCCGACATGGCCGCTCATCGCCGCCGCGTAGATCATGAAGAACTTCGACACGAAGCCGGAGAACGGCGGCAGGCCCATGATGGCGAAGCTGGCCAGCGCGTAGGCGCCCGCGGTGAACGGCATGACGCGGCCGAGGCCGGCGAGGTCCTCAATGCGCCGCTTGCCGGTGGTCAGGATGAAGGCGCCCGCCGCATAGAACAGCAGCGTCTTCATCATCGCGTGGTTGACGACGTGCAGCAGCGCGGCGTCGTCCGCCAGCGCCGTGCCGATGCCGAGCACCACGGCGATCTCGCCGACCTGGGCGATGGTCGAGAAGGCGAGCATGCGCTTGAGCTCGGGCTCGAACAGCGCGCGGATCTCGCCGTAGATCAGCGTCAGGCAGCCGAGCGCCATCAGCGCCGTCCCGGCGTCGACGCCGAGGATCGCGTAACGCGCCAGCGCGCCGGCGCCGAAGCCGATCGACAGCACCTTGACGAAGCCGAGCACGCCGGCCTTGGTGAGGATGCCCGACAGCGGGCCGGAGACCGACGACGGCGCTTCCGGATGGGCGAGCGGCAGCCAGCTCTGCAGCGGGACGAGGCCGATCTTGACCGCGAAGCCGACGAAGAAGCAGGCGACGATCGCCGCCCCGACCGCCAGCGGCAGGGTTGCGGCCTTGTCGGCGAGCGCCGAGAACGCAAACGAGCCGGTCTGAGCGTGCAGGAGGACGATGCCGAGCTGCATCACGTGCGCGCCGGCCGCGCACATCAGGAGATAGACGAAGCCGGCGCGGCGCGCCTTCTCCGTCTCCTCGTGGATGACCAGGAAATAGGAGGTCCAGGTCATCAGCTCCCAGAAGACGTAGAAGCCGTTCAGCTCCTGCGTCGTCGCCAGACCGATCAGCGAGCCGGTCATCAGGAAGGCGAAGAAGTAATAGCGGTTGGCGGCGGCGGCGCGGCCGATGTAGCCGAGCGAATAGACGATCATCAGGCCGCACACGCCGGAAAACAGCAACGCGAACAGCTTGGCGGTGGGGTCGAGCGCGCCGTCGAGCGCGACGACCGCGACGGTGACGATCGCCAGCGCCGCCGCCGCCGCGTCGCGCGCCGGCGCCGAGAAGCGGCCGATCGCGTAAACCAGCAAGCCGCCGAGGCAGGGGACGAGCGCCGGCCCGACCCACGGCGTCGCGAATTGCGGCGCGCCGGCGCCGGTCAGCGCGGCAAGGTCGCCGACGCGAGCGACGAGGGCGATCTGCCAGGCAGGCGCCAGGCCGCCGAGGACAAGCGCCGCGGCGAGGACGCCGATCGAGGCCAGCATCGCCGCCGGCGCCTCGCGCAACCTCGCCTCGCCCTGGTAGGGCTGGAAGTAGAGGATGTTGAGGACGCGCGCGTAGTAGACGATGGCGATCACGCCGCCGAGCAGCATCACCGCCGCGACGCCGATGTGGCCGCTTGTCGCCGCGGCGTAGAGCATCAGGAACTTCGAGGTGAAGCCGGGAAACGGCGGCAGGCCCATGATGGCGAGCGCCGCGACGGCGAAGGCGCCGGCGGAAAGCGGCATGACGCGGCCGAGGCCGGCGAGCTGGTCGATGCGCCGCCGGCCGGTCCTCAGGATGAGGGCGCCCGCCGCATAGAACAGCAGCGTCTTCATCGCCGCGTGGGCGACGACGCGCAGGATCGAAGCGTCGGTCGCGAGCGCCGTGCCGAGGCCGAGGACGGCGGCGATCTCGCCGATCTGCGCGATGGTGGAGAAGGCGAGCATGCGCTTGAGTTCGGGCTCAAACAGCGCGCGCAGCTCGCCGTAGAGCAGCGTGACGCAGCCGAGCGCGATCAGCGCCGCGTTGACGTCGAGGCCGCCGACGCCAAAGCGCGCCAGCGCGCCAGCGCCGAAGGCGACGTAGAGCACCTTGACCACGCCGAACACGCCGGCCTTGGTGAGAACGCCCGACAGCGGGCCCGATATCGACGACGGCGCTTCCGGATGGGCGAGCGGCAGCCAGCTCTGCAACGGGACCAAGCCCATCTTGACGGCGAAGCCGACGAAGAAGCAGGCGACGATCGCCGCGCCGACGGCGGGCGGCAGCGTTGAGGCCTTGTCGGCCAGCGCCGCGAACTCGAACGAGCCGATCTGAGCGTGCAGCAGCAGGATGCCGAAGTTCATCACGTAGGCGCCCGCCGCGCACATCAGGAAGTAGACCAGGCCGGCGCGGAACGCCTTCGGCGTGCGATCGTGGACGACCAGGAAATAGGACGTCCAGGTCATCAGCTCCCAGAACAGGTAGAAGTTGCCGAACTCGTGCGCCGTGGCGAGGCCGATCAGCGAGCCGGTCATCAGGAAGGCGAAGAAATAATAGCCGTTGGCGGTCGCGGCGCGGCCGATGTAGCCGAGCGAGTAGACCACCATCAGCGCGGCGACGCCGGAGAACAACAGCGCGAACAGCTTCGAGGCGGGATCGAGGCCGCCGTCGAGCGCGACCGCGGCGAGCGTCGCGATCGCCAGCAGCGCCGCCGCGATGTCGCGCGCGCGCGCCGAAAAGCGGCCGATCGCATAGACGACGAAGGCGCCGAGATAGGGCGCGAGCACCGGGGCGGCCCAAGGCGCGTCAAATTGCGGCACGCCCTCGGCGCCGGCGAAGCCGGCGAGACGCGCGGCCAAAAGCAGGAACGGCGTCGGCCACAGGCTGATGACGACGGTGAGCGCGGCGAGCGCATAAGCGATCGCCAGGGACCGCGCCGACGCCGGCGCCGGCGCGGGCGCGGCCGACGGGCGCGCCGGCTCCAGGCAAACCCGCTGGACGATCAGCATGTAGTAGACGGCGGCGACGATGGCGGCGAGCGCGCCGGCGATAGCGACCAGCCAGCGGCCCTGCTCGATCGCCGCATAGAGGATGATGAACTTGGAGAACGAGCCCTTGAACGGGGAAAGCCCCATCACCGAGAAAACGCCGAAGCCGAACAGCGTCGCCATCCCCGGCATGCGCTGGCCGGCGCCGGCGAGGTCGTCGAGGCTCGCCGAGCGCACGCCGCGCACCAGGCGCCAGCCGGCGGCGAGCACGAGCCCGCGCATCGCCGCCTGAAAGCCGAGATGCATCAAGGCGCCGGTGTCGCCGGCGGCCCCGCCGACGCCGAAGCCGATCAGCACATAGCCGAACTCGGCGACGGTCGAGATGACGAAAGTCCAGGCGAGGTTGGGCAGGCTGAGAAGGGCGGCGATCTCGCCGAACAACAGGATGGCCGCGCCCACCCCGGCGAGCGTCGTCGGCGACCCCGCCAGCGAGGCGATCGTCAAATGGTCCATCATCGCGAGAGACCCTCTCCCCCGGCCGCGTTTCGACCCTTCGGCGCCGTGCTAGCGCCTTCGCCGACGCAATTCTGTCGGCTGGCCGACACCCCGGCGGGCAAGAATGCCGCAGGGTGGCCGGCGAACGGAGCGGGCTCGACTCGCCGCGCTCTCGGGAGGCCCTGAATGCACGAGATGAGCGTGGCGCACGGGCTGCTGACGATCATCGCGGATCGCGCCCGCGAGCACGGGATTGTCCGCGTCACCCGGGCGCGGCTGAAGGTCGGACGGCTGCGCGGGCTGGACGCGCGGCAGCTGCGCCTGGCCTTCGAGGCGCTCGCCGAAGGCGGAATCGCCGCCGGGGCCGAGCTCGAGATCGAGGAGATCGTCGCCGAAGCGCGCTGCCGCGCCTGCGGCGCGGTGTGGCGCGCGCCCGACTACCGATTCGACTGTCCCAAATGCGCGGCCGCCGATTCGGAGATTCTCAAGGGCCGCGAGCTGTTTATCGAGTCCTTCGACGGCCGGCGCGCCGACTAAGGCGAGGCGCGCGGACTGGCGATCGTCTTCCCCGTCAGCGCGAGCGGAGCGACGCGATCCGGAGCCCAGGCGCCCCGCTGCGGGACGGCCGGCGCCTGTCGGCTGGCCGACAGAAGCGGCGGAGGAAACCCGCTAACGATCGCCTTGCGAGCCGTCGGCGAAAGCGCGGCTCGTCGGGTTGGGAAGGCGACGATCATGATCCCGGTGAAGATGACCGACGGCGTATTTTCTCTGCGAGCCAACCATTGGGACCGCAAGCTGTTCGACGAGCTGGCGCCCCTACCCGACGGCACCAGCTACAATTCCTACCTCGTCCGCGGCGGCGAGAAAACCGCCCTGATCGACACCGTCTACCCGCCGAAGACGGCCGAATTCATCGCCGCGTTGAAGAAGACGGGCGTCGAGCGGCTCGACTATATCGTCGCCAACCACGCCGAGCTCGACCATTCCGGCTCGATTCCCGCCGTGCTGGCGCTGTTTCCTGAGGCCAAGGTGGTCGCCAACGCCCGCTGCTGGCGGATGATGGGCGATCTGATGGCGCTCGACCGCGGCCGTTTCCTCGAAGCGAAGGACGGCCAACGGCTGTCGCTCGGCGGCAAGACGCTGCGCTTCGTCTTCATGCCCTGGGTGCACTGGCCGGAGACCATGGGCGTCTTCCTCGAGGAAGACCGCATCTTCTTCCCCTGCGACTTCCTCGGCGCGCATCTGGCGACGTCCGAGCTCTACGCCGGCGAGGAAGCCCAGTTCGAAACGGCGGCCAAGCGCTACTACGCCGAGATCATGGCGCCCTATCGCCTCCCGTGCCGCAACGCGCTCGCGCGCACGGAGGAGCTCGATCCACAGATCGTCGCGCCCAGCCACGGGCCGGTCCACGCCAAGCCTAGACTCATCATGGATCTCTACCGCCGCTGGACCTCGGACGCGGTCAAGCCCGAGGTCGCGATCGTCTACGTCTCGATGTACCAAAGCACGACGGCGATGGTCGAACGCCTGATTGACCGGTTGATGGAAAAAGGCCTGCCGGTCAGGCTGTTCAACGCCGTCGATCTCGACACGGGCGCGCTGTCGATGGCGCTGGTCGACGCCTCGACCGTGGTCTTCGCCAGCCCGACCGTGCTGACCGGGCCGCACCCCGCCCTCGCCTACGCCGCCGTGCTGGTGAACGCGCTGGCGCCCAAGACGCGCTTCGCGGCGATGGTCGGCTCGTACGGCTGGGGCACGACCATGCCCGACGCCCTCAAAGAAACGCTGCGCGAGTTCAAGGCGACCTTCTTCGATCCGGTGCTGACTAAGGGCGCGCCGACGTCGCAGACGTTCGCCGAGCTCGACGCGCTCGCCGAAGCGATCGCGGCGGCCAACGCTTCGCTGGGCGAGAGCGAGCAGGCGGCGCCTGACGCCGGCGAAGTCAGAATTCGATCGCCAGGCGGCTGAAGCTCGGCGCCGAGACGACGTCGCCGCGAATCTCGCACGGCCGGCCGTCCGCGCGCGCGCGCTTCGCGCCCGGATAGCGGAAGGTGATTCTTTCGGGCGCGGGTCCCGACAAAGCCAGCTCGACCGTGGCTTGGGAGCGGCTTCGCCGCGCGCGCAGGCTCAGCGCGCCGAAGGCGGTCGGCAATTGCGTCAGCGTGACGCCGCCGTTCTCCCACCACGCGTCCGGGACCGCCCTGAACAGCTCGAGCGCGCTCCCGTTCTCGCGCGCCAGCATGCGACGGACGGCGGTGACGAACTCCGCCGCGATCCAGGTGTGCGGCATGTCGCCGATGTAGTCCGGCGCCCGCGGCTCTCCCCAAACCACTTCGGCCCAGACCCGCCAGCCCGGCGGCCGACACGAATCGAGCATCGTCGCCAGCAGCCGGAAGGCGTCGTCGAATCGCCCCAAGGCGACGAACG
>CAZKHF010000171.1:0-6749 GCA_964552445.1 uncultured Bradyrhizobium sp. | reverse complement strand
AGACGGCGCTGATCGGCTTCTGCGGCGCGCCGTGGACGGTGGCGAGCTACATGGTGGCGGGGCGCGGCACGCCGGAGCAGGCGCCGGCGCGGCTCGTCGCCTATCGCCAGCCGGAGCTGTTCGCGGCGCTGATCGACCGCCTGATCGACGCGTCCGCCGCCTATCTCGTTCGCCAGATCCGCGCCGGCGCGGAGGCGGTGCAAATTTTCGATTCCTGGGCGGGCGCGCTGCCGCCGGCGGAATTCGAGCGCTGGTCGGTCGCGCCGATCGCGCGCCTCGTCGCCAAGGTGCGCGCCGAAGCGCCCGAGGCGCCGATCATCGCCTTCCCGCGCGGCGCGGCGACGCAGCTCGGCAAGTTCGCCGGCCTGCTCGGCGTCTCCGCGATCGGCCTCGACGCGGCGACCGAGCCGCGCGCCGCCGCCGCGGCGCTGCCGGAACGCTTCGCGCTGCAAGGCAATCTCGACCCGCTGGCGCTTCTCGCCGGCGGGCGCGCGCTCGACGAGGGAATCGACCGCGTGCTCTCCGGCTTTTCCGGCCGCGCCCATATCTTCAACCTCGGCCACGGCGTCCCGCCCGAGACGCCGCTCGCCCATGTCGAGCGTTTGGTCGCGCGGGTGCGCGCGGCGGGCTGAAGCGGACGGAAGCGCGATGGACTCGAGCGCGGCGCTGGACGATCGCAAGCAGGCGGCGCGGCGCGGGTTCGAAGCGCTGCAATCGAAGCTGATCGCGGCGATGGAAGCGCTGGAGGACGAGGACCCGGTCGGCGCGCCCGACCGGCCGCCGGGGCGCTTCGTCTTCGAGCCGTGGACGCGTCTCGACGCCAGCGGCGCGCCGGGGGGCGGCGGCCGCGCGGCGATGCTCAGAGGCCGCGTGTTCGAGAAGATGGGCGTCCATGTCTCGACCGTCTACGGCGCCTTCGCGCCGGAGTTCGCCAAGCGCATCCCCGGCGCCGACGCCGACCCGCGCTTCTGGGCCTCCGGCGTCTCGGCGATCGCCCACCCCTGGAGCCCGCGCGTCCCCACCGTCCACATGAACGCGCGCTTCGTCGTCACCCGCAAGGCGTGGTTCGGCGGCGGCGCCGACCTGACGCCGATGCTGGAGGCGCGCCGGCGCGCCGACGATCGCGACGCCGTCCTCTTTCACGAAACGTTGCGCGCGCTGTGCGCGCGCCACCCGAGCGTCGCCTCCTACCCGCGCTTCAAGGCGTGGTGCGACGAATATTTCTTCCTGCCGCACCGCGGCGAGCCGCGCGGAATCGGCGGCGTCTTTTTCGACGATCTCGACATCGGCGGCGACGGGCCGGATTGCGCCTTCGACGCCGTCTTCGCTTTCGTCCGCGACCTCGGCGAGACCTTCGCGACGCTCTACGCCGACATCGTTCGCCGCAACTTCGCCGAGCCGTGGACGGAAGCGGAGCGCGAGGAGCAGCTCGTCCGCCGCGGCCGCTATGTCGAGTTCAACCTGCTCTACGATCGCGGCACCACCTTCGGGCTGAAGACCGGCGGCGCCGTCGCCGCCATCCTCTCCTCGCTGCCGCCGCTGGCGCGCTGGCCTTGAAGCGTCCGCCGCCGGCCCCCATGTCTGCGCGACCTGCGGAAACGACGGAGAAAGCCGGTGAGCGACGCAAGACAATCCAGCCTGTTCAAGATCGGCGGCGAGCTCGCCGTCCATCGGCTCGGCTTCGGCGCGATGCGGGTGACCGGGCGCGGCGTTTGGGGCGAGCCCGCCGACCGCGCCGAGGCGCTGCGCACGCTGAAGCGCCTGCCCGAGCTCGGCGTCGACTTCATCGACACCGCCGATTCCTACGGCCCCGACGTCTCCGAGCTGCTCATCCGCGAAGCGCTGCATCCCTATCGCGGCCTCGTCGTCGCCACCAAGGGCGGGCTGACCCGCACCGGACCCGAACAATGGATCCCGCTGGGGCGGCCGGATTACCTCATCCAGCAGGCGCACAAGAGCCGCCGCAATCTCGGCGTCGACACCATCGACCTGTGGCAGCTGCACCGCATCGACCCCAAGACGCCGCGCGACGAGCAGTTCGACGCGGTGAAGTCGCTGATCGACGCGAAGATCATCCGCTTCGCCGGCTTGAGCGAAGTGTCGGTCGCCGAGATCGAGGCGGCGTCGAAGTTCTTTCCGGTGGCGACGGTGCAGAACCGCTACAGCCTCGCCGATCGCGCCAGCGAAGCCGTCCTCGACTACTGCGAGAAGCACGGCGTCGGCTTCATCCCCTGGTTCCCGCTGGCGGCGGGCGAGCTGACCCGGCCCGGCGGCGCGCTCGACGCGATCGCCCGCGCCCATCGCGCGACGCAGGGTCAGATCGCGCTCGCCTGGCTGCTCAGGCGCAGCCCGGTCATCCTGCCGATCCCCGGCACCTCGAAAGTCGCCCATCTCGAAGAGAACGTCGCCGCGGCGGGCGTCGATCTCAGCGACAAGGAGTTCGCCACGCTGTCGAAGGCGGGGCGCGGCGGCTGAGCGGCGCGAGCGCCGCCGGCGATTTGAGCAAATTCGAGTTATTTCCACTACGGAACGCCAATTCGCGCCTGCTAGATCGCGGGCGCGGATCGCAAGGGGTCGACCGCGCCCGCTGGCGACAAAGACGGCGGCGCGAACCGGCCGACGATCTCGCCCAGGGGGCTCGGCATGGATCGGCGGCGGAATGGCGGCTTCGGGCTGACGGCGGTGACGGCTGCGCTGGCCGGCGCAGCGATCGCCTACTGGATCGCCAACGCCGAGGCGCCGAGCCTGCCCTTCGCCATCGCCCAGTACGTCCTGCTCGGCTGCGCGGTGATCGCCGGCCTCGACGCCTTCGCCCATTGCCGCCCCGCGCGCTGAGCGGGGCCGACAAGCCCCTGATACGGTCCCCGCGGCCGACCTGCGCCCGCCTTGCGTCGCGCTCTATATCGATTTAGGTGTGGGGACCGGCGGCGCCGACCGGAGCGGCCCGCCGAGCGGGAGGAAGCGTCTATGGCCAAACCGATCATCGTCGTCGATCCGAGCCCTCGGGCGCTAAAGGAGATATTCGACGACGCGCTGTGGGCGCGGCTCGAGGGGCTCGGCGAGCTGGCGGTCCACGAAGGCGCCGGCCAGATGCCGGCCGAGCGGCTCGAAACGACGCTGCCCGAAGCCGAGGTGCTGATCGGCCAGACCGACATGCCCAAGGCGCGGCTCGACCGCGCGCCGAAGCTCAGGGCGATCGTCAACGTCGAGACCAATTTCCTCCAGAACGTCGATTACGAGACCTGCTTCGCGCGCGGAATTCACGTGCTCGCGCCGAGCTCGGCCTTCGCCCGGCCGGTGGCCGAGATGGCGCTCGGCATGGCGATCGACCTTTGCCGCGGCGTGACCGCCGCCGACCGCGCGATGCGCGCGGGGAAGGAGAAATGGCTGCTCGACGGGGCGGTCGGCTGCTTCTCGCTCTACGGCGCCGACGTCGGCCTGATCGGCTTCGGCGACCTCGCGCGCGCCTTCGCGCCGTTGGTTCAGCCGTTCGGCTGCAAGGTGAAAGCCTATGACCCGTGGGTGTCCGACCATTTCATGGCCGGTTTCGGCGTCAAGCCGGCGTCGCTCGACGAAGCGCTGTCGACCTCGCAGGTGATCGCCGTCTTCGCCGCCGCCACCAGCGATAACCAAGGCTTCCTCGGTCGGCGCGAGTTCGCGCTGATCCGGCCGGGGAGCGTGCTCTTGGTGATGAGCCGCGCCGCGGTGGTCGACTTTCCCGAGCTGCTCAGCGCGGTCGCAAGCGGCCGCTTCCGCGCCGCCACCGACGTCTTCCCCATCGAGCCGGCGCCGCTCGACGACCCCGCGCGCAAGCTCGAGGGCCTGTTGCTGTCGCCCCACCGCGCCGGCGCGCTGCCGGATTCGCTGTTGGAAATCGGCCGCCAGACGGTCGCCGACGCGGAGCTGGTCCTGCGCGGCCTGCCGCCGCTCTCCTGCCGCCGCGCCCAGCGCGAGACGGTCATGCGCTCGCGCAGCAAGCCGATCGAAAAGAGCTGAAGCCGAATCGCTTGACTCGCGACGCCGTTCCGGCCTAGCGTCTATAACGTTATAGATCGCCCGCAAGGGCGCGATCGAGGGACGGAAGCGTGCCAAGGAGGGCGTCGACCATACGCGACGTGGCCCTGCGCGCCGGAGTCTCCGTCGCCACCGCCTCCAACGTCGTCAACGGCAAGCGCCCGGTCGGCGAGCAAAGCCGCCGCGCCGTGCTCGCCGCGATCGAGGCGCTGGGCTACCGGCCCAACCGCGCCGCGAGCTCGTTGCGCGGCGCCGCGACCCGCCTGGTCGGCATGGTGGTCCCCGACATCACCAACGTCTTCTTCGCCGGCCTGGTGCATGGCGTCGAGGAGCAGGCCGAGGAAAGCGGCTACGATCTCCTGCTCGTTTCCTCCAACGAGGACGTCGCGGTCGAGCGCCGGCGCATCGAGGCCCTCATCTCACGCAGCATCGACGGGCTCCTGGTGGTGCCGGCGAGCGACGATTCGGTGCGCGCGCTACGCGAGGGCGCCGAAGCCGGCCATCTGCCGCCGACGGCGCTGATCGACCGCGGCGACGTCGCGCCCGGCCTCGACGCGGTCCTCGCCGACTGCTTCTCCGGCGCCTATGCGGCGACGCGCCACCTGGTCGAGCTCGGCCACCGCGACATCGTCATCCTCGCCCATTCGGTCGCGCTGAAGAACATCGGCGCGCGCGTCGCCGGCTGCCGGCAGGCGCTGGAGGAGGTCGGCGCCGCCGACCGCGCCCGCATCTGCGTCGGCGGCCACAGCCTCGACGCCCTGCGCGGCGCGGTCGAGCAGGACCTGCACCGCGCCGATCCGCCGACCGCCATCTTCGCCTTGACCAACGTCTCGGCGCTGGCCGCGCTCAAGGCGGCGCGCGGGCTCAGCCTCGACATTCCCGGCGATGTCTCGATCGTCGGCTTCGACGACTTCGATTGGATGAGCGCGCTGAGGCCCTACCTGACGACGGTCGCCCAGCCGCTCGAAGAGTTCGCCGCCTGCTCCTGGCGCCTGCTGATGGAGCGCATGAGCGGCGAAGCCGGCCCGGACGGCCGGCGCATCGAACTGCCCTGCGCCCTCAAGGTGCGGGAATCGAGCGGGCCGGCCCGCGTCCGGCCGCGCGCCGTCGCCCGAGCAAGAAACTGAAGACCAACGGTTCGTGCAAGCGAAGTGGGAGGAAGCAATGTTGAAACGCATACTGGCCGGCGCTTCGATCGCGGCGCTGGCGCTTGGGTTGGCCGGTTCGGCGTTCGCCGCCGACAAGCCGCTTTACGGCGCGTTGATGAAGACGCTCGCCAACCCGTTCTGGGGAGCGATGGAGAAGGGCGTCGACGCCGGCGCGCAGAAGGCGGGCGTCGATCTGTTCATGCAAGCGGTCGAGTCCGACCAGGCGACGGAGCCGCAGCTCAACGCCTGCAACACCATGCTGGAGAAGAAGCCGGCGGTGATGATCACCGCGGCGATCAGCTCGACCAACCTTCTGCCGTGCCTCAAGCACGCCAACGAGCTGAAGATCCCGGTGGTCGACCTCGACGGCAACCTCGATCCGGAGGTCACCAAGAAGGCGGGCGTCGACGTCGCCTTCCACATCGGCTCCGACAACGAGGCCGCCGGCGCGAAGGGCGCCGACTATCTCGTCGGCGCGCTCGGCAAGGACGCCAAGGGCTCGGTGCTGCTGATCGAGGGCCTGTCGGGCAACATCACCGGCGCGAAGCGCATCCACGGCTTCGCCGCCGAGCTGAAGCAGGCGGCGCCCGGCCTCGCCATCGTCGCCTCGCTGCCAGGCGACTGGGACAGCCTCAAGGCCGCCAACATCACCAACGACACGCTGCAGCGCTATCCCGACCTCGCGGCGATCTTCTGCGCCAACGACGATATGGCGCTCGGCGCGGTCGAGGCGGCGCGCGCCGCTGGCAAGGACAAGCTGATCGTCATCGGCGTCGACGGCAACGTCAATGCGGTGAAGTCGATCCTCGCCGGACGGCTCAACGCCTCGGTGGCGCAGCTGCCCTATCTCGTCGGCATGCAGGCGGTCGAGACCGCCAAGAAAGTCCTGGCGGGCGACAAGGTCGCCGACTTCACCTACGTCCCGACCCTGGTCCTGACCAAGGACGTGATCGCGGCGAAGAAGGACCCGCTGCTCGAATTCGTCAAGTGAGCGGTTAGCTCCCGCGCCGCCCGTCCGGCTCCTCCTGGCCGCGACGGGCGGCGCTTTCGCTCCCGACCGATCGCGAGCCTTTCGATGTCCGCATCCGCCTCTCCCGCCGCCTCGCCGCAAGGCTGGCGCTCCCGTCTCGCCGTCAAAGCCGCGTTCCGCTTCGAGTCGCTCCTGGTGCTCGCCGCGCTGGTCGCGGTCATGGCGGCGCTGTCGCCGGTTTTCCTGTCGGTCTCCAATTTCCTCAACATCGTCCTGTCGACCTCGGTGATCGGCGTGCTGGCGATCGGCATGACCTTCGTCATCAGCTCGGCCGGCATCGACCTTTCGGTCGGCTCGCTCATCGGGCTGTCCGCGGTCGTCGGCGCGCTGGCGACCGCCAACTTCGACCTGCCCTGGCCGACCTGCATTCTCGCCTGTCTCGCCGCCGGCGCTTTCGCCGGCTGGGTCAACGGCTTTCTCATCACCAAGGGGGGGATCCCGCCGTTCATCGCCACCCTCGGCATGCTCGGCGTCGCGCGCGGCGTGGCGCTGGTGCTCAGCGACGGCGTGTCGATCTACGGCCTGCCGCCCGAGGTCGTCTACCTCGGCCAGGGACG
>CAZKHF010000170.1:0-6770 GCA_964552445.1 uncultured Bradyrhizobium sp. | reverse complement strand
ACAAGGTGCGCGAGACGACGCGCAGCGGACCGTTGATGGCGTTCGGCGGCGTTCGTGACGGGTCGCGCGTCGTCTTCGCGTCCTGGCCTTCGGGCGGGCGACGGGGCGCTTGCGCGTCTCCCGACGGCGGAATTGGCGCTTTCATCGTGGTCGTCCTCAAAGGAAATCCGCCCCACCGGGGTAGGGATGTCGGTGGACTTCGACGCCAGTCTCCCACAGCCTAAGGAACAGAGATAACGATCGCAAGTCGATGGATGAGCGTCGCCTGCAATAGGCCTCGTACGCCACCTCGGTGACGCGCTCGCCCGACGTCTGGATTATGCCGCCAGTTTTTTAAAGCGCGACGTCCTTGTCGACCTGGCTGCGATCAAAGAAGATGGTGTCGTACATCGTGGTCTTGACCTCCACGCCCACGTAAACCTTGGCGATCGGGTCAAACACGATGAAGTCATAGACGCGCGGAGTCGGAAACCCCGGAACCATGACGGCCGTTGCGCGGGCGGACACGATCACGAAGCCATGGGCTTGGTAGTCTTGCAGCGCCCTCGCCACGCCGTCTTGGTGTTGGACGTTGGGCCCTTGGCCGTTGAAGGACGGGCCGCCTCGCCCGGCCGCCTTGGCCGGCGAGAATGGACTCACATATTAAAGCCAATCGTCGGACGCGTCGGCGATCTGAACGCCTTGATCCTGACCGCCTTCCGATTGTCGCGCAGGCGGCGGCGCGCCTTCGCCGTTCAGACTGGTTTCGTCGCTCCAATCTCCGCTCGTCCATTGTCCGCTTGGCCGCCCGTTCCCCGCCGGCACGCGCGGCTGGTCGGGGTTGTAGGCGCGGTCGAGGGCGTCGAGCGCGGCGACGATCGTTCGCGGTGCCACCCCGGCCTTCATCAGCCCATCGGCGATGAACAGCCGCCGCGCGTCCTCGCGCGGATCGTCGAGATGGCCGACGCCGGCGAGCGCGAGATGGGTCAGCGCCAGCGCGCGCTTCCGGCGCGAGCGCGGCGAGGCGCTGGATCGCCGCCTCGACGCCGAACGGCGGCTTGTCGGCGAGCGTCGCGTTGGCGCGCTTCGGCGTCGCGCGCGGCGCGGCTGCCGCCGGAGGGCGCTGGATATCGCCTCGCCCAACGTCGCGTCGGCTTCGGCCAGCGCGCAATCGGTGAATTCGTCGGCCGACGGCGCCGACGTGTTCGGCGGCGACTTGAACATTCCGAGTTGGGAAACAGGCGCGGCTCGACCCAGTCGAGCGACGCGCGCTTCACTCCCGCGGCTTCGTCGCTTTCTTGTTCGCGCGGGCTTCCGCCTCGGTTTCCATCCGATTGAATTCCGCCAGAGGCGGTAATCCCACGAGCTTCAGCATGGCTTCGAGGCGTTCGATATACTGTTCCTCCGACAACGGCGTCTTGACGTCCGATACGAAGACGTCCGAACTGACGATGTTTGGCGTCTCAGGGCCGACCACACCCTGCGGACCAGGATCGTCGGGCTGCGAAGGGCGGCGTGTCTTGGCCTCAGGCGATGTCATTGGATGGCTCCGCAAGCTTCAGACTTTGCCTATGGCAGGAGGTCATGCGAGAACGGGACCCTGGCCAGCCTCAGCAAATTGTAAAGGACTGCGCCCCGGACATCAACTTTGTCGCAGGCGCGACAATACGTGGCGTATGCGACGCCCTGAATTGGAGCGCCGCTCACTTGGGCGACACCGCCTCCCCTCATCATCAAGGCGACATTCTTGATGACCTGCGCTGGATTTAGAAAGATCGTTTCGCCGAGCGTCGTCTTCACTTCGACGCCGATCAAGACTCCATCGGGGGATTGCACGACGAAATCATAGACACGCGGCGACGAGAAGCCAGGAACGCTCACTGCGGTCGCGTTGCGAGAGAAGATCACATAGCCTAAGGCCTCGTAGTGGGCTATTGCGGCGGCGACTCCAAGTTGATGTCGCGCGTATGGACCCGCCCCGTTGAATGGAGAGCCGCCGGCTTGCGCAGCTTCCGCCGAGGCGATGGGACTGAGGTATTGCACCCAGTTTGTTGAGGCATCAGCAATTTGTATCGGTTTGGCGGGTTCGCTGTCGGCGGAGCTCGTGGGACGCTCCAGCTCTATCGGCCGCTTGCCGCCGTTTGCTTCGTCCGTCCAATCCCCACTCGTCCACCGCCCGCTCGGCCGCCCGTTGCCCGCCGGCACGCGCGGTTGGTCGGGGTTGTAGGCGCGGTCGAGGGCGTCGGGCGGCGGCGTCTCGCCCAGCGCGGCGAGGATGGTCGCCGGGGGGACGCCGGCGTTCATCAGCCCGTCGGCGATGAACAGCCGCCGCGCGTCCTCGCGCGGATCGTCGAGATGGCCAACGCCGGCGAGCGCGAGATGGGTCAGCGCCAGCGCGCGATCGCCCTCGCGGGCCTTGGCGAGCGCGCGGCGCACGTGAGTCGCGGCCGAAGCATCGAGCAGGCGGCCGATGGCGACAGAGACCAGCGCGACGGCGCGCTCGCTCTCCGCCGCGTCGTCGCGGCGTTCGGCGCGCGCTTCGGCGAGCTTCGTCCCGGCGCCGAGCGTCAACGCGCCGTTCGCGAACTCCGGTAGCGCTGAGACGCGCACGTTCGCTCCGCGTGCGGCCCAATCCGCGCGTAGCGTGTCCAAGAGCATGGTGGCGCTCCGGCTTCAGTTGTTGGCGAGGAAAGTCGGCGCGAAGCGCCGGATGAGGGCCTTGTCGGAACCGCAGCGGCTGCGTATGCGCCAAGCTCAGTTTCGTCAGCGCCGGCGCCGAGGCCGCCTCGGCGGGCGCGGCCGAGCTTTACGCCGTCAATTCGGATGGTTCGGTTTGGCCGGCGTGGCGTTGGGATCGAAGCGAATCCAACGCAGTTCGATTCCCATGCCGGCGAGGTAATGGGTGAGATTGTTGACTAGGTTTCGGCCGTCCTGGCTCAGCTCGAACAGGGAGTAGATGGCGATTGCGAAGGGACGTCCGCGCGTGAAAGGAATCTTCTCGGCGACCTCCCCCGATTCGATCGCGTCAAGCTGACGGTAGACCTTGGCCTGCAACAGTTCGAGATGGGGCCCTTCGTCGACGTCCCAGGGCAAATGATCGGTGATCACCAGCACGGCGTGGCCGGTGCTGGGATCAAGGTAGGTTCGGTCGATCTTATCCAGCTCTTCGATGGTCATGGCGGCGTCCAAAAGTTCAAATCATTCAGGTTCGAAGGTCGGATCACTTCGACCCTGGTCGGAGGAATGATCGTTCCACCCGGGAACCCTGGTTTTCCTGCGCCGACGATCGTCGCCCCGCTCGACTCGATTTCAGGAAACGCGACTTGTTGGTTGGGCGTCAAGGGCGCCGTCTCCGACGACTTGCATTCGATGCAACGGATCGCGTTGGTCGTCGGATCGCGGAACAAATGGTCCAGACGCGTCTTTGCGCCGCCTATTGTCTGCACGGTTGTTTCGTCCGCCGTTTTGGCGCCGAGGGTTCCAAGCTGGTCTCCAACCTGATTTTTGAACGCCTCGCCTGCGAGTTTGTTCGCCGCCAATTGAATTGCGCGGCGGTCGCCGAGCGTCAACCTTTCTAAGGCGGCCCGTGTTGTGGCCGAGACGACTTCCGCACCGGTTGAAGCGGCGCGGACGGCGGGCGCGAAAATGAGGGCGGCCTCGAGCGTCGCTGCGCCTTGGTAGAGGGCGAAGTTGACGTAATCGCCGCTGTGCCAGGCTTGGACGGCAAGAGCGCTGTAACGAGTTCCCGGAAGGGCGTTCCAGAGGCCCGTCAAAAACGACTGCAGGGCTGAAGGCTTCTCAGGCGCGGAGGGCGCCGCCGAGGTCGCCGATGCGTCGGACCTGACTTCGCGGCCTTGCGTCGAGGAGGAATCCGCGACTTGCTCGCCCGACGCTCGGGCCGAGCGATTATCGTTAGCTTCAGCCGCGGAATCCCCGGCCGTCCACCGCCCGCTCGGCCGCCCGTTCCCGGCTGGCACGCGCGGCTGGTCGGGGTTGTAGGCGCGGTCGAGGGCGTCGGGCGGCGGCGCGTCGCCGAGCGCGGCGAGGATGGTCGCCGGCGGGACGCCGGCCTTCATCAGCTCGTCGGCGATGAACAGCCGCCGCGCGTCCTCGCGCGGATCGTCGAGATGGCCAACGCCGGCGAGCGCGAGATGGGTCAGCGCGAGCGGGGCGTCGCCCTCGCGGGCCTTGGCGAGCGCGCGGCGCACGTGGGTCGCGGCCGAAGCGTCGAGCGGGCGGCCGATGGCGACAGAGACCAGCGCGACGGCGCGCTCGCTCTCCGCCGCCTCGTCGCGGCGTTCGCCGCGCGCTTCGGCGAGCTTCGTCGCGGCGTTCGCCGCGCGCTTCGGCGAGCTTCGTCGCGGCGCCGAGGATCAGCGCGCCGTCGGCGAACTCGGGCAGCGCTGACACAAGCGCGTTCGCTCCGCGCGCGGCCCAATCCGCGCGCAGCGTCTCGACCAGCATGACGACGCTCCGGCTTCAGTCGTTGGCGAGGAAAGTCGGCGCGAAGCGCCGGATGAGGGCCTTGTCAGAACCGCGGCGGCTGGGGGCTAGCGAGGCTGAGCTTGGTCAGGGCCAGCGCGCACTTCCGGCGCAAGCTCGGCGAGGCGTCGGATCGCTTCATCAGCGCCGAACGCCGGCTCGTCGGCGAAGGCGGCGTCGGCGCGCTTCGGCGTCGCGTGCGACCCCGCTGTCGCCGGAAGCCGTTGGCTATTGCCTCTCCAGAGATGCGTCGGCCTCAGTGAGCGTGCGAGCGACGAATTCCTCCACCCGCGGCGTCGACGTGTTCGGCGGCGACCTGAGTTTTACAACGTGAGGAACGAGCACGAATTTCAAAAAGGTGCGAACCTCACCGACGCGGTTTGGCCGCATCCTTGTTTGCGGCGGCGTTCGCTTCGGCTTCCATTCGATTGACTTCTTCCAAGGGCGGTAATCCGATAAACTTCAGGATGGCTTCGATACGTTCAATTCGCTGCTCCGGCGTGAGAGGACCCTCGACACGCGAAACGAACACATCCGAGCTCACGATGCGCTGGACCTCGGGCCCGACCACGGGCGCCGATTTGGCGTCCATCATCGGCACCGGGGGACTATTGTTGGCGTCAGGCGGATTCATCCGATCACTCCGCAACTTCAACAGCGCTCACGGCAGTTGATCATAGGAGAACGCGATGTTGGCGAACTTGAGTAAACCATCAAGGACGGCGCCGCGTATATCAATTTTGTCGCAGTAGCGACAATGTGTGGTATAAGCGACGCCCCGGATCGAAGCGCCGCTCACGCGGGCGACCCCGCCGCCATCCAACATCAAAGTGACATCCTTTGCAACTTGTATCGGCTTGAGAAAGATCGTGTCACCCATCGTCGTCTTCACTTCAACGCCGATTAAGAGGCCATCGGGAGATTGCACGACGAAATCATAAACGCGGGGCGACGCGAAGCCAGGAACGTCCACTGCGGTCGCGGTACGGGAAAAGATCACATAGCCTAAAGCCTCATAGTGGGCTATTGCGGCGGCGACTCCGAGTTGATGTTGTGTGTATGGCCCGACGCCGTTGAATGGAGAGGCGCCGGCTTGCGCGGCTTCCGCCGAGGCGATTGGGTTGAGGTGCTGGGTCCAGTCGTTAGAAGCGTCCGATATTTGGACGCTCTGCGACCGGCCGCTGACCACGTCATTTGACGCGCTTGTGGGCGCGGAAGCGTCATCCGAGCCGCCGTCGTCCTCCCAATCCCCGCTCGTCCACTGTCCGCTCGGCCGCCCGTTCCCCGCCGGCACGCGCGGCTGGTCGGGGTTGTAGGCGCGGTCGAGGGCGTCGGGCGGCGGCGCGTCGCCGAGCGCGGCGAGGATGGTCGCCGGCGGGACGCCGGCCTTCATCAGCCCGTCGGCGATGAACAGCCGCCGCGCGTCCTCGCGCGGGTCGTCGAGACGGCCGACGCCGGCGAGCGCGAGATGGGTCAGCGCCAGCGGCGCGTCGCCCTCGCGGGCCTTGGCGAGCGCGCGGCGCACGTGGGTCGCGGTCGAAGCGTCGAGCGGGCGGCCGATGGCGACAGAGACCAGCGCGACAGCGCACTCGCTCTCCGCCGCGTCGTCGCGGCGTTCGCCGCGCGCTTCGGCGAGCTTCGTCCCGGCGCCGAGGATCAGCGCGCCGTTCGCGAACCCCGGCAGCGCTGAGACGCGCGCATTCGTTCCGCGCGCGGCCCAATCCGCGCGCAGCGTTTCGACCAGCATGGCTTGCGCTCCGCTTCTAGAAGCGCAGCGGCTGCGGGTGGGCGAGGCTGAGCTTGGTCAGGGCCAGCGCGCGGGCTTCCGGCGCGAGCTCGGCGAGGCGCTTGATCGCCTCGTCGACGCCGAACGCCGGCTCGTCGGCGAAGGCGGCGTCGGCGCGCTTCGGCGTCGCGCGCAGCGCGGCGCGCGCGGGCTGCGGCTGCGCCTCCAGCGCGGCGACGCGCGCCAGGAGCGCCGCCACTTCCGGCGCCAGCGCGCCGACCGACTGGCGCAGCGCCGCGTTCTCGGCGACGGCGCGCTCGAGCTTGTCGGCGGCGAGCGCCAGCGCCGAGGCCGCCTTGGCGAGCGCGGCGGAGGGGGACGGGCCTGCCGCGGCGGGCGGGCTCTCGGCGCTGGCGGGCGCGGTCGGGGCGGCCGCGCCTTCCGGTCGAGCGACCGGAACTTCTTCGCCCGCCTGCGCGGCGGGCGCGTCGAGGCGCGGCGCGAAGGCGCGCTGGTCGACCGCGCCGTCCTTGACGACCTCGAAGGTCGCGCCGGGCAGGCAGGGCAGGTCGACGAGCGAGAT
>CAZKHF010000169.1:0-6773 GCA_964552445.1 uncultured Bradyrhizobium sp. | reverse complement strand
AACTACCTGACTTCATACTGCACCTCCTTCCGCTGGAAGCGAGCATCTTGATTCTGTTTGGCGCATTGCGGCTGCCCGGTCGACAAGCCGATCCCACCGACTGTAGTGCTTGGTTGGCGGGTTCGGCCCAGGCGCTTCATAGAGGTAGGCCTGACCGCTGTAGGCGTGCCTCACGACAAGGCCGTGCCTGACCCATCTCTTCAAGGTGCTCTCACAAATTCCGAGCCGGGCAGTGATCTCTGCGTTCGTCAGCATCCCACGGTCCCGCAGCCGGTCATAGCGGGAGCGGAGCCCGTATTGATGAATGAGGTAGGCGACCCGCAAGTCCGTGAAGCGGACGTCGGCCTTGCCTTGACGAGCCGAACCGCCGGGGCGAATTGCCTTTTGATTGAGGATGTCGGCGATCTCGGAATAGACGTGATCGTCGAGGAGCCGGTCGACCAGTTCGATCACCGTCTGCTGGGTCTTGACCTGCTGCGCGGAGGACTTGGGGTTCTCGGTCGTCAGGGTCTCCGTCCTGCCTGCCTTGAAGCGGACATGGATCCTTGTCGTTCCCTCGACCGCGAGCTTCACGAGCGTGACATCCTCGATGATGTAGGCGAGCAGCCGCTTGCGCTCACGGTTCGGGAGGCTCGGATCGGACCAAAGCGCTGCAAAGTCTGACGTCATGGCGACGAGCCGATCACGGATCGCGCCGTCGAGAGCGAACTGGTCCTCCTGCCTTCCACGCTCTCTTTCCTCCTGAGCGTTGGCCAGGGCACGCAGCTTGTCGTTCCATTCGTGCTCGAGCGTATCGGCGACAAGGCGGTTGCCCGGATCGACGAGCATGAATCGTCTCTGTGCGAGATCGGCGTCGATCTGGGCGCGCTCGACGGCGCGGCGACGGAGCCGATCGGCCTCGTCATGCCGCGCTTCGATCTCTCTCCTGATCTCCAGGGCCAGTTCGACCGCGGCTGGCGTCATCTGATCGGCGATCAATTTGCCGATCGCCTTGTCTATCGGCGCGCCCGCGATCGACTGGCAACTCGGCTCGCCGCGAGAGCCATGCGCGCGGTCGCAGACGTACCAGGCTTCCAGCCGGCCGCGTCGAGCGGCGTACTGCACGCGTAGATGCCGACCGCAACGACCACATACGGCCCGTCCTTGCAGCAGGGCCGTCCCCTCCCGCGGCGGCGACGCTCTTGCGACCTCGAACCCCCGGCCATTGGCCTTGAGCGTGTTGCGATTCTGCTGGAACTGCTCCCAGGCGATGTAGCCAGGATGGGCGTTTGGGATGCAGGCAAGCCAATCATTGCGCTCACGGGTCCGAAGCTTCTTCTTTCCATCGACAGCCCGCCGATATTGCCGCCGGCCATAGACGTACGCGCCTGCGTAGCGTGGATTGTTCAGCGTCCGGATCGCGGTCGATATCGTCAGCGGCTGGAAAATCGTCGGCGCTCGATTGCGGATGCGAGACGGAAAGCGAAGCCCTTCTTTGCGAAAGACCTTGACGGTCTGAGAGGCCGATCCCACTCGTGAGAACGTCTCGAAGAAATACGCGATCGTTTCCCTGACCTGCGAGTCGGGGTCGAACGCCACCTCGCCGACCTCATCATAGACGAAGCCTGTCGGCAGCGGACAACGATACTCGCCGCGCCGCACCTTGTTCAGGATCCCGCCGCGGAGCCGTGCCTTGATGACGTGAAGTTCGGCCTCGCTCATGGTTCCCTTTAAGCCCAACAACAATCTGTCATTGAAGCTGGCCGGATCATAGACGCCGTCCTCGTCGAGGATGAGCGTATCGGCGAGGGCGCAGATCTCCAGCAGGCGATGCCAGTCGGCGCTGTTGCGGGCGAGGCGGGAGACTTCCAGCCCCATGACGATGCCGGCGCGCCCCAAGCCGACATCGCTCACCAGGCGCTGGAATCCTTCGCGCCATGACGCCGACGCGCCGGACTCGCCCTGGTCGTCATCGACGACGATGATCTGCTCGTCGCGCCAGCCGAGAACAGTTGCGCG
The DNA here is from genome assembly GCA_964552445.1 of uncultured Bradyrhizobium sp. GTDB lineage: Bacteria > Pseudomonadota > Alphaproteobacteria > Rhizobiales > Beijerinckiaceae > Roseiarcus. Next base: position 4,775 of record CAZKHF010000169.1, on the reverse strand, counting down.
GCCCCGAAGCGCGTATTGTCGCCTCGTGCTTTCGACGTTCTCAATGACCTGCCGCATCGACGATTGCCTGATGTAGAGATAGGCGTCCCGTTCGAGATGGCGAGGTTGAACTTTGAGCGAGGCGTTCACGGCGCCCTCCGATGGTTGATCGCCATCGCCATTCCTGCGAGGAGGCAGACGATGTCCCGACGATCGCTGGACTGGGCCGGCGGCGACGATTGCGATGAGGCCGGCTCCAACCTCGCGGGTTCGAGCGACAGCGCGCGCGCCCATCCCCACATGCCGCGGTGAAGAAAGACGACCAGCCCGTTCCGTGCGTCAGGGGGCAACGCTTCACCAAGCATGGCCGAGCGCAGCCTCTCGTAGGGAGCGACGACGGCGGGCGGAGGCGCGGCCGGAGTGGCCGTGATCCGAGTCATCTCGAAGTTTTTTTTGCACTGATCGCCCGTTCGATCGTTCTTGGATGGACATCGAGGCCGAACTCCTTCTGGAGCGACTTCGCCAGCTCGCGCGCCCGTATCGGTTCGCCAGGCGAAATCTGCGCCCTGAGGAACTCCGAAACTTCGCCCTGGATCTTGTGGGGGCCGCGGGGACCTCTTTTCCTGGGCACGAGTCCCGCAATGCCGCCTTCGTCGAAATCGGCCTTGGCCTGGTAATACGTCGGCCGCGAGACGCCGTACTCCTCGGACACGTCGGTCACCGACGCCTTCTCGACCGAGGCGCGTCGCAGCATCTCGTACTTCACCTGCACGATGTCGCGCGGATCGAAGAATCCGTCTTCCTGAAACTTCGGGTCGCGGACCTTCTCGGGCGCCGGATTGAGCGCGCCGTCCTCGGCGAGCGCGTCGGTCTTCGAGCGCCTGCGGTCACGTCCTGCCGGCACGCCGAACCTCGTCAAGAGAGCGCCACGAACGTAATCATTATTATGCCGCACAATGGAGCCCGTCAAGACTCCAGCGGCCGCTTGGTAACGATATATCCAGCACAATTGCTCCATTGGCGATGCCTGTGCGGCGTAATTTGACTTACGTAAGCGGCATAATTATCCTTACACGTCATGCACGCGCCTCCTCGCCGAAAGCTGCTCGACAAGACGGGCCAGCCCCATGAGGTCCACAACCCGAAGAAGCGCCCGCCCTCGCCCCATGACGACCTCAGGATCCGGCGCCGCAGCGTCGGTCCACTGTGGGGGAACTGAGCAGATCGTGCTGTCATCGACGCGCAGCAGGAGCCGCTTGCCGGACCGGTTATGGCGTTCGCCGACGCAGACGAGTTGCCGGTCGGCGAACGGATGGAAGGGGTGGGTCACGCGGACAAGCTGCGCGGCAGCGACGGTATGGCCTGCTTTCCCTGGTGAGTTACAAGCGGCTCGAGCAAAATGCGTTTCGCTGGCCGCCGGTGAGCGACGGCGTCATGCGGCTCACGGCTTCGCAACTTGCCGCGCTCGTTGACGGACTGGACTGGTCGCGCCTTCATGCGCGCGACGTTCCGCGTCCGGAGGCTGCGTCGTGAAGCTGTGACCAATCGACTCAGTTGGTCGTTTGTTGGTCACGACCGCGCGCAAATCTGATTCTCTTTGGGTCGTGAGCGAGAGCGCGAATCATCCGCTGACCGACGTCGCCGAGTTGCAGGCGCGGCTTGCGGCGGCGCTCGCCGAGCGCGACGCTGCGCTTGCGGCGCGCGACGAGGCGCTGTCGCGGAACGACCGCCTGCTGCATCTCCTGCATCAGGTGCAGCGCATGCAATTTGGCCGCCGCTCCGAGAAGCTCGATTCAGACCAGCTCGCCCTGGCGTTTGAGGATGTCGAGCAAGCCATCGCCGCCGGCGAAGCCGCCGACGACAAGCAGAATGAGGCGCACGCTCGCGCCCGCGCCGGAAAGCGCCGCGCCAATCGTGGCGCGCTTCCCGCCCATCTGCCGCGCCTGCATGTGACGATCGAGCCCGAGGACAAGAGTTGCCCGTGCTGCCGGTCGCCCATGCACGTGATCGGCGAGGAGACTTCCGAGCGGCTCGACGTGATCCCGGCGCAGTTCCGGGTGATCGTGACGCACCGTCCCAAATACGCCTGCCGAGCCTGCGAACAGGCGGTGGTGCAAGCGCCGGCCCCCGAACGGCTGATCAAGGGCGGGTTGCCGACCGAGGCGATGGTGGCCTCGGTGCTGGTCGCCAAATACGCTTGGCATCTGCCGCTCTATCGGCAGTCCCAGATGCTGGCCGCGCAGGGCCTCGACATCAAACGATCGGTGTTGGCGTTTTGGGTGGGGTATGCGGCGGCCGAACTCGCGCCGCTCTATCTGCGCCTGCGCGAACTGATCCTCGCTTCCGGCAAGATCGCGGTCGACGAGACGAAGGCGCCGGTGCTCGATCCCGGCCGCGGCCGGGTCAAGCAGGGCTACTTTTGGGCGGTCGCCCGCGATGATCGGCCCTGGGGCGGGACGGATCCTCCGGCCATCGCTTTCACCTACGCGCCCGGCCGCGGCGCCGTGCATGCGCTGAAGCTGCTCGACGGCTATCGCGGTGTCGTGCAGTGCGACGGCTACGCGGCCTATAAGAAGCTTGCCGCCGAAGCGCCGGACGAGGCCATCACGCTCGCGTTCTGCTGGTCGCATCTGCGCCGCCGGTTCTACGACCTCGCCAAAGGCGGCGCCGCGCCGATCGCCAGCGAAGCGCTCGAACGCATCGCCGCGCTCTACGCGATCGAAAAGACGATCCGCGGCGCAAGCGCTGAGGAGCGTCGCAGGGTGCGTCGCGACAGGAGCAAGCCGCTGGTCGCGGCGCTCAAAACCTGGCTCGAACGCCAACTCGCTCGCGTCTCCGGCAAAGCGTCGATCGCCGACGAGATCCGTTACGGCCTGAACCACTGGGACGGGCTCACGCGTTTCCTCGACGACGGCCGCGTCGAACTCGACACCAACATCGTCGAGCGCGGCATCAGGCCAATTGTCCTCAATCGCAAGAACTCACTCTTCGCCGGCCATGACGAGGGCGCCGCAAACTGGGCTTGCGTCGCCTCGCTGATCGAGAGCTGCAAGCTCAACGGCGTCGATCCGCAAGCCTACTTGGCCGACGTGCTCGTCAAGCTCGTCAACCTCTGGCCCGCCTCGCGCATCGATGAGCTCATGCCGTGGGCTTGGGCAGCGGCCACGCGTTCCAACGATAAACTCGCGGCCTGACGCCAGGCGCCCAATCCGAAATAAAGCGGTCAACCTCGTGGCGCCGGAGGACCGCTCTGATGTCCGCTGTCAACTGCGACGGCGAGGTCCATCGTTCGCTCAACGAGCGTCGCTGAGAATGATCGCGCACAGGTGGGGACGGGGCCTGAAGGACGTCGGTGATCAAGCTCTGATGCGCGGGTTGGATACCGCAGTTCCGAGTGTGCGTCCGGGGCGTTCCCTGTCTTACGGCGGGCGTCGGCCGGAGCCGGCCACAAAGCGGCTGACGGGAGTTCCCCTGCCGTGGCCCCGCCCCCGCCTGTGCGCGAGCTATGGCCTCGTCGCCATTGCGGGCGACAGAGGATTTAGGTCGACTGAGCCTCCTGTCCGACGGACCACATGAAGCCGACCAACTCGCGGGCGATGGCGGTGCAGACGACCGTCGTCTTCTTCCCTCGTGCGCTGAGAGCCCGGTAACGCGCAGTCAGCCGCGTCTGTGCCTTCCAGGCGATCTCACGGACCTTCGGCGAGGTCTCTCCCAACCTGTAGAGCTTCTTGGCGCCGATCCGAGGCGGATGGCGGTAGGTCCAGGCGCTCTCGACCAGCATGTGACGCACACGGCCGTTGCCGGCCTTGGTGATTCCGCCGCGGCGGACTGTATCGCCGGTCGAACGTTCGCTGGGAACGAGGCCGAGATAACACATAAGCTGGCGTGGGGTCTCGAAGCGGCTCAGGTCGCCAACTTCGGTGACGAAGGTCACGGCCACGATCAGGTCGACACCGCGCAAGGCTTGAAGAGCCCGAACCACAGGCGCCAGAGACCATGTCGGCACGAACGCTTCGATCGCCGCCTCGAGACGCTGGACCCGCTCCTTCGAGATCCGGACTGCCTCGACCATCTCTTGCAGCGCAATCTGGTGAGCGGGATGGTCAAACTTCTGTTCCTGAAGCCATCTCAGATAACGCATGGTCCAAGTCTTCGGGCGCGTGAAGACCCGGCCGTGCTTGAGCATGAAGCCGCTCACCTGCTGGCGATGGACGCGCTGATTCTCGACCGCGGCAGCGCGAGCGCGCACCAGATCGCGCATTGCCTCGTGGCCTTCGTCTGGGACCCAACTCGCCGTGAGCTCACCAGCCCGGAGGAGCCTCGCGAGAGCGACGGCATCGCGGCGGTTGGTCTTGACCCGATCACCAGGCTTCCGTGGGATCAACGACGGCGCCACCACGGTGCAGAGGTGACCGAGCGAGGTGATGAGCCGATGCAATCCATACCCCGTGGGGCCGGCCTCGTAGCAGAAATGTGCCCGATCACAGGTCGCGGCGATCCGCTTCACCACCCGCCGCATGCTCGCTTCCGACGCATCCACTTCGCCGACGAAACGCACCTCGCCCCCACGTCCGCCGTCAGCAACGGCTACGGCGTTCCGTGCCTTCGCCACGTCAATCCCCACGAAAACTTCCCTATAATGCTCCACGGCTCGTCCTCCTGCGGTGAGGATCGGCTCGGCCACTCCGAGCAACCCTCGAAGGCGCAGTGTAGGGCGAGCCACCTCGGCTCAGCGGACATACGGTCTTACCGTCCATGAAGGCGGCGAGCTTTCCGATCGTCGGGCGGAGCTGATC
>CAZKHF010000168.1:0-6790 GCA_964552445.1 uncultured Bradyrhizobium sp. | reverse complement strand
GCGGGCAGGCGCTGCTGCGGCGAGGAGTTGGTGAACTCGACCTTGTCGGGATCGTTGAACACCGTCACCGCCAGCGCGTGGCCGAAGTCGACGAAGAAGCCCTGCCATTTGCCGTTGGCGTCGGGGGTGAAGAAGCCCGGCTCGCTGCCGACGCCGACGCGGATCACGCCGCGCTCCTTGATCTTGTCGAGCGTCGGGCCGGCCTCGGCGGTCGCCGCCGCGCACAATCCGACCGCCATGGCGGCTATCGCGAGAAGCGCGCTCGCGGCGCGTCGGACGGGCGTTCTGGTCGACATGCGGGGCCCCCTGCTGTTTCGGTCTCGTGCGTAGATGGCCGTCGCCGTGGCGCACGCAAGAGACGCGCCGCGGCTGGCCTGGGATCAACGTATAAGATCGATAGATATTGTCAACTGACTTGGCCGGGACGAATCGCCGCGGGGCCGGCGCGACGCGGGCGGAAAGGTGGGCGGAAGCGCGCCAACCATGGATCGCGCGGGCTTGCCCGCCGGCGAGGACGGTGTTGAATCGGCGCGCCGCCGCCGGCCGCGCGGCGAGGCTCTTCAGGAGGCTTGCTTTGTCCAAGGCGACGCGCGCGACGACGATGCTGGAGCGGGCGGGCGTCGCCTTCAGCGTGGTCAGCTACGACTACGATCCCGACGCCGACAAGATCGGGCTGCAGGCGGCCGAGGCGATCGGCGAGCCGCCCGAGCGAGTGCTGAAGACGCTGATGGCGCTGGTCGACGGCAAGCCCGCGGTGGTGGTCGTCCCCTCGAACCACGAAGTGTCGATGAAGAAGCTCGCGGCGGCGTTCGGCGGCAAGTCGGCGCAGATGATGAAGCCGGCCGAGGCGGAGCGCGTGTCCGGCTACAAGATCGGCGGCGTCAGCCCGTTCGGTCAGGCGCGGCGCTTGAGAACCGCGATCGAGGCGCAGGCGCTCGCCGAGCCCTACGTGTTCGTCAACGGCGGCCGGCGCGGCTTGCAGGCGCGGCTCGACCCCAACGACGTCGCCAAGCTGCTCGACGCGATCGTCGCGCCGCTGGTCGCCTAGGGCGAAGCTTCAACCTCGCCGCCGCGCGGGCGCGCGCTCAAAGGCAGCCCAGGCCGCGCAAGCTCTCGCGCACGGCGTCGTCCCAGGGCGTGTGCGGCTCCTCGCCGAGCGCGCCGAGGAGCTTTTCATTGTCCATGTAGACGGCCGTCCTCCACAAGTAGCGCATCTCTCCCACTTCGCGGAAAAGCGGGACGAAAGGCGACAGGCATGCGAGCAGCGTCCACGGAAATGGCCTGACCTTAAGATCCGGGCGGCCGGTCGCCCGCTTGATGGCGTCGATCATCTCCTCGCCGGTCGCGTCCCAATGGCCCTTGAACTGGTAGGCGGCGAACGCGGGAAGGGCGGCGCGACGGTCGATGAGCCGCGCCAAGGTCTCGGCGACGTCGGGCAAATAGGCCCACTGGTGGCCGAGGTTCGGCGGCGCGAGGCGCGCGACGCGCGTCGCTCGGCGGCCTGGCGCGACGACTTGGCTGAACCAGCTATTGCCGGCGCGCGGCCCGAAGAAGTCGCCGCAGCGCAGGATGATCGCGCGGCCGCCTTCGCGCGCGAACGCCTCCAGCCTCGCCTCCATTTCGACGCGCAGCTTGCCCTTCCTGGTCAGCGGTCGCTGCGGCGACTCCTCGGTCAAGATCGGCAGCGCGTCGGGGCCGTAGTTGTAGACCGTTCCCGGCAGCACGATCGTCGCCTGGTTCGCCCGCGCCGCCTGAAGCGTCGACTCGAGCATCGGTACGACGAGCCGTCCCCAGTGGCGGTAGCCCGGCGGGTTGACGGCGTGGACGATGACGCTCGCGCCTTCGGCGGCCTTGGCGACCGCCGTCGCGTCGAGCGCGTCGCCGCGCACCCATTCGACGCCGTCGCCGTCGACGCCGGAGCGCGCGCGGTTGAACGCGCGCACGCGCCAGCCGCGCGCGTTCAAAGCGCGAACCGTCTCGCCGCCGACGCCGCCCGCGGCGCCCGCCACCAGCGCTGTTTCTGTCATGATCGTTCGCTCCTCGGGTTTGCGGACGTCGTCATGACAGGTCGCCGCGACATACGAAATTGCGAAAATTGCTTCGTCTGATATACAAAAATGCATGAACAAGGACGAGTTGAGCTGGGACGTCTACCGCACCTTCGTCGCCGTGCTGGAGGAGGGGTCGCTGTCCGGCGCCGCGCGGCGCCTCGGCCTGACCCAGCCGAGCGTCGGCCGCCACGTCGACCGGCTGGAGGACGCGCTCGGCTTCCAGCTATTCACCCGCACGCGCCTCGGCCTCCAGCCGAGCGCGGCCGCGCGCGATCTGAGACCCTTCGCCGAGACCATGGCGGCGCAGGCCGAGGCCTTGCGCCGGATGGGCGCGGCGCACGGCGAAGGCGTGCGCGGCGTGGTGCGGATCAGCGCCAGCGACGTCGTCGGCGTCGAGGCGGCGCCGAAGATTCTGGCGCCGTTCCTCGCCGCCTATCCGGCGGTCGAGATCGAGCTGACGCTGAGCGACGCGCTGGTCGATCTGCTGCGGCGGGAGGCCGACATCGCGGCGCGCATGACCGAGCCGACGCAGAGCGCGCTGGTGGTGCAAAAGGCGGGCGACATCAGCCTCGGGCTGTTCGCGCGCGACGATTACCTTGAGCGCCGTGGGCGCCCGCAATCGCTCGCGGACCTGAAAGGGCACACGCTGATCGGGCCTGACGAGCAGACGGCCTTCCTGCGGGCGATTAAGGAGGCCCATCCGTTCCTGGCCGACATGGTTTTCGCCTTCCGCGCCGATTCCAACCTCGCGCAATTGAGCGCGATCCGGGCGGGGGTGGGCTTGGGGGTCTGCCAGACGGGCCTCGCCGACGCGCCGGTGAAGTTGACGCGCTTGCTCGCCGACGTCGTCGACCTGCGGTTGCCCTGCTGGGTCGCCATGCACGAGAACCTCAGGACGACGCCGGTCTATCGCGCGGCGTTTCACGCCCTCGCCGCCGGGCTGAAGCGCTACGCCTCGTCCGGGCGCCTCGACGGCGCGGCGGACTAGCCGCGCCGTCATTCCCGGCGGAGCGAAGGCCCGGCCGGGAACCCGCAAGCGCGCCGCCTCCGGGTTCGCGATCGGCCGCCGCGTCAGCGGATCTCGAACGTCGCGCGGAAGCGGCCGAACGGGCCTTCCGACATCGTGTTGGCGTGGAAGAGGACGACGTAGGCGCCGGTCTGAGGCAGGACGAACGGCTGGTCGAGAAATACGCCGCCGCCGCCGCCGCCGTCGGGAAACGTGATGGGAACGCCGGGGCCAGTCTTGAGGTTCCCGCCGACGACATGGAGCGTCAGCCTTTGTCCCGCCTTGGCGACGAAGGTCATGTAGAAGTCGGGCTTCTCGCCGGTGACCGAGCCCGTCGCTGTGACCGTCGTCGCGCCCGGCGCCATCTTCACCACCTGCGGGCAATTCTCGTCGCCAGAGACGCAGGGCGCGGCGCCGCGCGCCGGCGAAGCGACGGCGCAGGCGAGCGCCGCCGCGGCGAGAAGGGCGAAACGGGCGCGCCGCGCGCGCGGCGTAGCGAAAAGCCTCATTGCATTTCCTTCCCCGCTCGCGCGCGGCTTCGGCCGCGCTGCGACCGTGCGAGTTTCGCACGCTCGCGCGCGGCGCGCCAGGTCGCGCGAGCGACTCGTCGGCGCGATCGATTCAAACCGCGCGCGGCGCCCGGCGGGCGAGGCCGCCGTAGGCGTCGAGCATGCGCTCGCGCCACGCGGCGATCGCGCTGTCGTCGGCGGCGAGGATCTCGACCGCGCTCGCCACCCGCGCCCATTGGAAGGCGCCGAAGACGATATGGTCGGCATAGTTCGGCGCCGCGCCGGCGAGGAACGGCTGCTCGGCGAGCGTGGCGCGCAGCGGCCCCAGCGCTTTGCGCAGCGCGGCGAGCCATTCGTCGCGCTCATCGGCGAGCGCGGCGAGGCTCACGCCGAACCGCGCCTCGCGCGAAGCAACGAAGTAGGCGCGATCCTTCTCGGCGACGATCGCCGGCAGGCCGGGAGCGATGATGCGCCCGAGCGCCGGATGGATCGCTTCGCGGGTCCAGCAATTGACGAAGCGGGCGAGCGCGCGCGCCTCCGGCGAGCCGAACAGCGACGGCCGGTCGGGGTAGGCCGCCTCCAGATACTCGGCGATCGCCCAACTGTCGTAGACGCAGCGCTCGCCGTCGATCAGCACCGGGACCTTGCCCTGGCCGGAGACGGCGATCGCCTCTTTCTCGGTGAAGCGCCAGGGGACGGTTTCGACCGGCAGGCCCTTGTGCGCGAGCGCGAGCCGCGCGCGCCAGCAATAAGGGCTGAAGCGCACCGCCGCGTCGGCGCCGGCGAGTTCGAAGAGCTTAAGCGCGATCGACATGGGGCGCTTCCTCCCGGGCGACGTCACGCCCCCGATACGGTCTTCGCCGTCTGGCCGAACAGAATCGCGCGCGACTTCTCGTCGTTCACCGACGGCGTGGTGTTGACGGTCCTGGCGAGCGCGTAGGCGCGCTCGACCGCCGGCCGGGCGCGGATCGCCTCGAACCAGCGCTGAAGATGAGGGAAGTCGGCGAGGTTCTGGCCCTGGCGCTCATGGGGAACGACCCAGGGGTAGGCCGCCATGTCGGCGATCGAGTAGTCGCCGGCGACGAACGGGCGGTCGGCGAGCCGCTTGTTCAACACGCCGTAGAGCCGGTTGGTCTCGTTGACGTAGCGGTTGATTGCGTAAGGCAGCTTCTCCGGCGCGTACTGGCCGAAATGGTGGTTCTGGCCGGCCATCGGACCGAGGCCCGCCATCTGCCAGAACAGCCATTGCATGACCTCGGCGCGGCCGCGAACGTCACGCGGCAGGAAGCGGCCGGTCTTGTCGGCGAGATATTCGAGAATCGCGCCGGATTCGAACAGGCTGATCGGCTCGCCGCCGTCGGCGGGCGCGCGGTCGACGATCGCCGGAATGCGGTTGTTGGGCGCGACGGCGAGGAATTCCGGCTTGAACTGGTCGCCGGCGCCGATGTTGATCGGGACGATGCGGTAGGGCTCGCCCGTCTCCTCGAGGAAGATCGTGATCTTGTGGCCGTTCGGCGTCGTCCAGTAGTAGAGGTCGATCATATCGGGCTCCTGCGGTCGGGGGGTTGAAGCGAAGCGAGGCCGCGTTCGGCCAGGCGGTTGAGGCGGGCGGGGTCGGGGTCGAGCCGCGCCATCACGCGGATGCCCAGCGTCGCGCCGAGCAAGCCGGCGGCGGCGGTCTCGACCTCGATCGTAGGGTCGATCGCGCCGGCGGCGACCGCGCGGCGAAGCTGCGCGGCGAAGAAGGCTTCGATTTCGCCGAGCCGGTCGCGCACCAGGGCGCGCGCCGCCTCGCTGGTCGCCGCGCCGTCGAGCGCGGTGTTGACCAATAGACAGCCGCGTCGGTCGGGGTCGGCGGCGGAGAGGGCGACGAGCTCGGAAAAGAAGCCGCGGATCGCCTCGATCGGCGAGGGGGCGGCGGTATGGCGCGCGATGCGTTCGCTCAGGCCCCGATCGGCGTAGCGGCGCAGGGTCTCGACGAACAGGCCGTTCTTGTCGGCGTAGCGGTGATAGAGCGCCGCGGCGCTGAGGCCGGTCGCGCGCGTGAGGTCGCGCAGCGACGCGCCGGCATAGCCGTGCCGCCAGAACACGGCGGCCGCGCGTTCGAGCACGACGTCGTCGGAGAGGGAGCGGGCGCGGGACATGGCGGAGGCTGGGGGCGGGGCGTGGCGCGCCTTCCATAATAGAACGTTCGATATCATTCAAGCGTCGCGATCCGGCGCGCGGCGCGCCGAGCCCGGCGGTTCGTCGAGTTCGAGCTCAGCGGCCCCGCCGACATGCCGGTCGCCGAGGCGCGCCGCATCTGCGACCCGCGTCGAAACCTCTTTTGCAGGCCGAGTTCGGCGAGACCGTCGTCGTCTGTCCTCTCGCGCCCGCCAAGCCCGCGCTCGCGCCGAAGGCGTGCGCGCGTTCGTCCTCAGCCCGAAAGGGCGGCGCGGCCGGTGAGGGGCGATCGGCCTTTTCTCCGGCGCCCTCTGGGAGGCGGGCTGCGATCTTGCTATGGAGACGCGCCCCCCGCGCCGCCGCGCCAAGCGCGCGCGCCCTTTGAGCAGCCGACCAACGAACCGACGATGAACGCAACCGAAATCCGCGCCACCATCTGTCTCGCCGCCGTATTCGCGGCGCGGTTGCTCGGACTGTTCATCATCTATCCCGTCTTCGCCGAGCTCGCGCGCGGGCTGCCGGGGGCGAGCCCGCAGACCATCGGCCTGGCGCTCGGCGGCTACGGCCTCGCGCAGGGGTTGTTGCAGCTTCCGCTCGGCGTCCTCTCCGACCGCGTCCCGCGCAAGACGGTGATCGCCGCCGGCCTCGGGGTGTTCGTGCTCGGCAGCGTGGTCGCCGCGCTGGCGAACTCGATCGACGGGATCATCGTCGGGCGCGTGCTGCAGGGCGCTGGCGCGGTAGGCTCGACCATTCTCGCCGCGGTCGCCGACCTGACGCGCGAGGAGGTGCGCACGCGCGCGATGGCGGCGGTTGGGGTGACGATCGGCCTGTCGTTCGGCCTCGCGGTGGTGCTCGGCCCGCCGCTCGCCGCCGCGACCGGCCTGTCGGGGCTGTTCTGGATCACCGCGGCGCTCGGGCTGGCGGGCGTCGCCGTCACGCTCGGCCCGACGCCGACGCCGGCCGTTTCGCCGCCGCGCAGCCCCGCCTGGCCGAGCTTGCTCGGCGTGCTCGCCGACGGCGAGCTGTTGCGGCTCGACTTCGCCATCTTCGTCCTGCACGCG
>CAZKHF010000167.1:0-6800 GCA_964552445.1 uncultured Bradyrhizobium sp. | reverse complement strand
CACCCGTTGTTCGCGAGCTTCATCGCCGCCGCCAAGGCGCAGAGCCGGCTGGTGTAGGCCCGGACGTTTTCCCTGTCGCCTGGTATTTGCTAAGGGGGAGCGTTCCCTTCCCCCGTGCGCGGGAGAAGGCGGCGCGAAACGCTGGACGAGGGCGTTCGCGCTCCCCCTCGCCCAATCCTCCCCTGCAAGCGGGAGAGAGGGGGCGAGAGGGCCGACGGAAGGATGGCCGAGTGGTTTAAGGCAGCGGTCTTGAAAACCGCCGTGGGCGCAAGCCCACCGTGAGTTCGAATCTCACTCCTTCCGCCATCGCTTATCGCAACGCGCTGATATTGCGGCTCTCTCGTCCGCGGATGATCTCCGGCCCCCGTCGCGCCCCGCATTTCGGCGCCGCTTGCCGCCTTGGCGGCGCGGCGGCGGCCGGCGTCGTCAGGCGCTCACGACTAAAGCCTCACGCCGCCATAGAGGGCGCGACGAAATCGCGCGTCGACGCGCCCTTTGGCTCCCGCCCAACCGCCGCCGGACCGGCGTCTGCAAAACGGAACTGCTCGACGAGGTTCGCAAGCTGCGCGGCTTCCTGCGACAATGAATGGTTCGCCGCCGTCGACTGTTCGATCATCGTCGAATTCTGCTGCGTCGTTTGGTCGATCGTGTTGATCGCGCCGTTGACCTCTTGCAGCCTGGACGCCTGCTCCGCCGCGCCGGTGGCGATTTGCGCGACCACCCGATTGATCTCGGACACTTGTTCGATGATTCGCTGCAACACGGCGCCGGCGTCGGCGACGAGCTTGACGCCCGAGCTCACTTGGGCGGCTGAGGTCGAAACCAGCGTCTTGATCTCTTTGGCCGCTTCCGCCGAGCGCTGCGCCAGCGCGCGCACTTCCGAGGCGACCACCGCGAAGCCCTTGCCCGCTTCTCCCGCGCGCGCCGCTTCGACCCCGGCGTTCAGCGCCAGCAGGTTGGTCTGGAATGCGATCTCGTCGATCACGCTGATGATGCGGCCGATCTGGTCCGAAGACTTGGCGATCGCGTCCATCGCGCCGACCGCCTTCTTGACGACGACGGCGCCGCTCTTGGCGTCTTGGTCGGCGGCGGCGACGATGTCGCGCGCGTGCTTGGCGCCGTCCGCGGACTGGTGCACCGTGGCGGTGATCTCGCGGAGCGCGGCGACCGTTTCCTCCAGGCTCGCCGCCTGCTTTTCGGTGCGCTGCGACAGATCGTCGGAGGCCGCGGAGATGTCGCCCACGCCCGCATTGATGGCTTTGGTGCTCTCGACGACCGTGCGCACGGCGAACATCAACTTCTCGGCGGCCTGATTGAAGTCTTCCTTGATCTTCGCGAACTGGGTCGGGAATCCATCCGCGAGCCGCACAGTGAGATCGCCATCGGCGACTTGAGTGAGGCCGACGCCGAGCGCCTGCATCGCGGCGCTCTGTTCTTCGGCGATCCGGGCTTTTTCGGCCGCGGCGCGCCTCTGCTGGGCCTCCGCGGCGGCGCGGCTCTGCACCGCCTCGGCTTCGAGCCGCCGCCGCTCGACGGCGTTGGTCTTGAACACCTCGACCGTGCGCGCCAGGTCGCCCATTTCGTTGCGCTCGTCGGCGTGCGGCACAAGAACGGCAAGGTCGCCGCGCGCCAGCGCGCCTGCGGCGGCGGTGACGCCAATGATCGGACGACGAATGCTGCCGATGGTGGCGATTGCGCAGATCAACGCAAGAAGCGAGCTGCCGACCGTGAGCCCGAGACTCACGGTCATCGCAAAAGAGGCGGAGCTCTTGACGCGGTCTTGCGCGGCGTTCGCGGCGTCGCGATAGAGCGCCGCGAGTTGGGGAATGCCCTCGACGATCTTGTCGCTGAGTTTTTCGCTATTCGCGAGCACGGTCGAGCCGGTCGGGTCTTTCGACGCCTCAGCGAACGTATGGTATGCGCGCAAGTCGTCGACCGCTGACGAATAGTCGTTGACCGCGGAAACGAGCTCTATGCCCTTATCCTTACGCTGTTTATCTTGAGTCCTGTCGATGAGGTGGCCCAAGAGACCGAGGACGACGCCCGTCTTCTTGTCGCCATCGTTCCAAAAGCTTTTCTCTCCTGTGGCGAGCGCCCGCCAAACGATCATTCGCGTCTCGAAGACTTCGGCTTCGAGTTGATTGACGAGCGCCTGCTCCGCGGCCTGGCGGGCGAGCTCGTCCACCAAGGCTTGGGACCTGTATGCATTCAACGAGGAAACGGCTGACGAAGCGAGCAGGAGAACAATCAGCGCGCTTACGCCAAGGATAAGCTTCGCGCCGATCGACAGGCGCGCCAACCAAAGTCTCATTTCGCCACCTCGCGAATCGGGGCCGCAGGCTCCGCCGTGCGCGAACGGAATTTTCAGATTTTTGGGATCACGGATCGAATTCGTGAATTTCCTCGAGCCGTCGCCCCCTGTCCGCGTCCGAAACGGTCATTTACCATTGCTATTGCGCGATATGGTTACGGATCTGTTAATGCTCGCGCCGCCGCGGCCGAGGCGCGGCGCAGCCATCGCGCGGAAATCGGGGTCCTTTAGCCGCGACGCCAGAGATCGGCGCACCGGGCGACGAACGTCTCGAAGGTCCGCGGCTTCTGTCCCGTGATCGAAGCGAAGTCGTCCGTGACGCGATTTTCGGCGCCCGCGGCGATCATCACGTCCATCGCGGCGAGCGTCCGGGCGTGCTCTTCCGGCAGGCCGGTCTTCAACCAGCGTCCCGCAAGCTCGGCCTCGCTGATGCGGCGATGGTCGACGCGCCACCCGGCCGCCGCCGAGAGCATGCGGGCGGCTTCGTCGTAGGAAACCGGGCGGGGGCCGGTCAGGACAAAATCACGGTTCGGCGCCGAGGGCGCGAGCAGAAGCGACGCCGCCGCCAAGGCGATGTCCTCGGCGTCAATGAACGCGACGGGCCCGTCTCCGGTCGCGGAGTAGACGACGCCCTCGTCGCGGATGGTGGGGAAATGATACCCCTCGGTGAAGTCCTGCATGAACCAGCTCGGCCGCAGCACCGCCCATTCCGGCGCTTCTTGGCGCAGGAACGCATGCACGCGCCCCATCAACGGACCGCCCTCCGGCAAGAGGGACGCGCTGAGCAGCACGAAGCGCCTCGCCCCGCGCGACAAGGCTTGACGCAGGAACGGCGTCATCGCCTCGATCTGCTCGCCGTTGCGGGTCGGCGCGACAAGATAGATCGCGCCGACGCCCGCGAGGGCGGCCTCGAAGGTCCGAGGGTCCGTCCAGTCGAAGACGACGCCTCCGGAAGACGGATGACGCGAGGCGATGCGGGCCCGATCCCCGCCGAGCCGCGCCGACAGCCGCTTGCCGGTCTTGCCTGTGCCTCCGGTAATCAGAATCTTGGCCATGGAATCCGCCGATCCCCTTTCGCGCCGCCGCGTCGAACGATGGAAACCGGCGACTTTCAAGGCGGAGCTCCTCTATGGAGCGCCGCGACAACGCCGTTGTCTTCACGCCTTGACGAAGAAGGCGTTCATTCCCTCCACATCGGACAGGAAGGTTTCGATCGCCGTGATCTTCCCGTCGCGGACGCGCAGCACTGTCGCGAGATGCTCGTCGAGCCTGCGGCCGTCGCGTTCGGCGGTGTTGCGCAACCCGAGGGCGACGTCGTCGCGGCTCGAAAGAATGTGCAGGAGCTGGAACTTCACCCCATAGCCGGCGATCCTGCGCGCCCGCTCCGTCACCGCGTCGGCCCCCTCGGCCACGCCCGAGACGGCGTTGTCGCCGGGCAGCGTCCATTGCGCCTCGTCGGCGAGGAGGGCGCGGACGGCGCTCCAGTCGCGCGCCAGTAGCGTCGCATGGAAACGTCGGGCGACAGCGACCTTCTGCGCGTGATCCGTCATGGTCATGGGCCTTTCCGCGATTGGCTTTGGCTCAGCATGGCCGCATCGCGTATCATAAGCAAAATCGCGATTTGTTATTCGAGGTATAAGCCAATTGGATAGTCGCGCGGATCAACTGAAATTGCTCGCCGCGCTCGACGCGCTGCTTGACCAGGCCAACGTGACGCGAGCGGCGCGGGAGCTTGGCGTCAGCCAGCCGGCCCTGTCGGCGCAGCTGGCGCGGCTGCGAGAGCTGTTCGGCGACCCGCTGCTGGTGCCTGCTCAGGGCGGGCGCGGCATGGTCGCGACGGCGCGCGCCGTCGCGATGCGGGGCCCCTTGCGCGCGGCCCTGACGCAGTTGCGCGATTTGTTCGATCCGCCCCCGCCGTTCCGGCCGGAGCACAGCGATCGCACCTTCGCCATCGCCCTCAACGACAATGCGGCGACGATGCTGTGCGGCCCATTGGTGGCGGCCGTGCAAGAAGCTGGCGCCGAGAGGGTCCGGCTGTCGTTTCTCCAATGCGGCTCCAGCATCGCCGCCGCCCTGGAGAGCGGCGAGCTGGACCTCGCCATCGGCTCGCCCTTGAACGCCGACGAGGGGCTGATTTGCCGTCAGCTCCTGAGCGACAGCTACCAGACGGCCTGCCGCCCCGGGCTTCTCGCCGGCCCGCTGGATCTGGAGACCTATTGCCGTCTTCCCCACGTTATGGTTTCCGCCGTCGGCGGCGGCTTCGCCAGTTCCGTCGACGAAGCGCTCGCCCGCCTTGGGCGCAAGCGGCGCGTCGCCGTCTCCGTGCAAAGCTATGCCGTGGCGCCGACGGTCGTGGCGCAGAGCGACTGCCTTTGCACGCTCCCGCGGCGCTTTCTCGCCCGCTGCGGTGATCAGCTGCAGATCTTTGATCCTCCGTTCGATCTCGCCAATTTCTCGCTTTCGGCGCTCTGGCATGCCCGCGCCGCCGACGACCCCGCCCACGTCTGGCTGCGCGAACGCCTATTCGCCGCCGCGGCGCCGCGGTCGTCGGCCATCGGCTGATGACGCGCGACGCCAAGCCTATTTCCCCACGATCACCCCGATCGCGCCGGACCGAATCGCGACAAGCGGCCCTGCGCGGGAAGAGCCAAGCGAATGTCCTCGGTCGCCCAGCCTGCCCCTCGCGCCCCGGGGGCGGTGTCATCCGGCCGCGTTCTGTCCTATGCTGCGACGAAGGGGACGAACCGAAGGAGCGGCCGCCGCGTCTCCGCCTGACGTCCGTCATGCGACGCGCGGTCGGCGACGATGTTTTGCGGCCGGCGTGGAATCAGCCATGAACAAACCCGCGTTGTTTCTCAGCCTGCCGATCCTCGCCTGCCTCGGCTCGGCCGCGTTCGCCGACATGGGGCGGATGATGGCGTCCAACTCCGCCGTGAAGGTCGAGGAGACGTCGCAGAAGGCTGTCATCCTGCACAACCGCCGCGAGGAAGTGCTGATTCTCGGAACCGAGATCGGCGCCGCCGCCGCGACGCCGATCGTCCGCTTCATTCCTTTCCCCGCCGCGCCGCAGGTTTCGGCGGCGCCGGTCGACGCCTTCGACCACGTCAAGGCGATGGTCGAGAAATACCGCCTGACTTTCGTGACGCGCTGGATGACCAAGGGCGGCGCTTCCGAGAAGACGCAAGGCGTCGACGTCGTCGCCGCCGCCCGCGTCGGCTCCCATGACGTGACGACCATCCACGTCGCCGACGCCGCCGCCTTCCGCGGCTGGGTGAACGACTATTTCCGCGCCCACGGCCTGCCGACGGCCGCCGCCTACCCCAAGGAAGAGGCGATCGTCTCGAACTACGTGCGTCGCGGCTACGGCTATTTCGTGCTCGACCGGGTCGACGTCGGCGCCGAGACGCGCCTCGTCGAACCCCTGGCTTTCCGCTTCGCCAGCGCCAACCTTTATTATCCGCTGCTGACCTCCAACAGCTTCGGCGGCAAGGGCGCCATCGACCTGTTCGTCGCGGCGCCGACGACTTTGTGCCGCCCCGGCTCCAACGATCCGGGCGCCGTCTTCCACGGCGCGGACGTCGATCTCAGCGCCGATCCCTCCAGCCACGGCAAATGCCTGGATCAGGATTTCAAGGCGAGCACGTCGGTTCGGCTGGTTCCTGAGGAGAACGACCTTGGGCCGATCTTCGCCGACTGGCGGACCTTCTTCGGCGACGATCCCATCTATCTGCAGGCCATGCGTCGCGACGGCGATCTCCAGTTCGACCACGACGTCGACGCGCCGTTGCGGGGCGAGGCGCGGGCGCTTCGCGCCGAAGCGGCCGACCGCTCGGATTTCCTCCGTCTTGCGCCGCCGGCCGCGTGCGAGGCCCAACCGGTCAAGGGGACCTGCAAAGGGGCGTTCGAGGCCTATTGGTTCGACGCCAAGGCCGGCGCCTGCAAGTCGTTCCTGTGGGGCGGCTGCGGCGAAACGCCGCCGTTCGAGGCGCTGAGCGACTGCCAACGCGCTTGTCTGCCTCAATGACGCGTCGCCGGAACGCGCGCCGCGCCCCGGATCTCACGACGTCGCGCGAAAGGAGGAGTCGCCCGGCTCGGCGAGCTTCGCGTATTCCGCCGCGATCCAATCGAGGAACACCCGCACCCGCAGGCTAAGCTGGCGGCTGCGCGGGTAGAGCGCGTAGACCGGGGTCGGCGACGGCGGCGTGTCGGACAGACATTCGACAAGCGCGCCTTCGGCGAGGTCCCGCTCCACCGAATAGCGCGGAACCTGGATCAGCCCGAGGCCATGCAGGGCTGCGACCCGGTAGGTGTCGGCGCCGTTGACCGACAGCGCCGACGGCGGCGTCGCCGTTTTCCGCTGGCCGTCGACCAGGAACTCGAGCGGCAGGACGCCGCCGGTCGCCGAGGAGTGGAAGCCGACCATGCGATGGCCGCCGAGCGCGTCCCAGCGGCGCGGAACGCCGAAGCGCGCGAAATAGTCGGGCGAGGC
>CAZKHF010000166.1:0-6859 GCA_964552445.1 uncultured Bradyrhizobium sp. | reverse complement strand
CAGAACGCGTGGACCAGCACCAACACGTTCTTGTCGCGCCAGCCGATGGCGAAATCGACCGCCTTCTTGATGAAGCTGGCGATACGGATCTTTCGCAACTCGTGGAATTCGAGCCCCAGGTTGAGGAGAAGAGCGACGCCGAAAAACGTTCCCGCCGTGTTGCGATTGACGAACGTCGCAGTGAGATAGCCGACGTAATATTTCTTCGTCTCGAAAAGAAGTTGGTCGGGGAACAGCAGTTCTTGCAGGATGCCGAACGCCGCATAGGCCGCGCCGAAATAAGCCAGCGCCCGCCACAGCCATTGCGCATCGTCGTCGCCCTGAAAGAAGGCCAGCGCAGCGATGAAGGTGAGAAAGGGGAGCGCCAATGTGGTCAGCGCGTCGAGCGTCATGCCAGGCGCGACGGAGATAGTTCCGTTCACCGGACCGATGGTTTCGCTGACCGATTTCCAGGCGCCGTTCGCAATCTCCAAACCCGGCAACGGCAAAGTCTGGGAGGTTGCGTAGGCGATCAGACCGGCGAGCACGAAGATCGAGACCGCTTGGACGCGGCCGACTCGCCATGAACCAATCGGACGAAAAGTCGAAAGGATCGCGAGGACGGCGAAAGCGAGCGCCGCTAGGTTCACTTGGACAGTTGAAGCGGCGCCGTAGGCCGTCACGGTGAGGCCGACGGCGGCGACGAAGGCCCTCGCCAGCCACCTGCGGGGCGCCGCCAATCGAGGGGCGACGAGCGCCTGCGTCATTTTGCGCCAGCCCCTAAGAGCGTTACGCCGTCGGCGTCGATGCGCAGGACGGAAAGGCGGTTGGTCAGGTACGCGCCTGTATCGACATTGATTCTGTTTTGCAGAAACTCGACGCTTGCAACCGGGGAATGCCCGTGGACGACGATGAAGCCGAACTTTCCGGAAAAGCGTAAGAAATCATCGCGGATCCAGGCGAAGTCGGCGATCGACTGGTCCTCGATCGCGACGCCGGGTCTCAGTCCCGCATGGGCGAAGCAATAGTCGCCGGCCGTGTAAACGCTCACCAGCGACGAAATGAAACGCAAATGCGAAACGGGAATCTTTTCGGCCAGATCGAGAGGCTGGACTCCGCCCTTGGCGAGCCGGTCACGGGCGTCGACGCCGTAAGAGAGGATCGTCTCGAGGCCTCCGAGCTGACGCCACTCCTCGAAAGGCGTCTGTCCGCGCAGGAACGACTCCATGATGAGTTCGTGATTGCCTCTCAAAGCGACGACGCGGACTTTCGTCGAACGGGCGATGAGCCGGTCGATGACCCCTTTTGAGTCCGGGCCGCGATCGACGTAGTCGCCAATGTAAATCTCGGTCGCCTGATCGCGCGCGCCGCGTCGCGCGACGTCGCGGTCGATGAGGTCGTGCGCTTGGGCGAGGCAATCGGAACGACCGTGGATGTCGCCAATGGCGTAGAGAAGCCGCCCCTCCGGGCTCGGAGGGTAACGGGCCTCGCGGCGACGCAGGATGTTGAGCCAAGCGAACATGGTGTCTTCACGGAAGGCGCGGTCATCGCTGCTGGGTCGGCGACGAACGGAGCCTCGGACGCACGAAGCTTGCCGCACTCTCTCCATTCGGGTCGTCGGCGGCCGCCCTGCGCGTCCGGCTCGCAACCTCGTTTCGCGCGCGACCGCGCCGCCTTGGACGCAACGGGGCGACGAAGCCCGCAGAGCGATCGTCGCCGTCACGTGGGGCGATCGCAGTTCTGGCGGTCGAGAGCGCGCGCCTGGTCTCGTTCGAACGTCATGGGAGTTCTGATTCGAGCGCTACAAATTCCGGCCTCGGTTCGTGCGGCTCCGGCGTGTCGATTACCAGACCGTCAACAGGAGGTTGCATATTGCACGTATGCCTCGGTTGTGCAATCATAGGTTGCGTCGCGCGGTAACTGATGGGGCTGAGGTTTGGGGGCGACCGTGCAGATTGCTCGCCAGTCGAGCTTTGCCGCGCAAGTCGAGCGGCAGCGGTTTGGGTTGCCGTGTCGGGCGCTGCCGCTGATTGCAGCGGCGGTCGACGCGGCATTGTTGCTGTCGGCCAGCGTTCTGGGGCAATCCAGCTACCAATTCTATCTCACGGGCAGCTGGCCTCCACTCGACGAGGCGGTCGGAATCGGCGCTGCGGCCGTCATCGTCTTTACGCTGTCGGCGCGTCTGTGGGGCCTTTACAGAATTCGAATCTTGTTGGCGCCGGTTCCCCAATTGCACCGCGTCGTCGCGACGTTGGCGGTCAGTTTGTTCGCGGCGAGCTGCATCCTGTTCCTGCTGAAAGTCGGCGCGCAACAGTCGCGTGGCGGCATGGTCGTTTTCGCGGCGCTCGCGGCGGCGCTGACGCCGCTCGGGCGCCTCGTCGTAGCCGCCGCCTTGCGCAAAGGGGTCCGCTGCGGCGCGATCAGGGGCCGCCGTGTCGTGGCGCTCGGCGACGCCACGGAACTAGCTCGATTCGGCGAACCGGACTTCCTGCAATTTGGGATCGAAGAGATCGCGCGGATCGCGATCGGGAGCGGCTCAAACGGCGCCGCCCTGAGCGAAAACGACCGCGCCCGGATCGTTCACGCTATCGACGTCGCGCGGCAGCTTCGCGCCGCGGAATTCTCGTTGTTCATGCCATGGACCCACGCTCGCGCGCTCGCTGAAGTGTGTGAGCTGCTGCGCAACTCGCCGCTGCCGGTTCGATTGTACCCAGACCAGAGAATACGCGACGTTCTCGCCCGTCAGGCGGAATGTGGCTTTGACGAGCGCTTCACGGTCACGGTCCAGCGCTCGCCGATGAGCGTGAGAGAGCGGGCGCTCAAACGCGCGACGGATCTTGTCCTGGCGACCTCGGCGCTGGTCGCCTTCGCGCCGCTGCTGCTGCTGACCTCGCTGCTCGTCCGTATCGACAGCCCCGGCCCCGTCATTTTCCGTCAACGGCGTTGCGGGTTCGACAATCGCGAATTCGTCATTTTCAAGTTCCGCACAATGACGGTGTTGGAAGACGGCGATTCGATCGTTCAGGCCAAACCGGACGATGCGCGGGTGACGCGCATCGGCAAATTCCTCAGGCGATCGAGCCTCGACGAGCTACCGCAACTCATCAATGTCGTGCGCGGCGACATGTCGCTGGTGGGGCCGAGGCCCCATGCGATCGCTCATGACGACGAGTACAAAGCGCGCATCAACAACTACGCGCTGCGCCATAACGTGAAGCCGGGACTGACGGGCGCCGCGCAAGTCATGGGGTTGCGCGGCGAGACTCAGCGCCTTTCGGAAATGGAGCGACGGGTCGAACGCGACCTTTGGTACATCGACAACTGGTCGCTGACGCTCGATCTGAAGCTGATAGCGAAGACGTGCGTGACGCTTTTTCGCTTCGAAGCCTATTAGCGGCGCTCCAAGAAATGGCGACCCGGACATGATAACGCGACCTTCACCAAACGGCGACGGGGCTTTGCGCAAAACAGGGCCGTACGCACGGAAATTCGTCCGACTGCGCAGTCCTCGGACCGTGGGGCGTTGGGTTGAATATGGCGTTAGGCGTTGCCCATTTGTCAGCTCGCGGAGGCGACAATGAGTCGCCGCTGGAGGCGCTGCGTTGCGTTTGGCGCCGCGTCGCTGGCTTTGACGGGCTGTTCGATGATTTCTGACAGCGGGCCGTCGAGACGCATCGTCGAGTCCGAAGCGACTGCCACGCTGGGGGCGACACAAGGTTCGATTCTCGACTATGCGCTCGTCGATTTGAACCGCGTCGTGCTGCCGCTAATCACGGACCCGGGTCCGGGGTCGCTGCTGCGCACGTTTGGCGCCGGACACGGTCCGGCGCCCGAGATCAAGGTCGGCATCGGCGACACCCTTCAGGTCACCCTGTTCGAAGCGCAAGCCGGCGGGCTGTTCATTCCTGTCGACGCCGGAAGCCGACCGGGCAATTTTGTTTCGCTGCCCAATCAGACGGTCGACGCCAAGGGCTACATCACCGTTCCCTATGCCGGGCAAATCCGGGTGCTGGACCGCGGAACCCCCGCCATTCAGCAAGACATCATCAACAGACTGAAGGATCGGGCTATCGAGCCGCAGGCGGTCGTTTCCGTCGTCAGTCAGACGTCGACGGAGGTGACGTTGGTCGGCGACATCAACAATCCCGGCAAGATCGCGATCAACGCGGCGGGCGATCGGGTGCTCGACGCGATCTCGCGCGCTGGCGGCATCCGCAGTCCCGGCTACGAAGAATTCGTCACCCTACAGCGTCATGGTCTGAAGGGAACGGTCTACTTCATCAACCTAGTGAAGGACCCGCGTGAGAACGTATACGTCGCGCCCGGCGACACGCTCTATGTCTATCAGTATCAGCGCGCGTTCATGGCTTTCGGCGCCACCGGCGCCAGCGGCCAGTTCAAGTTCCTGCAGGAGAACGTGACGCTCAGCGACGCGGTGGGCAAAGCTGGCGGCTTGCTCGACAGCCGAGCCGAACCGGGCCAAGTCTTCGTCTACCGGATCGAGCAGCGGTCGACGCTGGAAAAGATGGGCGTCGACGTTTCAAGGTTTGCAGAGGATCGCGAGACGATTCCGACCATCTTCCGCGTCAATTTCCGCGATCCGTCGGGCTTCTTCGCGGCGCGAAGTTTCCCGATGCGGGACAACGACATCATCTACGTCGACAACGCCGATCAGGTCGAGATCACGAAATTCCTCAACATGATCACGACAGTCACGGGGTCGACGTCGTCCGTCGCCAACGACGCCGCGAACACGAAGGGGTCTGTCCTCTATCTCGGGAATCGCTGTGCGACGTTGAGCGGGGTTCTCACGTGCCCGACACGGTGAGCGGAGCTGGCAATTGTTCGTCAATTGGCAAAAGCAATCGGTGTCTTGGAGGCGATCATGGCGCGAGAGAATTCGATGAAACGACCAGCAATCGCTTCGCTGTCCATCGTCGCCTTGCTTCTCGCGGGGTCCATTGCCGTCGGCGCGCAATCAATGGGCGAAGCGCCCCACGCGCCCTCATTCGCGAAACTGCCGGATTCGGCGATCGCGAAATTCAAGGCCAATCCGCAAGGCCTACTGACGACGTACGCTTCCGCCGGGCTTCCATTGTCGACTGAGGTCCGTAGCCTCGTCTTGACCGACCCCAGTCTGGTCGAAACGCTGATCGCCGTCGCCAAGGGCGCCAACGATGCGCAGGAGGCGGCGATCGGTGCGGGCCTCGCGGAAGCGGCGCGCGTTCTCGCCGCCACCGATCCGACTCTGGCGGCAAAGATTCAAGCCGCCGTGGCGCAGTCCGGATTGGCGTCGCTGATCACCGCCTTCGTCGCCAGTTCCAATGCGACGCAGACGACCGCGGTTGGCGGCGAAGGCGGCGGAGGTGGCGGCAGCGGCGGCGGGACGGGCGGCGTCGGCGCTTCAACCGGATCGAACAGCGGCGCCAATGCGGGGAGCGGCTCATTCGGCGCGACGAACGGCGCTTCGGCGTTTGGTTCGCTCTCCGGCGCGTCCGGCGGCGGGTTCTCTTCGTCAACGAACCAATCGACGAGCCCATCAAAGTCGTCGATTTAGGGCCCATCGAGTCGTGCAGCTGGTCATGGACATGCGGGGGCGCCGGGCATTGTCGATCCTACTGAATGATCGCGACTTGGGAACGCGCGAATGCTGAAACGCGTCGAGCCGCCCCAAGGCCCCGGAGCTGATGTTGACATGGAGGTCGCCGGTTCTCCGGGAGCGATCGACTTCGATCAGTTGGTGGCGGCGGCGCGTCGCCAGGCGCGAGTCGTCGCGGCCGCAGCGGCGATCGCTGTCCTGTTGGGGCTCGCTTACACCGTCACCGCGGTTCCCAAATATACCGCGACCACCGATATCTTGATCGACAGCCAAAAAGACCAAAACGCGTTATCGGCGTCGATCGCCGAGTTGACCTTCGACACCGGTGCGATCGACAGTCAGGTCGAGGTGATGAAATCGGAGAAGATCGCCCTTTCGGTGATCTCGACGATGCATCTCACCCACGATCCTGAGTTCATGGGCGCGCGCGGGACACTGATCGGTCAAGCGTTGGGTTTCTTGCGCGCCGTGTTTGATTTCAGCGGCTGGTTCTTGAGCCGAGAAAAATCCGACTCAGAGGAGGAAGCCGATCTGACGCGCGCCGCAATGGGTCAACTCAAAGCCAATCTCGACGTGCGCCGCGTCGCGCGCACTTATGTGCTAGCGGTAGATTACACTTCGCCGGATCGTGGCAAGGCGGCTGCGATCGCCAACGCCTTCGCTGAGGCCTATCTCACCGATCAGCTCGACGCCAAGTTCGACGCGACGCGGCGCGCCGCCGGATGGCTGCAAACGCGTATCGCCGACCTCAAGCAGCAGTCGCTTGACGCGGACTTCGCCATTCAGAAGTTCAAGGCCGACAAGGGCATTGTCGTCACCGGCGGCGACAAGCCCGGACTGATGTCCGATCAACAACTGACCGATCTCAACGAGCAGCTCGGCATCGCGCGCACCGACACCGCGAAAGCTGAGGCGCGTTATCAGCAAATCGAGGATCTGCTGAAATCAGGGCGCGCCGACGCTTCCGTCCCCGATTCTCTCTCCAATCCGGTGATCAACGACCTGCGGGAAAAATTCTTGAATACGTCGAAGATGGAAGCGCAGCTCGAGAGCAAACTCGGCGGCGGCCATCTTCAGGTCATCAACTTGCGCAGAGAGATGGAGGAATATCAGCGGCTGATCTACGAGGAGCTGCAGCGCATCGCGGAGAGTTACCGCAGCGACGCGGAAGTCGCGCGGCAGAAGGAACAATCGCTGAGTTTGTCGATGTCAGGACTGGTCGGAGCGAGCGCCGGCACCAACGAGATTCTAGTGCAGTTGCGCGAATTGGAACGCGAATCC
>CAZKHF010000165.1:0-6883 GCA_964552445.1 uncultured Bradyrhizobium sp. | reverse complement strand
AACTGATCGACGACGCCGCGGCGGCGATCCAATCGAGCCGCGATCAATTGCAGCAGGCGCTCGACCACGCCCGCCAGGGCGTCACCGTGTTCGATTCCAATCTCGCGCTGACCTCTTGGAACCGCCAGTTCGCCGATTTCTTCGACCTGCCGCCGTCGATGCTGAGGCTCGGCGTGGGCCTCGAGGAGATCGTGCGCTTCAACGCCGCGCGCGGCGCCTATGGGCCGGGATCGCCGGAGGACCTGGTCGCCGAGCGGCTGGAGAGCCTGCTCAACGACGAAACGCCGCAGCGCCTGCGCCTCCGTCCCTCGCAGCGCGTCATCGAGGTGCGTTCGGCGCGGCTGCCGGACGGCGGCGTCGTCACCACCTACGCCGACGTCACCGAGACGGTGCGCGCCGAAGAGACGCTCGCCGCCGCCAACGAACGCCTGGAGCAGGGCGTTCAGGCGCGCACCGCCGAGCTCGAACGCCTCAACGAGGCGCTGGCGCGCGCCAAGACCGAGGCGGACGAGGCCAATCTCTCCAAGACGCGCTTCCTCGCCGCGGCGGGCCACGACATTCTCCAGCCGCTCAACGCCGCGCGCCTCTACGCCAGCTCGCTCGCCGAATGCGTCGCCGACGCGAGCGCGGAGGAGCGCGTCGCGCTGGCGCGCAACGTCGACGCTTCGCTCGAAGCGGTGGAGGAGATCCTCGGCGCGCTGCTCGACATCTCGCGGCTCGACGCCGGCGCGATCAAGCCGGAGATCGTCGACTTCCCGGTGAGCGACATCTTCCGTCAGCTCGAGATCGAGTTCGCGCCCAGCGCGCTCGCCAAGGGCCTGGCGCTGCGCTTCGTCGCGACCTCCGTGGTCATTCGTTCGGATCGCCGGTTGATGCGCCGGATGCTGCAGAACCTGGTCTCCAACGCGGTCAAGTACACGCTGAAGGGCCGGGTGCTGGTCGGTTGCCGACGGATCGACGGGGCGGCGCGGATCGAGGTTTGGGACACCGGCATCGGCATTCCCGTCGGCCAGCAGCGCCAGATTTTCGAGGAGTTCCAGCGCCTCGAGCAGGGCGCCCGGGCGGCGCGCGGCCTCGGCCTGGGGCTGTCGATCGTCGAGCGCCTGGGCAGAGCGCTCGGGCACGCGGTGACGCTGCGCTCCAAGCCGGGGGTGGGATCGCTGTTTGCGGTGACCGCGCCGCTTGGCGCGGCGCGCCTCGCCGCGCTCGTCTCGGCGCGATCGCCGGCGTTGGAGCTGACCTTCGTCGGCGAGCCGCTGAGCGGCATGCGCGTGCTGGCGATCGACAACGAGCCGCTGGTGCTCGACGGCATGCGCACGCTGCTCGGCAAGTGGGGCTGCCGCGTCGCCATCGCGCGCGGGCTCGACGAGGCGCTGGAGGCGCTCGCCGCGCTCGACGGCGCGCCCGACGCGATCGTCGCCGACTACCACCTCGACCAAGGCGACGGCCTCGCCGCCATCGCGGCGCTGCGCCGGCGCATCGGCCAACCGGTCGCGGCGATTCTCGCCACCGCCGACCGGAGCCACGAAGTCAGCGAGGCGGCGGCGCTGGCCGACGTCGCGCTGCTCAACAAGCCGCTGAAACCGGCGCCGCTGCGCGCCCAGCTCACGCGCTGCCTGGCGCTGCGCGCCGCGGCGGAGTAGGGCCCGTCACAGCCGCGCTTGTAGACGCGCTCGGCGAGCGCGTCTGAGTGCATGGAGAGAGCGCGGCCGCCGGTCGCGCCCACAAGCGGCCGCCGCCACCGACCCTCCGCGCCGCCGATCCTCTCTTTTCGTTGGCGGAGGATGTCGAATGAGGGCGAGTCGATTCCATTCGCTGTCCGGACGCGCTGGTGGTCCACGTTTGACAGTTGGCGCTCGGACGGGTCTTGGCTGGGAGAGCCGCATTCGACCCTTTCGCGACATCCCGCTACGGGCTCCAAGCCTTGGACTTTCGATCATTGGCTGCCTGATGAGCGTTTCGTGGTCGCCGACGCGTTGCAAACGAGGGTCCGCTATTGGCGGATTTCCGTGAGGCGTTTGTCGTCGGTTCTAAGATCGCCGTCGCCCCCGAACGCCGCGCGCGCCGTGGCGGTAGTCACGGCGAATTTCGGCACGCGGGACTCGGCGCGACCGCGCCGCGGGAGCCGGGGCGGCGGTCATGATCAAACGCGGCGAACGACGGCCGCAAGCCAGCGCCATGCCGGAACCGGCGATCGCGCGTCAGCTCCGCGCGGCTTGCGCGCGCGCGTGGACGTGCTTCGGATACCAACTGGTGAGCAGCGCCGCGCCGATTAGGATCGCGTAGGCGAGCAGCTCATAGGCAAGCGCCGAGAACGCAAAATGCTCCATCTTCCCCCAGGCGAACAGCAGGTTGACGATGAACGCGACGCCCCAGACGCCGGTCAGCATGTTGTTGGTCCGCAGGAACAACGGGCTTTCCCACAGCGCCGGATCAGTGTGGGATTTGGCGTAGTCGAGCGTGAACGGGCGCCCTCTCGCCATGCCGAAGAAACTCGCGGCCGCCAGCGTTCCATTGGCGAGCACGCCGAGATGGCGTTCGGTCCAGGCGTTGTCGAAGCCGATGACCGCGATCGAAGCCGCCGCGAAAAAGGCGAGACCGGCCCACAGCAGGATGCCGCGGTGAAGCTTCGTGATCCCCATCACGATCGTTAGCGCGAAGGCGACAGCGAGCGCGATCTTGACCTGCAACAGGCTGTCGCGGGCGATGATCAGGAAGGCCAGCCAGGGCGAGAAGCAGAGCAGTGTCTTGTAGAAGGGCATGCGATGCTCCCTTGCGCAGTCGCTCCCCGCGCGAATGCTGCCGGCGGCGAGCTATTCCTGGTTACGGCGCGCACGTCGTCGCGTCGCCTCGGCGCGTTGTCGCATGGCCGCTGTCGCGGGCGCGCTGGTCCGTGTTTCAGCGGCTGCGGCCGTGGGAGTGTAAATCGCCGCCCAGGCCTGACCCAGGCGCTACAAATGTCTTCAAGGCGTTACGACGCTAATCGACGTCCAGGCCAGACCTCGCGCCCGTCCACATGCGGCCGCCATTGGTCGATCCGGGCGCTTATGGAAGCCGCCATCGCGCCGCCGACCCCGCGTTGCGCGCCGCCGCTCAACGGATCGCTGCCGGCGGCGCGAGAGCGAGGACCAAGACGAAACGCAAACTTGCGCGCGACCATCTTGGCCGGGCGTGAGATCTCACCCCCGCAATTTCCGCATTCCGCCTATCTGCGCCATGTCGAGAACGGCGCCAAGCGTCAGCTTTGAGCCGCTACGCGCGCTCACAGCCGCCGGTATTGCGACGGCGTCAGGCCGGTCGCCGCGCGGAAGCGCTGGGCGAAATGGCTCGGGCCGCCGAAGCCGCACGCCCGCGCGATCTCGGCCAGCGGCGCCCGGCCGCTGAGCGCCGCCTTGGCGCGCTCGACGCGCTGGCGGGTGACGAAGGCGTGCGGGCTTTCGCCGGTCGAGCGCTTGAAGGCGCGGGCGAAATGATAGGGGCTCGCGCCCGCCAGCGCGGCGAGATCGCCAAGGCCGATCGGCTCGCCGCAATGGGCGGCGACGTAGTCGGCGATCCTTCTCAGCGTCGCAGGGGCAAGGCCGCCGCGCGCCGGGCGCAAGCTCCTGGGGCGCTCGGTCAGCCGCGCCGCGACAGTGGCGAGCAGCCGCTCGCCCGCCTCGCCCGCGGCGATGCGTTCCGACGGTTCGCTCCAATGCAGCGGCAGGACGGCGGAGCGGATAAGGCTTTCGAGAGCGGCGTCGCGAAAATAGGGGATCTCGCGCAGCGCGGCGGGCCCCCGCGTCCGCGTCGCCTCGCCGACCGCCAGCTCCAGCGCCTGGCGCGAGAAATAGAAATGGAACATTTGCACTGGCCCGCTTACGTCCCATTGCGAGCTCGCGCCCTGGGGCATCAGGCACAGGCTTCCCGCGCCGAAGCTCGGCAGCAGCGTCTCGCCCCGCCGGCGGCGGAACTGGTCGCCGCCCGACACGTAGAGGCTCAGCGTGTGGTGGTTGGGATCGTCGTACACGGCCTCGGCGGTCTCGTCGCGGTCCCAGACGGCGGCAAACACGCCGGCGCCGAGCTGCGCCGAGGCGCGCAGCGGCAGGCCCGCGCCGCTCAGATAGCGAAAAACCGTGTAGTCCCGAAGCGCCGTCGTCATGGTTCTTAGCGACGATAAAAGCCCGTCGCGCCCGCCTGCTCAAGCGGGCCTTCGAGCGAAACGCGAAAATTCTGCGCAAGATCGCGACAATCGCCAGCGTAAACGGGCGGACTTTTCGCTTCCGATCGGGCAGGAAGGCGCCCATGTCGCGTTCGAACAACCTCGTCACTCCGCTGCTGTTCGCCTCGGTCGTCGTCGCCTGGGGGCTCACCTGGTACGCCATCAAGCTGCAGCTCGGCCCGACGCCGCCGGAGACCTCGATCTTCTGGCGCTTCTTCCTCGCTTCCGCGGCGATGTGGGCGGGGCTCGCCGCGACCGGGCGGCTCAAGCGCGTGCCGTGGCGCGCCCATCTCTGGCTGCTGGCGCTCGGAATCGTGCTCTTCAGCGGCAATTTCCTCTGCTTCTACAACGCCGAGCGCTTCACCCCGAGCGGCGTGGTGGCGGTGGTGTTCGCGATCGCGCCGGCGTTCAACGTCGCCAATATGTGGCTGCTGCGCGGCGTCCGGCCGGGCTTGAACGCGATCCTCGGCGCGGCTCTCGGCGCGGCGGGCGTCGCCTGCCTGTTCGCCGACCAGCTCGCCGCGGCGACGGCGGCGAGCGGGGCGCCGCTCGGCGTCGCCCTCGCGCTTGCCGGCGCGTACTGCTTCTCGCTCGGCAATTTCGTCTCGCAGCCGGCGACGCGCGTCGCCGGCGACCTGCCCAACGCGATGGCGCGGGCGATGACCTGGGGGACGGCGATCCTCGCCGCGACGGCGGCTGCGCGCGGCCTCTCGCTTAAGCCGACGCTGACCCCGGCCTATCTCGGCGGCCTCGTCTATCTCGCGGCGATCGGCTCGGTGTTTGGCTTCCTCGCCTACCTGGCGCTGGTCGCGCGCGTCGGCCCCGCGCGCGCCGCCTACACCACGGTGCTGTCGCCGGTGATCGCGCTGGCGGTCTCCTCGCTGTTGGAGGGCTATGTCTGGAGCCGCTGGGCGATTCTCGGCGCGCCGCTAATCCTGCTCGGCGAGGCCGTCATGTTCGGCCCGCCGCTCGGCGGCGGCCTATTCTGGCGGCGCCGCGACAAAACGCGCGGCGCGGCTGGTTGACGCCGTCGGCGTTTCGGGTTTGATCGCGCCAGCCGCTCAAACGCGAGCCGCCGATGGATCGCTGGTCGCCGTTCTACGCCGCCACCGCCGCCGCCGCCGCGGCGCTGCTGGGCCTGCTGTTCGTCGCCGTGTCGATCAATGCTGCGGCGGCGATCGGCCCGGCCGAGGCGTCGTCGCGGCGCTTGACCGAGCAGGCCTACCAGAACTACCTCGCGGTGATGCTGGTGTCGTTCATGGCGCTGTTCCCTGGCGTCACGCCGACCAGCTTCGGCGGCGAGACCGTCGCCGCCACCGCGACCTGGTCTCTCTGGGTTCTCATCCGCTTCGGTCAAGCGGTCGCCCAGCGCGTGGAGCGGCGATCGTGGATCTTCGCCCTGCGCCGCCATCTGTCCTCGCTGATCGGCTTCGCCATGCTGCTCGTCGCCGCGCTGCGCATGGCCTTCGATTGGGGTCACGACGAGAACTGGGTCGCCGCGGCGATGCTGATGCTGATGTTCTCGGCGATCGCGATATCGTGGGAGCTGTTGAAGCGCATCGCCGGCGGCAAGGCGGCTTGAGCCTCTCGCCCCAGGCGGGGGCGCGGCGCTTGACCGTGACGGGGCCGCGGAGTCTAACCGCCGCATGTCGAACATCGAACCGGAGTGGCTCGCCTGGGCGCGCGAGCTGCAGGCGATCGCCCAGACCGGCCTCGCCTTCTCGCCCAACCCCTACGATCGCGAGCGCTACGAGGCGCTGCGCAACCTCGCCGCGCGCATGTTCGCCGCCCACAGCGGCGCGCCGGTCGACCGGATCGAGGCGCTGTTCGCTGGCGAGACCGGCTACGCGACGCCAAAGATCGACGTCCGCGCCGCCGTATTCGACCGCGAGGCGCGCCTGCTGATGGTGCGCGAGATCGCCGACCACGGACGTTGGACCCTGCCGGGCGGCTGGGCCGACGTCAATCGCACCGCGGCCGAGAACGCGGCCAAGGAGGCGGCGGAGGAAAGCGGCTACGCCGTGCGGCCGCTGAAGCTCGCCGCGCTGTGGGACCGCGCGCGGCAGGGGCATCCGTTCGGCGTCTTCTCCTGCTTCAAGGTCTTCTTCGTCTGCGAGACGACTGGCGGCGAGGCGGCGACCAGCCTCGAGACTTCGGAGGTCGGCTGGTTCTCCGAGCCCGACTTGCCTGAGGATCTATCGCTCGGCCGCGTGCTGCCGAGGCAGCTCAAGCGCATGTTCGCGCATTGGCGCGAGCCGACGCTGCCGACCGACTTCGATTGAGCGGCGCCGCTTCGAGCGTTTCGCGCCGCGCGCTTCTCTATAGAGGCGCGGCGTCCAACCGAACTCGCTGACGCCGAGGCGGGTGTGGTCGCAAGGGAGGGGTGAAGCGCGGCGGAAGCGCCGCCGCGCCGGCGGCTATAGCTCGTCGGTGGCGCGCCCGTACATCGACGCGTCCTCCTTCGGGCCTTCCGCGGTCCAGATGACGCGCAGCGGCATCGGGTCCTGCGGCTTCAGCTTGCCGTCGAGGCCGATCAACTGGCCGGCGACCCATTTGGCGCATTGGTCTTTGCCGACGTCGAGCAAGCGCTTGCTGATCTCCGCCGAGGAGGCCATGCCGGTGTCGGAAGCGCTGATCGCCTCGATGTTGTCGGACAGGCAGTCGTAGACGATGCGCTGGGCGCGA
>CAZKHF010000164.1:0-6891 GCA_964552445.1 uncultured Bradyrhizobium sp. | reverse complement strand
GCCAACGCGCGCGCCCGCGCGATGACCTCGCCGATGGAATGAACGACGGGCAGGCTGACGATCCCCCGCTGCAGGTCGACGACGATCAGGGCGACATTCGGATCGAGCGCAGTCAGGGCCATCGCGTGTCCTTCGGTATCTTTCGGCCGGTTCGCGTCGCCGGCGTTCGACGCGTCGGTCAGTCGTCGACGAGCCGCTTGAGCAGCGCGACCGCCGCTGCGACCTCGTCCTGTTCGCGCGGCGAAAGCCGCGCCTGGATCGCGCCGGACAGCCAATCCTGCCGCGCCGCACGACCCTCCCGGATTCGCTTCCGGAAAGCGTCGGTGAGCGACAGAATGGTCTGCCGACCGTCGTTTGGGTCCGGCGCGCCGCGCACCATGCCGGCGGCCTCGAGCGCGGCGATGACTGCACCCATTGATTGCGGGCGCATGCCCTCGGCCCGCGCCAGGCTTGAGGCCGTCGCCGGTCCGTCCTTTTCCAGCCGCAGCAGCGCCGAAGTCTGCGACGGGGTGAGATCGCCGACATGCGCCTGCTCGCGCAACCGACGCTTCAGCTTGCCGAGAACGGCACTGAGCTCCTGCGCCAACGCCGCGGCGCGGCCGTCGAGATTGTCGTTCGAGCGAGCGGTCACATCAGGCCGTATAGCAGATGAGAAGCCTGTCTGTAAAGATATTCTTATCAGTCTGGCTGACTAACGGCCTCGCCCGCTCTGCGCTGGGCGCAGAGACGACGTCGCCGCGCCGCGACAAAATGCGCCGACGAAGGCGAAGCGCGCCCTTTTCGACCGCCAAGAAATCCGCCATAGTGATGAAAACTTAGTCATCCCCGGATGCGCCGCGGCGCGCCGGCCGTAAGGCGGCGTCCCGGCGACGCCGAGCGAGAGGGACCGACCCGCGCCATGAAGCTCGTCATCGCCATCATCAAGCCGTTCAAGCTCGACGACGTCCGCGCCGCCCTCGAGGCGGTCGGCGTCCACGGAATGACCGTCGCCGAGGTCAAGGGGTTCGGCCGGCAACGCGGTCACACGGAGATCTATCGCGGCGCGGAATACTTGGTGAACTTCCTCCCCAAGACCCGCATCGAGATCGCCGTGGCCGACGCGCGCGTCGAAGCCGTGGTGGAGGCGATTCTTTCGGCGGCGCGCACCGGCGCGATCGGCGACGGCAAGATCTTCGTCACGCCGCTCGAGCGCGCCGTTCGCGTGCGCACCGGCGAAACCGACGACGACGCGCTTTGAGGCTTCCCTCCGCTCAATAAGCGAGAACTCCGCCATGAACGTCCGCCTGACGCGCGCCGGTCTGTCCGCCGCCGCGTTCTTCGCCCTGGCTGCGCCGGCTTTCGCCGCCGACGCGCCGATCAGCGCCGCAGACACCGCCTTCATGATCGCGGCGACCGCGCTGGTGCTGCTGATGACGATCCCCGGCCTGGCGCTGTTCTACTGCGGCATGGTGCGGCGGAAAAACGTCCTGGCGACCATGGCCCAGAGCGTCGCGGCGACCGCGGTCGTGTCGCTGTTGTGGTTCGCCCTCGCCTACAGCCTCGCCTTCGGCGGCGACGGCGCGCTGATCGGCGGCTTCGGCCGCGCCCTGCTCGCCGACGTCGGCGTCGACACGGTGAGCCCGTTCGCCCAGACCATTCCCGAGATGCTGTTCGCCGTCTACCAGATGACCTTCGCGGTCATCACTTGCGCGCTGGTCGGCGGCGCCGTGGCGGACCGGCTGAAATTCTCGGCCTTTCTCCTCTTCTGCGCGCTGTGGCTGTTCGTCGTGTACGCGCCGATCGCCCACTGGGTGTGGGGCGGCGGCTTCCTGGCGCGCCTCGGCATGATCGATTTCGCCGGCGGAACGGTCGTCCATGTCAACGCCGGCGTCGCCGGCTTGGTCGCCGCGGTGGTGGTTGGCGCCCGCCAGGGCTACGGCCGGGAGAATCTCGCGCCGTTCGACCTCGCCTTCGCCGTCATCGGCGTCGGCCTGCTGTGGGTCGGCTGGTTCGGCTTCAACGGCGGCTCGGCGCTGCAAGCGGGATCGCGCGCGGTGTTCGCGGTGGTCGCGACGCATCTGTCGGCCTGCGCCGGCTCGCTCACCTGGAGCGCGCTCGAATGGGCGCGCCGCGGCAAGCCCTCCGTGCTCGGCTTGATCTCGGGCGCAGTCGCCGGGCTCGGCGCGATCACCCCCGCCTCTGGCTTCGTGCTGCCGTGGCAGGGCTTCGTCATCGGCGTCCTTGCCGGCGGGGTCTGCTACTGGGCGTGCACGACCTTGAAGCAGCGGCTCGGCTACGACGACACCCTCGACGTCTTCGGCGTGCACGGGGTCGGCGGCGCGCTCGGCACGCTGCTCGCCGGCGTCTTCGCCACCGCCTCCGTCAGCGCGGCGGCGGGACAAGCCGGCGTCTCCGGACTGCTCGAGGGCCGCCCCTCGCAGCTTGTCGCGCAAGCGATCGGCGTCGCGGCGACCGCCGTCTGGTGCGCCGTCGGCACTTGGGCGACGCTGAAAATCGTCGACGCCGTGGTCGGCCTGCGGGTGAACCCGGATCAGGAGCGCGAGGGGCTCGACCTCGCCCTGCACGGCGAGTCGATCGGGCTGTAAGGGCGATTCGCGCCGACCGGTTCTCACCGCCGCGCGCTCGGCCGCTCGGAGGCGCACATCCGCCGTTCGCCCCGCTGTGTCAATTCGTCGCGACGCGGCCCCCTCCGTCGATCGCAAGCGGATCGCCGGAGCTTCCGCTGCAGCGCCCGACGACCCCGCGCCGCGGCGGGCGAGCCTCGGCCTCGTCGACGCAAACCGGCGCTCTCAGCCGCGGTTTCTCCGCCGCCGCCGCGCCGCGCGGGGCCCTTTTTCGCTCGACCGCGCCGCGCGCGGTTCTCTATACTTGCTTCACTTGCTTCGTGATTCGTCGACCTTCGAGCGACGCGTGAATCGGCGCGTTCAGTTAGGGCGACGCGCTTGCGGACGCGTCGTTAGCCTTAATTAACTATTGCTCGGCGATTACTGCGTTCCAGCAAATTACGCGACTTCGAGGGGACGCTTGTGAACAAGCCGGCCGCGCTATTTGATGTTGACGCGCCACCCTGGCGCCCGAAAACAGTCGATCGGCCCCAGAGGGCGCGCTTCTCGGCGCTGACGCCGCTGCGGCCGCGGACCTTGTTCGTCACCTCTGAAATGAGCGACTTCGTCCAGGTCGGCGGCCTCGGCGCGGTGTCGGCGTCGCTGCCGCGCGCGCTGAGGCCCTACGCCGACATCCGGGTGATGCTGCCCGGCTACGCTCAGGCGCTCGAACGCGCGACCTCGCTCGATGTGGTCGCGCATCTGCCCGGCGCCGGCGCCATCCCGCCCTGTTCGATCGGCAAGACCACGCTCGCCGACGGGCTGGTCGTCTACCTCGTGCTGTGCGAAGAGCTGTTCAAACGCCCCGGCACGCCTTACGCCGGCCCCGACGGCGTCGACTTTCCCGACAACGATGTCCGCTTCGCCCGGCTCAGCCTCGCCGCGGCGCAGTGGGCGGAGCGCGGCGGCGACGGCTGGAAGCCCGCCGCCCTCCATCTCAACGACTGGCACGCCGCGCTTGCGGCCGGCTATCTCGCGTGGCGGGGCGTCGACGCGCCGGCGTTGCTGACCATCCATAATCTCGCCCATCAGGGGCTGTTCGACGCCTCGCGCCTCGGCGCGCTCGCCATTCCGCCGCACGCCTTCACCCTGCGCGGCGTCGAGTTTTTCGGCCGCCTCTCCTTCCTCAAGGCGGGACTGAACTACGCCGCCCACATCACCACCGTCAGCTCGGCCTACGCCGAGGAGATCACCCGTCCGGAGTTCGGCTGTGGCCTCGACGGGTTGTTGCGCGAGCGCGCCCAGCAAGGACGGCTGTCGGGCATTCTCAACGGCGTCGACGACAGCTGGGATCCGCGCCGCGACCGCAACTGCCCGTATCTTTACGACCCCCAGCGCTGGAAGGGACGCTACGCCGATTATGTGCGCGGCATGTTCGGCCTGTCGCTGGCGCGCGCGCCGCTGTTCTTGTATGTCGCGCGGCTGGTTCACCAGAAGGGCGCCGATCTCGTGCTGCGCGCCAGCGATCTGATCGCCGATCTTGGCGGACAGCTCGTCGTCATGGGCGCCGGCGAGTCGAAATTCGAAACGGAGTTCAAGGCGCTGGCGGCGCGTCGACCCGAGGCGATCGCGGTGCGCGTCGGCTTCGACGCCGACGACGAGCGCGCCCTGGTCGCCGGCGCGGATTTCATGCTCATGCCGTCGCGCTTCGAGCCGTGCGGACTGAGCCAGATGTACGCGCAACGCTACGGCGCGATCCCGATCGCCGCTTGCACTGGCGGCCTCGGCGAGACGATTCACGACGGCAAGACAGGCTTCCTGTTCGAACACGCCGAAGCCGACGACCTCGAACAGGCGATCCGGCGCGCGCTCGACGTCTACGGCTCCGCCAAGCTCCTCAACGAATTTCGCCGCGCGGCGATCGCGCAGCGCTTCGACTGGCAGGATTCGGCGCGCCGCTACGCCGCGCTCTATCGCGAGCTCGGGGCCTCGCGTCTCGCCGGCGGCGCCTCCGCCGCGGCGGCCCTTTCCGCTTGACGAAACGCGCCGGCGGCCTTGCGTCCGGCCGCGGTCGCGGAGCAAGAGGCGCCTCTGGTCAGCGCGACGTCTTCAGCGATTCAATCGCCGGCCGGATCGCCGATAGCAGCGCCTCGGGCGGGTTTGCG
Source organism: uncultured Bradyrhizobium sp. (assembly GCA_964552445.1). Lineage (GTDB taxonomy): Bacteria > Pseudomonadota > Alphaproteobacteria > Rhizobiales > Beijerinckiaceae > Roseiarcus. The sequence goes on along the minus strand of CAZKHF010000164.1, from coordinate 2,183 downwards.
CGCCCGTCCGGCCAGCAGTCCTCATATTCGGCGATCTCCAGGCCGACCACGTCGCATTCGGCCAAGGCCGAGAACGCCTCGCGCAAGTCGTCGAACGACAGCCCGTCGGGAGATTGATACTCCGTGGCGAGCAGGCCCGCGCTCATCACGTCGCAATCGAGGTGGATGTAGACGCGCCGCCCGCCGACCGCCCGCCTCAGCCGCCGCCCCAAATCGGGCCCGACCGGAACGAGCTCCAGCCGTCCGCAATCGACGCGCGCCCGTTCGGGAGGGTCGAGATCGCGCGCGCCGACGAGGATCACGTTGGCGAGATCGAGGCCCGCGCCGAGGCCGGTCTCCCATTCGCCCGCCGCGCCGCTGAGGACCATCCCGCCGAGATAGCGCGCCTCGCTCGTCTGGTCGCCGGTCGGGACATTGCAGTCGCCATGCGCGTCGAGCCAAACGATCGCCGCGTCGGGAAAGCGCCGGACGATCGGCGGCAACGTCGCCAAGCCCGCGGCGCAGCGCCCCATCGTCACGACGGTCCGGTCGCCGGCCTTCAAGCGTTCGGCAAGGCGTTGCGCCAAAAGCCGCAGGCTAGCGGAGGCGCGCCGCAATTGCTCGCGCCAGCCCCCTTCGACGATCGGGACGGGCGAGGCCACGACATGCGCGCCAACGCCGAGCGCGCCGGCGACGCGCGCGCCGAGGACCGACGCGCCGCGCATCCCCCGCTCGTTTCGGTCGCCGGCGGGGCCGGCGTAAATCGTCACATTCATGCGATCGCCCGCGGCGCGCGATATGCCGTCGCAAAGCCAGCATAGCAAAGGCGGCGGCGGTCTGTCAGCGCGCGCCCCCCGCCCTTGGCTCGCGACAATCGCGCGTTATGATGGCTCCAAAGCGCCCTGGCGCCCCTTTTCCCCGTCGCAAGCGTCGATGACCGCCACCCTAACCGTCCGCACCGTCGCAAAGATCGGCGAGATCGCCGCCGAGGCGTGGGACGCCTGCGCCAATCCGCGCGGGCTTTCCGCCGAAGAGAGCGCCGGCGAGCGGTTCAATCCCTTCGTCGCCCACGCTTTCCTGAAGGCGCTGGAAGATTCGCGCTCGGTCGGCGGCCGTTCGGGCTGGACGCCCGCGCATGTCGTGGTCGAGGACGATTCGGGCCGCCTCGTCGCCTGCGCGCCGACCTATCTCAAGACCCACAGCCAGGGCGAATACGTCTTCGACCATTCCTGGGCGGAGGCCTACCGCCGCGCCGGCGGCCGCTACTACCCGAAGGTGCAGATCGCCGCGCCCTTCACGCCGGTCGCGGGACGCCGACTGCTCGTCGCCGCCGAGGCGCCGGCGGGCGTGCGCGAGGCGCTGGTCGCAGGCTGGCGCGCGCTGCGCGAGGCCGCGGGCGCCTCCTCGATTCACGTCACCTTCCCCGATCGCCTCGACCACGCCTGGCTCATCGGCGCCGGGTTCCTCTCCCGCGTCGGCGAGCAGTTTCATTTCGTCAACCAGGGCTACCGCGACTTCGACGACTTCCTCGCCGCGCTCGCCTCGCGCAAGCGCAAGGCGATCAAGCGCGAGCGGCGCGAGGCGCTGGGCGACGACATCGCCGTCGAGCGCCTCGCCGGAAGCGCCATCACGTCCGGGCACTGGGACGCGTTCTTCGCCTTCTACATGGACACCGGCTCACGCAAATGGGGGCGACCCTACTTGACCCGCGACTTCTTCGACCGGATCGGCGCGAGCCTCGCGGAGCGCGTCTTGCTGGTGATGGCCAAGCAGGCCGGCCGCTACGTGGCTGGCGCGCTCAACTTCATCGGCGATGACGCGCTCTACGGCCGCAACTGGGGCGCGCTGATCGAGCGGCCGTTCCTCCATTTCGAGGTTTGCTATTACCAAGCAATCGAATTCGCGATAAGCCGAGGCCTCGCGCGGGTCGAGGCGGGGGCGCAAGGAGAGCACAAGCTGGCGCGCGGCTATCGTCCGGTCCCCACCTATTCCGCGCACGAGTTCGCCGACCCGGGCTTTCACCGGGCGGTGGCGGCCTATCTCGCCAGCGAGCGTCCCGCGGTCGGCGAGGCGATCGCCGAATACGCCGAGCGTCTGCCCTTCCGCCAAGAGGACTGACGCTCGCCGCGCCGAGAGATTTTCGGAGAGCCCATGAGCCAGACCTACGATCCCGCCAACATCTTCGCCAAGATCCTGCGCGGCGA
>CAZKHF010000163.1:0-6957 GCA_964552445.1 uncultured Bradyrhizobium sp. | reverse complement strand
CGCGCGACGATCGCCACCAGCATGGCGACGCCGAGCAGTTCGATGGTTGAGCCGAGCGCGAAATCCATCGCCTTAATCTAGCCGCGCTTCGCGCCAGGCGAAACCGGGCGGCGGGTCGTCAATCGCGCGGCGCGCCGGCCGGCGCGGGCGTAAGCGAGGCGAACAACGGCGCGCCCGCCTGGAGAAAGCGCTGCGGGTCGACCGGCTCGCCGTCGACGCGCACCTCATAATGGAGGTGCGGCCCGGTCGAGCGGCCGGTCGAGCCCAGCCGGCCGAGCGTCGCTCCGGCGGCGACGAACTGGCCCTCCTGCACCAGGATTTCGGAGAGATGGCCGTAGCGGGTGGCGAGGCCGTCGCCGTGGTCGATCTCGACCATGTCGCCGTAGCCGCCCGCCGGCCCGGCGTGAACCACTCGGCCTGCGGCGGTGGCGCGGACCTCCGATCCGTAGTCCTGCACCAGATCGATCCCCGGGTGCAGCTCCGGCTTGCCGAGGAACGGATCGATCCGGTAGCCGAACGGCGAGGAGACCATCGCCTCGCCGATCAACGGCGCGCGCACCGGCAGCGCCGGCATCAGTCGGACCAGCCGGTCGGCGGAGGCGACGTCGCGCTCGGCGCGGGCGAGCGCCTGATCGAAAGCCGGCGCGTCGGCGTCGTCGGCGAGCGGAATGAACGGCCCGCCGACCGCGGCCTTGGCCGGCGGCGCGGCGAGCGCATTGGCGGAAAGCCCGACGCGCTCGATGATTGCAGTGAGGCGCTCGGCGTCGCGACGCGCCGCGGAGTCGATTTCTCCGAGCGCGCTCTCCTGACGCCGCTCCATGCGGTCGAGCGAATAGGCGATCAGGCTGAGTCGCGCCGACGCGCCGAGCGCCGGATTATCAGCCGTCGCGGCGAGGTCGGCGAGCGCGTCGCGCTCGCTCTTCGGCTTGACCAGCTTGCTCATGTGTTCGCGCGGCTCCTCGACCGGGCGCGGCTTCGCCGCACCGGGCGCCGAAGGGGTCGCCGTCAGCGGCTCGATCAGACCGCCCGAGGGGGCGGCGAGCGGAAACGCCGGGTCGACGGCCGAGAGCGCCGGGGCGGACGGGCGGGCGGCGCCGGGCGCGGGCGCGCGCGGCGGCGCGTCGGCGAAGCCGTCGCGCGAGGCCTGGTCGGCGAGCGCGGCGAGCACCGAGCCGCGCTGCTCGAGCGCGGCCTGGCGCGACAGCAATTCATGCAGCTTGCCCTCGAAGGAATTCTGGTCGAGCAGCTGCCGGCTGGCGACACGGTCGATCTCGGCGCGCGCCTCGGCGAGCCGGTCCTCGTAGGCGTATTGCATCTCCGCCTGGCGCACGGCGAGCGCGGCGAGCATGTCGTCGCGAAAGACGAAATAGACGGTGGCCGCGGCGCCCCATAGGAGCGAGAGGAGCGCCAGCGCCGTCAGCGACCACACGGCGAACGGTCGCAGCGCCACGGAGCGGATCTCGTCGCCTTGCGCGCGGGACACAAAATAATACGGCCGGCCCGGCTTGGGGCGCGGACGGGAACCAGGCGGCGACATGCGCAAACACACTCCGACCCCGAAGGCGCGGGGACGCTACCGCCCTCGATTACAACCTATTAGGGTTAACGGTCGGCAAACGGCGGCCGCAGCGCCTCGGCGGCGGCGAGGACTTCCTCGGCGTGGCCGGGGACCTTAACCTTGCGCCAGATCCGCGCCACCCGGCCATCCGGGCCGATGAGGAAGGTCGTCCGCTCGACGCCCATGTACTTGCGCCCGTACATGCTTTTCTCGCGCCAGACGCCGTAGGCCTCGAGCGTCGCCTTGGTCGGGTCGGCGGCAAGGGCGAGTTCGAGGTCGTGCTTCCGCTTGAACTTGGCGTGGCTTGCGGCGCTGTCGGGCGAGACGCCGACGATCGCCGCGCCGGCGGCGGCGAACTTGCCCCTCAGCGCGTTGAAGGCGATGGCCTCGGCGGTGCAGCCCGCGGTGTCGTCCTTCGGGTAGAAGTAAAGCGCGATGGTCTTGCCGGCGAGGCGGGCGAGCGACAGGCTCTGGCCGTCGTCGGCGGGGAGATCGAATTCGGGCGCCGGGTCGCCGATTTCCACATTCTTGCTCATTTCGCCCTCGTTTGCGCCAAGTTCCTCGGCAATGTCGACCAGCGACGGCATGACGGCGCTTCGGCGCCACATTGACCCGGGGGCGCCGCCGGTTCAAGAGCTTGGCGGGGCCGGCGCTCGATTCCCACGGGCGGCGGCGGCGCGAGGCAAGACCGACGGCGCCGGAGCGCGAGACGCCGAAGCGGTCGGCGCGACGAATCGAGCGAGGACGGCGCGAGGTTGATCGGCGACACCGACGCGGCGGCGCGATCGAAGGCCCGGGCGGCGATGCAGCGCTTGCTGCGCAGCGCCAAGGGCCGCACTTTGGCGCGCCCGTGGCGGCGCGCCGGGGCGGGGACGCTGTGCCGCGTCGTGCTGACCGCGGCGGCGGCGGTCGGCGTCGGCGCGGTCGCGGCGGCGGGCGTGTTCCTCGCCGTGCTCGCCGCGGGGCCGATCGACGTCGAAAGCCTGAAGCCCGGCATCGCCCAGAGCCTTGAGGAGCGCCTCGGCGATCGCTATGCGGTCGCCATCGGCTCGACCTATTTGACCCGGATCGGGGGCGGCGTCGGCCTCAGCTTCGGCGGCATCGCCATCCGTGATCGCGCCGGCCGAATGGTGCTCTCCGCGCCCGGCGGCCGCGTCGGGCTCGACGCGCTGTCGCTGCTGACGCTTACGATCAAGGTGCGGCGGCTCGAGCTCGATGGCCTCGACCTGCGCCTGTCGTTGCGTCGGGACGGCGCGCTTTCAATCGCCGCGGCCGCCGACCCGGCGGCGGCGGCCATCGATCTGCCGGCGCCCCCGGCGCCGGAGGACGCGGGCGCGCCTGACTTCGGCTTGGCCGTGTTTCGCATCATCGACACGATGACCGGAGCGAGCCGGGCGCTCGACCATGTCTCGCTCGCGCGCGGCCATCTCGAGGTCGCCAACGAGGCGTTGGGCAAGAAAACCGTCTACGACGACTTCGCCCTGTCGTTCGACAGGAACGGCGACGCGGCGTCGATCCGCGCCTCGGCGCGCGGCGCGGCGGGAAGCTGGTCGATCGAGGCGACGGCGCGCGGCGGCGAAGCGCGCACGCTGTCGCTCGACGCGCGCGACCTCAGCCTTGACGACATGCTGGTGATGCACGTCGGCCATCCGCCGTTCGAGGCCGACATGCCGATGTCGTTCAAGGTCGAGGCCCGGCTGGCGGCCAATTCGTCGATCCAGACGCTGCAGGGGCGTTTCGTGCTCGGCGCCGGCTATTTCAGGCTCGACGACCCCGACCACGAGCCGTTCTTCATCGACGAGGCGACTGGCGCGGTCGCCTGGGACCCGTCGAGGAACCGTTATCGCTTCTCCGACCTGCAGATTCTGTCGGGCGCGACCCACTTTTTCGGCAGGGGCTGGCTCGCGCCGCCGACGACGGCGACGCCCGCCTGGGTCGCGCGCATCGAGTCGCAAGACGCCGTGTTCGGTCCCGAGCGCCCGGGCGAGAAGCCGATCGTCATCGATCAGGCGACGCTCGACGCGCGCTATCTGTCGAGCGAAGCGCGCCTGATCGTCGATCGGCTGGCGGTCCACGGCCCCACGGTCAATGGCGAGGGCGGCGGCGAGTTCGCTCAGGCCGCCGACGGCGCGACGCTGAAAATGAAGCTGCAGATGGGGCCGAGCGCGCTCCTCGACGTCGTCCGGCTGTGGCCGAGCTTCATCAACGCCGACGCGCGCAACTGGTGCCTTCAGAACGTGCGCGGCGGGCAGGTGGTTTCCGGCGCGATGACCGTAGACTGGGACCCCGCGGCGCTCGACGCGGCGGTCAGCCGCCGCGCCGTTCCCGCGTCGAGCGTGCGCGGCGACTTCTCGCTGCGCGACGCGGCGGTCGAGGTGCTGCCGGGGATTCCGCCGCTCGCAGGCCTCGACGCGGTCGGCGTGATCACCGGCAAGGAATTCTCCGTCGCGGCGAAGAGCGGCGTGATGGAGCTTTCGCCGAGTCGGCGCATCCAGGCGGCCGACGTCGTCTACGCCGTTCCCGACACCGCCCCGGCGCCGGTGGTGCCGGCGCGCGCCTCCGCCCGCCTGCAGGGCGGCGCCGACGCGCTCGCCGACCTGTTGAATCGCGACGCGTTGAAGCGATACGTCGACTTCGCCGTCGACCCGGCGATGATCAAAGGCCAGTTCGAGGGCAAGCTGGCGATCGATCTCAAGCTCGGCAAAACGGTGCGCCCGGAGGACAACCAGTTTCACGCGGAAGGCTCGCTGAGCAATTTCCGCATCGACCACTTCCTCGCCGACGAGCGCCTCGAGCAGGCCTCGCTATCCATCCTCGCCGACCGCGGGGACATCAAGATCGCCGGCCAGGGCCAGATGTACGGCGTGCCGGTCGCGGTCGACATGAGCAAGGGGGCGAACGACGAAGGATCGGTGACCTTGTCGCTCTCCCTGGACGACGCGGCGCGCGCCAAACTCAACTTCCCCTTCGCCGACATGCTCAGCGGCCCGATGGGGGTGCGGGTCAAGGCGCCGTTGAGCAAGTCGAGCGCCGAGGTCGAGGCCGACCTCGCGCGCGTGGCGATCGCCAGCCCGCAGACGGGGACGCTGAAGGCGGCCGGCAAGCCGGGCAAGGCGACCTTCAGCTTCAAGGGAGAACGCGGCGCCGTCGCGGTCAATTCCATCGTTGTCGACGCCGGCGCGGTCTCGATCCGCGGCGTCGCGCAGATGGCCCCCGACGGCGCCGTCCAGAGCGCCAAGCTGACGCAGTTGCGGCTGTCCGCCGCCGACGAGCTGAAGGCGGACATCGTCAACGGCGACGGAGGGATGAAGGCGACGGTGCGCGGCGCGACGCTCGACGCGCGGGCCCTGATCAAGGGATTTCTGAGCGCCGGCGGGCCGTCGGAGGAAGGCAAGGATCTCGACCTTGACGTCAAGATCGCCAACGTGCTCGGCTCCAATTCGCAATCGCTCGGCCAGTTCGAGATGACGGGCGTGTGGCGCGGCGGCGTCGCGCGCAGCTTGCGCGCCAAGGCGCGCATCGGCGAGGGAACGCTGACCGCGCAGCAGGACGAGAACGGCCCGTTGCGCGCGCGCGTCACCGACGCCGGCGCGTTGGGCAAGCTGCTCGACGTGTACAACCGCATGGAAGGCGGAACGCTCGACCTGACCGTCGAGCGCGCGGGGGACGACAGCCGCGGCTCCGCCAACGTCAACGATTTCGTCTTGCGCGACGAGCCGGCGTTGCGGCAGCTTGCTGCGGCGGGGCGGGCGCCGGGGGACGAAAAGCTTGGCCAGACGCCGCTGATCGAAGCCGGCGCCGTGCGGTTCGAGAAATTGTCGGCGCGCTTCACCCGCAGCGCCGGCCGTCTCGATCTGCGCGAAGCGGTGATCTTCAACTCCCAGATGGGGCTGACCACTGAGGGCTACATCGACTACGGGCGCGATCGCGTCGACCTCAACGGCACCTACGTTCCCGCCTACCAGGTCAACAACCTGGTCACGCACATTCCCGTGGTCGGCGCGTTGTTGGGCGGCGGCCGCCACGAGGGCCTGCTCGGCGTCAACTACCGCATCGTCGGGCCGGCGAGCGGGCCGACGCTCACCGTCAATCCGCTGTCGGCGATGACGCCGGGCTTCCTGCGCAAGGTGTTCGGCGCGGTCGACGGCACGACGCCGTTCGTCCCGCCGGAGGAGATCAGCTCCGCGCCGGCGACCGGCGCGCCGATGCCGCTCGGCGCCGGCCCCGGCGCGCACTGAGGCGAAGCGCCGCGCGCCACGGCGTCACACCGCGCGCAAGAGCACGTGCTTCTTGCGCCCGAGCGACAGCTTGACGACGCCGCCGCCCTTGAGCGCGTCGCGGCCGATCGTCGCCCGCTCGTCGGCGAGCGCGACGTCGTTGACGCGCAAGCCGCCGCCGCGGATCTGCCGGCGCGCTTCTCCGGTCGAGGCGACGAGCCCAGCGCGCACGAAGGCCGAAAGCGCGCCGAGGCCGGCGTCGAATTCGCTCCCCGGCACGTCGACGGTCGGCAGCGACTCGGCGAGCGCGCCTTCCTCGAAGGTTTTCCGCGCGGTCTCGGCGGCCGCCTCGGCGGCCTCGCGACCGTGCAGCAGCGCGGTCGCCTCGTTGGCGAGGATCTTCTTCGCCTCGTTGATCTCCGCGCCGCCGAGCGTCTCCAGGCGGGCGATCTGGTCGAGCGGCAGTAGGGTGAACAACCGGAGGAAGCGGCTGACGTCGGCGTCCTCGCCGTTGCGCCAGAATTGCCAATAGTCGTAGGGCGCAAGCATCGCGGCGTCGAGCCACACCGCGCCCGCCGCGGTCTTGCCCATCTTCGCCCCCGAAGCGGTGGCGATGAGCGGCGAGGTCAAGGCGTAGAGCTGCTCGGCGCCCAGCCGGCGGCCGAGGTCGACGCCGGCGACCATGTTGCCCCACTGGTCCGAGCCGCCCATCTGCAACGCGCAGCCGTAGCGCCGCCAAAGCTCGACAAAGTCGTAAGCTTGCAGGCACATGTAATTGAATTCCAAGAAGGAAAGTTCTTGCTCGCGCGACAGGCGCAGCTTCACCGACTCCATCGCCAACATGCGGTTGACGGAGAAGTGGCGGCCGACGTCGCGCAGGAAATCGATGTAATTGAGCTTGGCGAGCCACTCGGCGTTGTCGGGCATCGCCGCGTCGCCAGCGCCGTCGCCGAAGCGCATGAAGCGCGCGAACACCTTGCGGATGCCCGCCTTGTTGGCCTCGATCTGCTCGACGGTGAGGAGCTTGCGCGACTCGTCCTTGCCCGACGGGTCGCCGACCCTGGTGGTGCCACCGCCCATCAGCGCCAGCGGCTTGCCGCCGGTCTCCTGCAGCCAGTGCAGCATCATGATCTGCACCAGCGAGCCGACGTGCAGCGAGGGCGCGGTGCAGTCGAAGCCGAT
>CAZKHF010000162.1:0-7029 GCA_964552445.1 uncultured Bradyrhizobium sp. | reverse complement strand
TGCGCGACACCGCGAGCCGTTGGGGCTCGTGCTCCTCGACCGGCGGGCTCAACTTCTCCTGGCGGCTGATCATGGCGCCGCCGGAGGTGCTCGATTATCTCGCCGCCCACGAGGTCGCCCACACCGTCCACATGAACCATTCGCCGGCGTTCTGGAAATTGACGCGCCGCCTCTTTCCTGACACCGAGCGCGCCGAAGCGTGGCTGAAGGTTCACGGCGTCGGACTGCATCGCTTCGGCGCGCGCGAGGATTGACGCGCGTCAGGCGAAGGCGTCGATCGCCTCGCTGAGCAGCGCGAGATCCTGCGGCCGCGACAGGCGATGGTCGCCGTCCTTGATCAAGGTGAGCGTCACCGGATCGCCGGCCATGCGCTCGATCAGGGTCAGCGCGCGACGGTAAGGGACGTCCTCGTCGCGCATGCCTTGCAGGATGCGGGTCGGGCAATGCGTGCGCACGGTGGCGCCGAGCAGCAGGTGACGCCGGCCGTCTTCGATCAGCGCCCGCGAGATGCGGTAGGGCTGGTCGGCGTAACCCGACGGAAACTCCGCCACGCCTTTCTCCTCGAGCGCGCGCCGCTGCGCCGCGTCGGCGTGCGCCCAGATCAGGTCCTCGGTGAAGTCGACCGCCGGCGCGAGCAGGACGAGGCCGGCGAGGCGCTCCGCCTCGCCGGCGGCGGCGAGCGCGCGCGCGAGGAGCAGCGCGAGATAGCCGCCCATCGAAGAGCCGGCGACGATCTGGCGGCCGCGCGTCTGGCTGCGGAAGGCGGCGAGGCTTTCCTCGAGCCAGCGCGACGCCGTGCCGTCCGCGAAGCGGCCGCCCGAGGCGCCGTGGCCGGAATAGTCGAAGCGCAGCAACGCCTGGCCGCGGCGCGCGCAATGCTCGTCGAGCGCGCGCGCCTTGGCGGAGGTCATGTCGGAGTTCAGGCCGCACATCCAGACGACGCCCGGCAGGCCCTCGCGCGCTGGCGGACGGCGGCGAAACGCGATAGAGCGACGTTCGGGTCCCGCCCCGACCTCGAGAAACTGCGGCGCGTCTTGGCTCACGCTCGGATCGATCCCATGATTGATTTTCGCCCTGCCGGCGACGCGCGCGGCAGGACCTCGGCGTTGCGCGGCGAACGCTTGGCCCTCGACGCCGCATTCGTCAATGGCCGCGTTTCGACGCGGGCGGCGGCGTGAGCTCGGACGCCCTCGCTCCTTTCGGCCGCGGCGCGCGCGCTTCGCTCGCCGGCCGCACCATCCTGCAGATCATTCCGCGCCTCGACGCCGGCGGCGCGGAGCGAACCACCATCGACGTCGCCCAGGCGCTGGTCGGCGCCGGCGCGCGGGCGCTGGTCGCCTCCGAAGGCGGGCGGCTCGCCGGCGAGCTGCAGGCGGTCGGCGGCTTGCTGACGCCATTCCCCGCCGCCACCAAGAATCCGCTGGCGATGGCGCTGAACGTGAAGAAGCTGGCGCGGCTCATCGTCGAGGAGCGCGTCGACCTGGTGCACGCGCGCTCGCGCGCGCCCGCCTGGGTGGCGCTCGGCGCTTGCCGCGTCGCCCATCGGCCCTTCGTCACCACCTACCACGGCGCCTACAGCGGGCGATCGACGTTGAAGCTGCGCTACAATTCGGTGATGGCGCGCGGCGACGCGGTGATCGCCAACTCCGGCTTCACCGCCGAGACGATCGAGCGGCTCTATCCCTTCGCGCGCGGCAAGGTGGTCGTCATTCCGCGCGGGACCGACTTGACGCGCTTCGCTCCCGCGGCGGTCGAACGCGCGCGGGTGGCGCAACTGCGCGAAGCCTGGGGCGTCGCGCCGCATGAGCGCGTCGTGCTGCTCGCGGCGCGGCTCACCGGCTGGAAGGGCCAGAAAGTGCTGATCGAAGCGGCACGGCGGTTGCGCGAGCGCGGCGTCGAAGGCGTGCGCTACGTGCTGGCGGGCGACGCGCAGGGGCGCGAGTCTTACGCGCGCGAGCTCGACGCCGACATCGCCGCGGCGGGGCTGACGGAGATCGTGTCGCGCGTCGGTCATTGCGCCGACATGCCGGCGGCGCTGGTCGCCGCGACGGCGCTGGTCGCGCCCTCGACCGAGCCTGAGGCGTTCGGCCGCAGCGCGGTCGAAGCCCAGGCGATGGGGGCGATCGCGGTCGTCTCCGATTCGGGCGCGGCGCCGGAGACCGTGCTGGCGCCGCCGCAGACGCCGGAGTCGGCGCGCACCGGCTGGCGCACGCCGCCCGGCGACGCCGTCGCGCTCGCCGACGCGCTGCAAAGCGCGCTCGCGCTCGGCGCCAGCGCGCGCGACGCGCTGGCCAAGCGCGCGCGCGCGCATGTCGAAGCGAATTTCTCGTTGCAGCAGATGACCGACAAGACGCTCGCCGCCTACCTCGCCGCGCTCGGCGGCGGAGACGGGCGGCGAGGCGCCTTCAGCGGATGAAGGTGTTGTCGCGCAGGTCGGTCAGCGCCTCGCGGATCTCCAGCGGCGTGTTCATCACGATCGGGCCATGCCAGGCGATCGGCTCGCGCAAGGGGCGGCCCGAGACGAGCAGGAAGCGGATTCCTTGCTCGCCCGCCTGGACGCTGACCTCGTCGCCGGAGTCGAACACCACCAGCGAGCGGTCGCCGACCGCGTCGCGGACCAGCGTGTCCGCGCCGTCGATCACCGCCTCGCGCAGCGCGCCGAACGGCTGCGAAGCGCCGGAGAACATCCCCGACCCCTCGAAGATGTAGGCGAACGCCTGCCGATAGGTCTCGACCGGCAGCACCTTGCGCTTGCCCGGCGGCACGAACACGTCGAGGTAGCGCGGCTCGGCGGCGACGCGGTCGACCGGGCCGGTCTTGCCCCAGAAGTCGCCGGAGATCACCCGCACCCGCGTTCCGTCGTCGTCGACCACCTCGGGGATGGCGGCGCTCGGCACGTCCTGGTAGCGCGGCGCGGTCATCTTCAGCTCGGCGGGCAGGTTGGCCCACAGTTGGAAGCCGTGCATGCGGCCGCGATCGTCGCCCTTCGGCATCTCCTGGTGGAGGATGCCGCTGCCGGCGGTCATCCATTGGACGTCGCCCGGGCCGAGCGCGCCGCGGTTGCCGAGGCTGTCGCCATGCTCGACGGAGCCGGCGAGGACGTAAGTGATGGTCTCGATGCCGCGGTGGGGATGCCAGGGAAAGCCCGCCTCGTAGTCGCGCGGATTATCGTTGCGGAAGTCGTCGAGCAGCAGGAAGGGATCGAAATCGGCGGTTTCGCCGAAGCCGAAGGCGCGGCGCAGGCGCACGCCAGCGCCCTCGATCGTCGGGCGGGATTGCCCGACGCGCTTGATCGGTCGGATGGACATTGGCGTTGCCTTTCAATGGGATGTGTTGCCCCCGATCTGGGGAGCCGAGCGTGCGAGCGCCAGGGCTCGGGCTTGCGGCGACGCAAACGTTAAAGGCGCAATCCGCAAACGTCCGCTTGGGCGCCGATGAACGGGGCGCGGTCTAATTAGGGATTTAATGCGCTGTCACCGAAATCGAAATACACGAAATACGGAGCCGCGCCGTTCCTCGGGCGGCGCGCCGCTACAGCCGCGTAAGCTCGACGGCGAGCTCGGCCGCCAGCACGGCGTTGTTCTCGATCAGCGCGATGTTGGCTTCGAGGCTGCGCCCGTCGGTCAGCTCGACCACCCGGCCGAGCAGGAACGGCGTCACGTCCTTCTTGGCGATTCCGCGCTCCTTGGCTTCCGCCACCGCCTCGGCGATGTGCGCTTCGATCGCCTGCGCCTCGATCGCCTTGTCCTCGGGGATGGGGTTGGCGATCAGCAGCCCGCCCGGGCCGATCTCCCGCTGCAGGCGCGCCATGCTCGCGAGGTCGCGCAGGCCGTCGCAGCGATGGTCGAGCTTGACGCCGCTCGAGCGCGCGTAAAAGGCGGGAAACTCGTCGCAGCAATAGCCGCAGATCGCGACGCCGTGCGATTCGAGGTATTCGAGCGTCTTGTCGATGTCGAGGATCGACTTCGCGCCGGAGCAGACCACCGCGACCTTGGTGCGGGAGAGCTCGACCAGGTCGGCCGAGATGTCGAAAGTCTCCTCGGCGCCGCGATGCACGCCGCCGATGCCGCCGGTGGCGAACACCTCGATTCCCGCGAGCTCGGCGACGTACATCGTCGCCGCCACCGTCACGCCCGCGGAGCCGTGGCGCGCGACGACGGGCGCCAGGTCGCGCCGCGACGCCTTGACGACGCCGCCGGTGAGGCGCGCCAGCCGCTCCAGCTCGGCGACGGCGAGCCCGACCTTGAAGCGGCCATCGACGACCGCGACCGTCGCCGGCGTCGCGCCGTTGGCGCGCACGGCTTTCTCCACCCGGAGCGCCGTCTCGAGGTTCCGAGGGTAGGGCATGCCGTGGGTGAGGATCGTCGATTCGAGGGCGACGACGGGCCGCTGGCCCGCCAGCGCGGCGGCGACCTCCTTCGACAGGTCCAAGAGAGCCGTCGCCGACATCGCCTCTCGCCTTCGAGTCGCGCCCATGCGGCCAAGCGCTCCCAGATTACCAGCTTTGGCCGTCGGCGAGCAATCGCGTCCACGCGCGGAGCGCGGGGGAAGGCCGCCTTGGGGCTCTTTACCCGCCGCGCCGTTGGGCTAATTTACAGGAGCGAAGGCGACAGAGCGACACGATGGACGAGCGAAAGTCGGAGCTCCGCGAGCCGGCCGCCTCGAGCCTGCGGGCCGCGATGCGGCGCGCGCGCCTGGAGAACGCGGAGCAGAGCCAGGCCGTCTCCGAATTGCGCGAAGCCGAGATCGCGCGCCTCGAGCTGTTGCTGGAGGCGATCCGTCCGGTGCTCGACCAGGCCCCCGAGGGGGTCGAGCTGTTCGACGCCGGCATCGAGCGCGGCGGGCGTCCGCGGCTGTTCCTCGACATGATCGGCTTCGTCGAGCTCGGCCACGATCGGCGCACCTACCGCTTCTTTCAGGACACCCGCCATGGCCGGGTGGTGATCGCCGAGAGCCCGCAGATCGACCGCATCGTCGCGGCGGTGACCAACTACGTCGCGCGCCGGCTGATCGAGCGCGAGCGGGCGCTCGCCGCCGATTGGCGCAGCGGCGAGGCGCCGGCCGCGGCGCCGGCGCCCAAGCCCGCCAACGGGGCGAAGCCGCTGGGGTTCGCCGCGGCGCGCCCGCCGGCCGCGCGGCGCGGATGGCGCGCCGGCGTCGCCGATTTCTTCGGCCTGTTGTTGCAGACCTTCGGCGCGATCGCCCTGATGGCGCTGATCGGCTTCGCCGCCTACAAGGCCTGGACGCTATGGGGCCGGGCGCTTTGGACGGCGCGTTTCGGCCCGCCGCCGATCTAGATCGGCGCTTCGCGCTCGCCGATCCCCCCGCTGTCGGGCAGCAGGCCCCGCGCGCGCGCGGTCACGCGCCAGTTCGCGCCGGCGCGCTCCAGGCGGACGAGGTGGTAGGCGCCGCGGCGGCTCGGCGCGCGCGCCGCAGCGGCGGTGGCGGGAACGCCGAGGACGGGAATGCGCCCGCCTTCGATTCGCGCGGCGGGGGAGGCGAGAAAATGGACCATCGTCCGGTGCTCGTGGCCGTGCAGGATCGCTTCGGCGCCGAAGCGGGCGACTACCGCCTCGAACGCAGGCGCGTCGACGAGGCGGCGCAGCGGCGAGCCGGCGCGCGCCAGCGGCGGATGGTGGATGAGGATCACCCGCGCGAGGCCGCGCGCGGCGATTCGCTCGAGCAGATCGGCGAGCGCCTCGAGCTGCCGCCGGCCGAGCCGGCCGGTCGCCATCAGCGGGCCGGTCGGCAGGGCGGAGCTGAGGCCGATCAGCGCGACCTCGCCGCGCTCGCGCAGGAAAGGAAAGCCGGTCGAGCCGTCGTCGCCGGCGGTCCACGGCGCGAAAGCCGTCGCCAGACTCGGCATCGAATCGCGCGCGTAGGCGTCGTGGTTGCCCGGCGTGAAGCTCACGTCGGCCGGGTCGCCGAGGGCCTGGAGCCAGTCCGCCGCGCGGCGGTGCTCCGCGGGGAGGCCGATGTTGGCCACATCGCCGGTCGCGGCGACGTGGTCGGGCGCCTGGGCCTTGAGGTCGACGATGAGCCGCGCCAGCGCCGCCATGTCGGTTGAGCGTTCGCGGCTGCGCTTCCAGTTGACGAAGCCCATGAAGCGCTTCAGCCGCAGCTCGCGCAAACGCGGAAAAGGAGTCGGGCCGAGATGGGGATCGGAGAGATGCGCGATGGTGAAGCTCATGAGCGGCGAGGTGTCCGATCCGTCTCGCCGCGCGCGGGCGGCCAAGCATCGCGGAAATCGCCCAACCGCGGTCGCGATCGCGAGACGGGTTGGCGGTTGAGCGAATCCCGGCCTAGGGTCTCGATTGCGGCCGCGTCCGGGGACGGGCCGCGGCACACCCTTAGGGAGGCGCAATCGCCGATGCAAGGCCCGAGCCGACGTCCGTTGCGCGAACGCCTGATCACCCGTCTCGCCCATGCCGCTTTTCTCCTCCTGCGGCCGATGACCCTCGGCGCGCGGGCGGCGGTGATCGACGGCGACGAACGCGTCCTGTTGATCAAGCACACCTATGTCCAGGGCTGGCACCTGCCGGGCGGCGGCGTCGCCGTCGGCGAGACCTGCGAAGAGGCGGCGAGGCGCGAAGTGGCCGAGGAGGCGAACGTCGCGATCGAGGCGCCGCTGACGCTGCATGGCCTGTTCCTCAACGCGCGCGCCTCGCGGCGCGACCATGTCGCCGTCTATGTGGCGCGCCGCTTTCGCGTCCTCGGCGAGCGCGCGCCCGACCATGAGATCGCCGCGGCGCGCTTCTTTCCCCGCGACGCCCTGCCGCCCGACGTCGGGCGAGGAACGCGCGAGCGGCTCGACGAGATCTTCGGCCGCGCGCCGCCGGCGGCGATCTGGTGAGGGGGCGAGCGCCGAAGCGGCGTCGGAGCGCGTTGGCGGCGGGCCGCGGCCGTGCTAAAGCGCGCCGGCTTTCTCGATTTTTGCGAATTTCCAATGGCCGAATTGTCGCTCGTGCTCGAACCGGAGACGCCCGCCGACGCCGAGGCGATCCTCAGGCTCAACGAGCGGGTGATGGG
>CAZKHF010000161.1:0-7081 GCA_964552445.1 uncultured Bradyrhizobium sp. | reverse complement strand
GACCGACATCATGGCCTATTTCGGCGGCCGGCTGATCGGCGGCCCCAAGCTGTGGCCGCGCGTCTCGCCCGGCAAGACGTGGTCGGGCGCGCTCGTCGGCGGACTTGCGGGCGCGGCCTGCGGCGCGGCGGTCGGGCTCGTCGCCGCGCCGGCGGGCGCGCGCTTCGCGCCGCTTGTCGCCCTCGGCCTCGCCGCTTCGATCGTCGCGCAGCTCGGCGACCTGTTCGAAAGCGCGGTCAAGCGGCGGTTCCACGTCAAGGATTCGAGCCATCTCATTCCCGGCCACGGCGGCGTGATGGACCGGCTCGACGGCTTCGTCGCCGCCGCGACGTTCGCGGCGCTCATCGGCTGGGCGCGCGCCGGCGGGGACGGCGTCGCCGCCGGCCTGATGATCCGATGGTGAGGCGCGCGGGCGGACCGCGAGCGGCCGCCTATGGCGCCGCCGCGCGCGATTCACCATATGCGACGAGATTGGCGACGACATCGGGCCCAAGCCTCTTGGCCGCGCGCCGGCGATGCGTCATTGTCAACCAATTGCTAACCAACGCGGGATCGACGACCGGCGCGCGCCGCGGGCGACGGAGGCTGGACAATGGCCATAGTGAACCAATTGCGCGACGTCGTCGACTGGATGGGATGGTATATTCTCCCGTTCGTTTTTGTGATGAGCGTGATCGTATTCTTTCACGAGCTTGGCCATTACGCAGTTGGACGTTGGTGCGGGGTGAAGATCGAGGCTTTTTCGCTCGGTTTCGGTCCGGAATTGTGGGCGCGGGTCGATAAGGCGGGCACGCGTTGGCGCGTCGCCGCCTTTCCTCTCGGCGGATACGTGAAATTCTACGGCGACCTCAACGCCGCTAGCGCGGCGGACGTCGCCGGCGTCGAGGCGATGGCCGCCGAGGAGCGGCGGCGAACCCTGTTCGGACAGCCGTTGGGCGCCCGCGCCGCGATCGTCGCGGCGGGGCCGATCGCCAACTTCATCCTCGCTTTCGTCATCTTCGCCGCGCTGTTCATGGCCTTCGGCCGCTTCGAGCACGCCGCGCGGATCGGCGCGATCGAGGCGGGGTCGCCGGCGGCGCAGGCGGGGTTTGAGGTCGGCGACCTCGTCAAGTCGGTCAACGGCGAGCCGATCGCCAGCTTCCAGGACCTGCAGCAGGCGACGATGCTGAGCACCGGCTTGCCGATGACCTTCGTCGTCGAACGCGCCGGCGCCGAAGCGAAGCTGACGGCGACGCCGGAGATCGCGGTGGTCGACCAGGGTCCGCTGGGCAAGCGCCGCATGGGGCGGCTCGGCCTGGTCGCCTCGCGCGATCCCGCCGATTCGCGCTTCGAGCGCTGCGCCGCTCCGACCTGCGCCGCTTGGGGCGCGGAGCAGGTGTGGTTCATCGTCAAGGCGACCTCCGTCTATGTCGAGGGGCTGATCGCCGGCCGCGAATCGGCGGACAATCTTTCCGGCCCGGTCGCCGTGTCGCAGATCGCTGGCGCGATGGCGAAGATCGATCCGTGGGAGCTGTTCAGCCTCGCGGCGCTGTTCTCGGTGTCGGTCGGGCTGATGAACCTGCTGCCCATTCCGCTGCTCGACGGCGGCCACCTGCTTTATTTCGCGCTGGAGGGGCTGCGCGGCCGCCCGCTTAGCGAACGCGTGCAGCAGATCGGCCTCAAGGTGGGAATCGCCTTCGTCGCGCTGCTGGTGATCTTCACCACCTCGCACGACATTCTGCGCCTCATCGGCGCCGCGAATTAACCCTTGATCAGCCATGAAATGTGGCCGGTCGGCAACGCCGGCGCGAATTGGCCCGCGCGCGGCGAATTGGGGTTTGACCCGGGCGGCAAAACAGGTAAAACCGCGTTAAGAGATCGTCCGCGGCGCCGCGGGCGAGGGCGTGAGTTTCGCCGCCAGTCGCGGGTCGTTCAAGGCCCGGGGCGCGCCGCAAGGCGCGGGACGCGGGGGAGCGGGGCCGTTTGGCCTCGTTGGGGCATAAGGACAACGAGCCAAATGCATTTTCTTCGAGGCGTTCTTCGCGCGATTCTTTTGGCCCTCGTCGTCGCTGCGGGCGCGGTTTGGCTGACCGGCCCGGCGGCGGCGCAAGTCAACGCCCAGACCGTGGTCGTCGAGGGGGCGTCCCACGTCGATGCGGCGACCGTCCGCTCCTACTTCTCCGGAACCGACCAGGCGAGCGTCAACCGCGCCGTCGCCGACCTTTCGGCGACCGGCATGTTCTCCAAGGTGAACGCGAAGATCGTCAACGGCCAAGTGGTCGTCACTGTGGCCGAAAGCGCGCAAATCATCAATCGCGTCGCCTTCGAAGGCAACAAGCTTTTGAAGAGCGACCAGCTCTCGGTCGAGGTTCAGTCCAAGGCTCGCACCGGTTTCGACAAGGCGAAGGCCGACGCCGACGTCGATCGGCTGAAGGAAGCCTACAAGAAGACGGGCCGCAACGCCACGAAAGTGACCTATCGCCTCGTGCAACTGCCCAACGGCCGCGTCGATCTCGTCTTCACCGTTGACGAAGGCGACAAGACGGGCGTGCGCGAGATCCGCTTCGTCGGCAACAAGGCGGTGTCGTCGTATCGCCTGCACTCCCTGATGCAGACGACGGAGATGAACTGGCTCTCCTGGTTCAAGACCAGCGACATCTACGATCCCGACCGGCTTGCCCAGGACCAAGAGGCGATCCGCAAGTATTACATGAGATACGGCTACGCCGACTTCCGCATCGCCAGCACCGACGTCGTTTACCAGAGCGATCCGGCGGGCTACGTCATCACCATCACGGTGGAAGAGGGCCCGCAGTACCACGTCTCCGGCGTCAGCGTGACCTCGCATGTCGGCAAGGTCGACAGCCAGTCGCTGGAGAGATTCGTCCAGCTGCGTGCGGGCGACGTCTACAACGCGACCTTGGTCGACAAGACGGTCGATTCGATCGCCCGCGAGCTGGCGCGGCTCGGCTACGCCTTCGCCGACGTGCGCCCGCACGGGCAGCGCGACGAAGCGACGCACCAGATCGCTCTCGCCTTCACCGTCGACGACGCGCCGAAGGTCTACGTCGAGCGCATCGACGTCGTCGGCAACACCCGCACGCGCGACTACGTCATCCGCCGCGAGTTCGACATCGGCGAAGGCGACCCCTACAACCACGCGCTGATCGAGCGCGGCGAGCGCCGCCTGAACCGGCTCGGCTACTTCAAGAAGGTGCACATCTCGACGCGGCCCGGCTCGACGCCCGACCGGGTGATCGTGACCGTCCAGGTCGACGATCAGCCGACCGGCTCGATCAGCCTGACCGGCGGCTATTCGACCACCGCGGGGTTCCTCGCCGAGGTCGCTTTCACCGAGACCAACTTCCTCGGACGCGGCCAGTACATTCGGGCCAGCATCTCGGCAGGCCAGTATGCGCGCGGTTGGGGCCTCTCTTTCACCGAGCCCTACTTCCTCGACCAGCGGATCGCGGCCGGCTTCGACGTCTTCCACAAGGAGCAGGACGAGAACACCTGGGCGCTGTACGACACGTGGTCGACGGGCGTGAACCTGCGCATCGGCGTGCCGATCACCGACGAGTTCACCGTCCAGCCGAACTACTCGATCTACCAGTCGCAGATCAAGGTGCCCAACAACTCCGACCGGCCGTACGACAACTGCACGCCGCCGAATGATGACTACTACAATTTTGCCACCGGACTGTGGCAACAGCCTACTTCGACCGCGAACTGCTTGATTGACGGCGAAGCGTCGGTGGCGATCAAGGAGGCGGCGGCGGAAGGCGCGATTCTCACTTCGCTCGCCGGCTACTCGCTGATCTGGGACAGCATCGACGACCGCAAGAATCCGACCAGCGGCATCTACGCGAATTTCCACCAGGATTTCGCCGGCCTGGGCGGCGACTCGCACTTCGTCCGCGAGACCTTCGACGGCAAGTACTACTATCCGATCACCGACGATCTGACGGGCCTGCTGCACCTGCAGGGCGGCCAGATCAATCAGGTCGGCGGCGGCTACCTGCCGCTGACCGACACCTTCAACCTCGGTCCGAGCCTGGTGCGCGGCTTCGCGCCGGGCGGCATCGGCGCGCGCGACATCGCCGACCCCAACAGCATCTCCGGCAACGGTCTCGGCGGCACCACCTATGTCGGGGCCAGCGCGGAGCTGCAGTTCCCGATCTTCGGCCTGCCGAAGGAGGTCGGCTTGAAGGGCGCGATCTTCGCCGACGCGGGCACGCTGTTCGGCTTCCAGGGCCAGAGCAACTATTCGTCGCTTTGGGGGCTTTCGAACAGCACGCCATGCTGGAAGGAAAACGTGAGCCCGACTTACACCCAGAGCAACTGCCTTGCGGTCGACGACGAACGCACCATCCGCTCGTCGGTCGGCGTGGGCCTGATCTGGGCGTCGCCGCTCGGCCCGATCCGCATGGACTACGCCTACGCGATCACCAAGGGCAAGTACGACCAGACGCAGGCCTTCAACTTCACCGGCGGCATGCAGTTCTGACGCCGCGAGGCTTTTTTCGAGACGGCAATAGGGCGCGCCGGCCTGACCGGCGCGCTTTTTCTTGAGGGGCGCGGCGCTCGCCTCGACCGAGCGGGACGAAGCGGCCGCCGCAGGGGAGAGAGACACCAGCTTGGCGAAAATCCGCTTCTTCCCGCCTTCCGCCGCTCCGACCCTTCGCGAGATCGCCGAATGGACCGGGGCGAAGCTTTCCGAGGGCGCCGACGCCGACAAGCGAATCCATGACGTCGCGCCGCTCGACGAGGCCGGGCCCGACGACCTTTCCTTCCTCGACAATCTCCGCTACCTCAGCGATTTCCGGACGACCCGCGCCGGGGCGGCGCTGGTCGCGCCGCGCCACGCCGGGCAGGCGCCCGCCGGCTGCGTCGCCTTGACCACCGTCGAGCCTTACCGGGCGATGGCGACGACGATGGCGCGGCTCTATCCGCAGGCGGCGCGCCCGCATTCGACCTTCGGCGAATCGGGCGTCTCGCCCGCCGCCTTCGTCCACCCCGCGGCGCGGCTCGAGCCTGGGGTGGTCGTCGATCCCGGCGCAGTGATCGGCCCCGGCGCGGAGATCGGGGCGGGGGCGACCATCGGCGCCAATGCGGTGATCGGCCCGAACGTGCGCGTCGGGCGCGACAGCGTCGTCGGCGCGCTGGCGAGCGTCGTCTGCGCGCTGATCGGCGACCGGGTGATCATCCATCCCGGCGTCCATATCGGGCAGGACGGCTTCGGCTTCGCGCTCGGGCCGCGCGGCCATCTCAAGGTGCCGCAGATCGGGCGGGTGATCGTCCAGGACGACGTCGAGATCGGCGCGGGCGCGACCATCGACCGCGGCGCCAATCGCGACACCATCATCGGCGAGGGAACCAAGATCGACAACCTGGTGCAGATCGGCCACAACGTGGTGGTCGGCCGCCATTGCGTGCTGGTCGCTCAAAGCGGCGTCTCGGGCTCGACCATGATCGGCGATTTCGCCGCCCTCGGCGGCCAGGCCGGGCTGACGGGGCACCTCAAGATCGGCCCCGGCGCGCAGATCGCCGCCCAAGCCGGGGTGATGAACGACGTCCCCGCGGGCGAGACATGGGGCGGCGCGCCGGCGCAACCGTTGCGCGAGTGGTTCCGCGATCTCGCGACGCAGCGCAGGCGGTCGGCGGGCCGTGGACGGGCGCCGGAGGCCGAATAGGGCCGAGCGCGGCGCCGGCGGGGCCGATTGGTCGCAAGGGAGAACTTCGCGCACGGCCGCCGCAGCGAGGTTCCGCGGCGGCGGCGCGCGCGCAAAGCTTGACGCCGAAGCGGCGACGGGGCATGGCCCTCGGTTGCGGGCGAGGAGGGCGGAATGAACGACGCGACCGGGCGTGTCTTCGAAAGCTACGACATTCAGCGGCTGCTGGCCTACTTGCCGCATCGTTATCCCTTCTTGCTGGTCGACCGCATCGTCGAGGCGCACAGCGACGAGTACGGCGTCGGCGTCAAGAACGTGACGGTCAACGAGCCGCAGTTTCAGGGGCATTTCCCCGGGGAGCCGGTGATGCCCGGCGTCTTGCTGATCGAGGGCATGGCGCAGACCGCCGGCGCGTTGTGCGTGGCCAGCCGGTCGCCCAACGCCAAGCCGAGCCTCGTCTATCTGATGACGGTCGACAAGGCGAAGTTCCGCAAGCCGGTGCGACCGGGCGATCAGGTGAGGTTTCATATGACGCGGGTGGCGAAACGCCGCAACATGTGGTGGTTCCGCGGCGAGGCGAGGGTCGACGGCCAACTGGTTTGCGAAGCCAACGTCTCGGCGATGCTGGTGGAGCAATGAGCGCGGCCGAGGCTGGCGCGGCGACGCCGGAGACGTTCGTCCACCCCAGCGCTTGCGTCGAGCCGGGCGCCCGGCTCGGCGCGGGCGCGTACGTTGGCCCGTTCTGCTGGGTCGGCCCGGAGGCGAGGCTCGGCGACGGCGTGCGGCTCCTCTCGCATGTGGTGGTCGCCGGCGCGACCGCGATCGGCGCGCGCACGCGCGTCTTTCCTTTCGCTTCGATTGGCCACCAGCCGCAGGATCTCAAGTACCGCGGCGAGCGATCGACGCTGACCATCGGCGAGGACTGCCTGATCCGCGAGGGGGTGACGATGAACCCGGGCACTGCCGGCGGCGGCCTTGCCACCGTCGTCGGCGCGCGCAGCGTCTTTCTCGCCAACGCGCATGTCGCCCACGATTGCCGCATCGGCGACGACGTCATCCTCTCCAACAACGTGATGATCGCCGGCCACTGCCGCATCGACGACTTCGCCATCCTCAGCGGCGGGTCGGCGACGCACCAGTTCACCCGGATCGGCGCGCACGCGTTCGTCGGCGGCCTGTCGGGGGTCGAGAACGACATCATTCCCTTCGGGATCGCGCTCGGCAACCGCGCCTCGCTCGCGGGCCTCAACGTCGTCGGGTTGAAGCGGCGCGGCTTCTCGCACCAAGCGATGCACGAGCTCAGGCGCGCCTACAAGATGCTGTTTTCCGGCGGCGGCACGCTGAAAGAGCGCGTCGAGGCGGTGGCGGCGGCGTTCTCCGACCAGCCGGCGGTGCAGCAGGTCGTCGCCTTCTTGCGCGAGGGCGGCGAG
>CAZKHF010000160.1:0-7087 GCA_964552445.1 uncultured Bradyrhizobium sp. | reverse complement strand
GTTCCTCGGCGCGCTCGAATACATCCTCGAGGAAGGCCCGTCGAAGGACTGGTTCGAAAGCGAAGCGATCACCGCCGCGGCGATCGTCTCGCTCGCCGGCGCGATTCTCTTCTTCTGGCGCGTCTCGACCGCGCGCAACCCGATCGTCGACCTCGCCGCGTTCCTCGACCGCAACTTCTGGTCGGGGTGCCTGCTGTCGTTCATCCTCGGCATCGGCCTCTACGGCCTCACCTACATCTATCCGGTCTATCTGGCCGTCGTGCGCGGTTACTCGCCGCTGATGATCGGCAACACGATGTTCGTCACCGGCGTCTGCCAATTCATGACCGCGCCGGTCGTCGGCATGCTGATGACCAAGTTCGACCCGCGCTGGATGATCGCGGTCGGCTTCGTCGGTTTCGGCGCCGGCACGTGGGTCGCGTCCGACATCACCTCGGATTGGGATTTCTGGGAGTTGTTCGCGCCGCAAATCCTGCGCGGCGTCTCGCTGATGCTGTGCATGGTGCCGATCAACAATCTCGCGCTCGGCACCATGTCGCCCGACCGGGTCAAGAACGCCTCCGGCCTGTTCAACCTGACGCGCAACCTCGGCGGCGCCTTCGGCCTGGCGCTGATCAACACCCTGCTCGACAAGCGCATGGACCTGCATCTCGAGCGGCTGCGCGAGTCGGTCGTCTGGGGCCGGACCGCCGCCGACGAGACGCTGGCGGCGCTGACGCAGGCGCTGGCGTCGCGCGGCTCCGACGCGGCGCTGGCGGCGACGCGGGTGATCGCGCTCAAGGTGCGCCAGCAGGCCGAGGTGATGGCGCTCGGCGACGTGTTCCTGGCGCTGACCGTGATCTATATCGGCTTCGCCGTGCTGCCGCGCGTGATGCGTCGGCCGGCCTATCTCGGCGGCAAGCCGGGGTTCGGCGACTGAACGCGGGGAAGGCCGGGCGCGGCGCGTTGACTGTCATGCGCCGCGTCAATCCCTCGTCAAGCGGCGTCAAGTTTTGTCAAGCTTCGTCAAGCGCGGGGCTTGACGATGTGGGTGATTCGCCTGCGTTGTCAAAGCCTTCGGCGTCGTCAAGGGCGGCCGGCGGGTGGGCGGGGGCGACGCGGCTGGGGCGTTCATGAGGCGTGGCTCCGGGCGAAAGTCTTCTGGCTACCAGAAGATAGACCATACCACAATTTCTGTTCATACGAAATGCTTCGTTCGCGTTCAGAGCTTGCGAGACGCCATCGGGCGCGGATTTCGTCATGGTTTGCGTGGCGGAGCGAGGCGCGAGACGAATTTGAAGTCAAGGAGACGCCAGAGGCCGTTCGCCAGAACGGCCTTAGAGCGACTTGGAATTGATCGGAATCGCTCCCCTTCGTCATGGCCGGGCTTGACCCGGCCATCCAGGCGGCGGCTCTCCACGAAGACTGCCGAAGTGCGCCGCGTCAATTCCCTCGACGACACGACCTGGATGGCCGGGTCAAGCCCGGCCATGACGACGGAGAGTGGTTCAACTTGAAAGCAGCTGGCTCTAGCGTCCCGCCTCCGGCGGCGGACTGCGCCCCTCGGATGAGACACGCCAATTGGGGGACGCGTTCAGCGCCTTGTCGGCGCGATCGCCCACCCGCTTCTTGTTTCTCGCGGACGTGCCCGCCGAGCGCATCGATAAAGGCGGCGTCGGCCCGCCCCGCGCCTTCGCCGCGTTTTGGCGGGAGGCGCCGTCGACCTCGTGGAAGCGTCTTTTTTCCGAAGCCGAAGAGCTGTCAAGGAGCACAGCCCGCCTACGGCGGCGCGCCGAACGGCGCGTCCTTGACAGCTCTTCGGCTTCGGAAGTTTTGGCCTCCATGAGGTCGACGGCGCGGCGGGTCGGCATTGGCGGCGCAAGCTACGGCTTGCGCGGCTTCGCGACGGGGGCTTCATTGTGCACCTCATTTTCAAGTGTCTGGGAACATTGGAATCTGGTCTCCCAGATTCGTGCGACACGGGCGATCCTTTCGCGCGATGGCGGCGATGACCGTTTGAGTTTGCAGGTCGCTTGAGCGGATTTGATACGGGGCGTCAGGCACGACCTGCGTGGCGGGGAGGATTCCAGCCTTGATGACGCGACGGATCGCGTGGTTGGTCACGCCAAGGAGCCTGGCCGCGTCCCTCATCGTCAGCCACTCGCCGTTCTTCTCAGCGGAGCGATAGGCGCGGATGCCGTGCACTCTTCGCAATGAGCTGACACGGTGCGCAGTCCAGGTCTTGCCTTGGCCGGTGCGCATTCCCATCCGGTTCAGCGACGCGGCGATATGTTCATCGGACCATCGAGCCGCCATGCTGCGCATGACGGCCAGCGCCTCGTCGGGCGTACGGCAGCCGTGCTCGCCAGTCTTCGGTTTGCGCACCCGCAACTGGGAATGCTGGCCGCCTCGCCAATGGATCGTCAGAATGACCTCACGTACCGCCTCGTCGACATCGACGATGATGTCGACGACGAGGGCGCGCAGAAGCTGCTGGCGCACGCGCATGGCGACGTTAGGCGACTTCCACGCGGCGTCGAGATCGGCGGCAAGCCCAGCGAAGTCCGGCGCGTCGGCGACCGGATCGAGCGCTCGCGTCACCTCTTCGAGCCGGGTTCGACACGTTTCGACACGGCGCAGCGCCGTTTCCCAGCTCTTCTCCAATTGCGCGGCAATCAACCGATTGTCGGGATCGCAAGCGGCGTACCGACGTTCGCCCAGCGAGGCTTCGTAGCGGGCCTGCTGGAGTTCCAGCTCCATGAACGGCGCCGTTCGTTTTGGCTCTCCATGCGCATTCGCCCTGCTTCCAGCGCAGCCTCGATCGCCATCGGCTCCACAGCGCGAAGAAGCTCTCGCGCCAGAGCTGCCTCGACGCGGGAGCCGCCGAACGTCAGGCACCGTGGCTGACCCAGCATAAGGTTGGGACGGTTACAACGGTAGACCCGCTGCCCCGGTGTGCGGCCGGAATAGCTGACCGTCAGCCGGCGTCCGCAATGCGCGCAGGTCAGTAGACCCGCCACAAGCGCCCGGCCGCCGCGCCCCGACTTGGCGTCCCCGACCCGTCCATAGGTGTTTGCGGCAAGCTGCTTTTGATTCCGTTCGAACTCGGCCCAGCCGATGTAGGCCTCGTGATGATCCTTGAGCATCACCTCCCATTCGTCGAACGGCTTCCCATGGCCGTAGGTCTTTTGGGCGCGCCCATTGACGATCGCCGTGCGCTTCTCGCTTTTCCCATAAACGTAAGCCCCGGCGTAGAAGGGGTTCTTGAGAACGGAAATGACGCTGCGATAGCGAACGGGCGTCCAATCGAATGCAACCATCCGCTTTCCGTCCGAGGGCCGTGGAAAGTGGATCTGGTCGGCCCTCATCGACAGCAGCACTTGCCGCGCGCTGCCCAACTCACGGAACCGGGCGAAGATGAGACGGATCGCTTCCTGCAAGCGTATGTCGGGATCGAAGCCGAGGCCGATCTCGCGATGCCAGAGGTAGCCGATAGGCACGGATATGCGCAGTTCGCCGCGCCGGGCCTTGGCGCGAGCCGCGTCAATCATACGGGCGCGCAGCACGCCGAGTTCGAACTCGCTGATGCTGCCCTTCATACCCAGCAGAAGCCGATCGTTGGGGCGGCATGGGTCATAGACGCCGTCCAGGTCGATCACCCGGGCCTCGACCAGACCGCACAGTTCGAGCAGGTGATGCCAATCGCGGCCGTTACGGGCAAGCCGAGACGCGTCGAAACACAAGACGGCTCCGACCTCGCCCGCGCAAAGCCACGCCACCAATCGGTCGAAGCCGGGTCTGGCGGTCATTCCGCTTGCGGAGCGGCCAAGGTCGTCGTCGATTACCTCGACGTCTTGGAAGCCGCGGCGCCGCGCTTCGTCAACGAGGTCGTATTGTCGCCGTTGGCTTTCGAGATTGGTCTGGACCTGCGTCTGCGTAGACTGCCTTACGTAGACCACCGCCTTACGCTTCAGCACCGTGGCCGGCAGGAGATCAGCGTTCGTCATTGCTTCGCTCCCCTGTCGCCGCGCCGGCGGCCTGCATCAACAGGTTGGTCAGACAGGCAATCGCTTTCGCCCGCTCGGCGGCGTTCATCTTTCGGAGCAGGGGGGAGTCGAACACGATCCTGAGCTGACGAGGCGTCAGGGACTGCGCGGGCGTTGTTGAAATCGGCTTCGGCGAATTTTGCATTTTGCTCCTCCGCGGCGATTCTGGAATCACCCTGGGAGCTTCGCCGGAAACCGCGATCGATGAGGAGATCGCGCAAATCGCTCAGCGCGGCGATGTCGACGCGCGGCGCGCCTATCTTCATGCCGGCGCAGGCGGCGGGATCCAGCATCCAGGCCGCCAACACGACGACGACGCCTGGTGCGGCTTCAACATAGGCGATCCGATTGCCCGCACGCAGCTCGCTGTAGTGCTGGCGAACACGGCGGCCGTAAAGCGGATGCCAACGGTAGTGGACCTCGACTTCCTGCCCGACATGGGCAGAATGAACGGTCACTGGCGAGGAACAGGAGGGCCGCGGATTCCGTCCGCGGAGGTTGCTCAGCGGGCGCCAGGCAATTGGGGATTCCATATCCCGTCCCCGTAATGCACCGACACGCGGGGCAAGGAGCGGGTCGACGATCGCCGCGTGATCAGCGGGATCGTTCACGTTCTGAAATCGGGCGGGCGTTGGGTCGATGCGCCTGCCGACTACGGGCCGCGGAAGACGCTCTACAATCGCTATGTCCGATGGGCCGCCAAAGGCGTTTGGATCGACCTGTTCCACGCCCTCGCGCAAGCCGGAGGGCCGCCCGAGCAAGTGCTGATCGACAGCTCCGCCGTGAAGGCGCACCGCTCGGCTTCGGGCGGAAAAGGGGGGAGAAAATTCAAGCCATCGGCCGCTCGCGCGGCGGGCGGACGACGAAAATCCACGCGCTGACCGACGCCCAATGCCGGCCGCTCTCCTTCATGCTCACTGGTGGCCAGGTCGCCGATTGCACAGCGGGCGCGGAACTATTGGCTCGGCTTCCGCCCTGCCAAGTCTTGCACGCCGACAAGGGGTACGACTCGAATGCGATCCGCAGGCAGGTCGAGGAGCGCGGCGCGATGCCCAACATTCCGCCCAAGGCCAATCGCAAATGGAAGAACTGCTTTTCGCCGTTCCTCTATCGCGGCCGCAACGCCATAGAGCGCATGTTCTGCCGCCTCAAGGACTTCCGGCGCGTGGCGACGCGCTACGATCGAAACGCCGTCAATTTCCTGGCCGCCATCTGCATCGCCGCGATCGTCAGCTATTGGTTATGAGCCCGAACCGTCTTTGCGGATGGATCGGCGCCGGTGGTAGAATCGCGCAGCGCGTCACCTGGAGGTTGAGATGCGTTTGCTCCCGATCCTTGCGGCGCTGGTGACGGCGGCGACGAGTGCGCTGACTCCCGCCCTCGCGCAATTGAACGACCGCGCGACGCTGCTGCTCGAGGATAAGCCGCACAATTCGAGCGCAGTCGGCAGGGAGGCAGAACCGCAAGATTTCTTGCACGGTCCCGCAACCTGGACCGTTTCACCCGACGGCGCCCGCGCGGCGGCGCAATTCGAGATCCCAGGCCATCTGAAGGGCGCGTTCGAATTCACCGCCGACAAGACTCTGGCTTCGCCAGACCGCGCTATGGTCGTCCGGCTCGACCTGCAGGATCCCGCCAACGACCCCATCGCGGATGTTCTTTTCTTTGCGGTGGACGCGCTGGAATATCCAACTGGCCCGCGCGTGAAAGGCGTTATCTCGCGTCGCGACGATAAAACGTTCGATCTCCGCCTCGATGACGCCAAAGCGAATGTGGACGCCATCGGCGTCGGGCGCAGCCTCGATGTCGAATTCCGCCTCCAGAGCGGGCGGATCGGCAGAATATCGATCGAGCGCGACGAAGTTGGCGCCGCGGCATTGGCTCATCTCTTCCCGTCGGTCCGGGCGACTGATCGAGAGGCGCAAAGCTACCGACTCGATTTGTTGCACGCGCAGTCCGAAGCGGAAGCGGCGCGAATATTGTTCGGCGGCGCGTCATCGGGAACGCTCTGTTTCGCGCGCGTGTATGACGCGGACCATCTGCGGGCGCATCCCTTTCAACGCGTCACGTCGCTCGCCCTGATCCTTCGCATGGCGCCGTGGTCGAGCGCGCCCGAGGCCGAGGATGATGGCGACCCGCACACGACGCAGGCCTTTTGGGGCTTTACGGCGAACGCCACCCTGCGCGACGGCGCCGCCGTCGGCGAGATCAGGATGAAATTGCGCGAGATGCAGCGAATAATGTCAGGCGACGACCTGCGCGATCACTTGGTGTTCGATGCGCGTAACGGAGCGGTGGAAGATTCGCCGGATCGGATCGAGATGACCGACGATGGAAGGCATTTGGTCTTCCACCCTTACGACGAAATGGGCTTCGGCTTGACCTGGCCGGACAAGAAAGACCCGGCATATCTGCGCAAGGCGGCCAAGATCAAAGAGGATTTTTCCAATCTGGACGAAGTGTTCAAGACGGACGACGAAAGCTTCCGCCTCGATCGCGCCGACCCTTCTGTCTGCGCGCAAATCACTCTGCGGGCGCGCGGCGGAACGCGAGTCAAAACGCGTGGCTAAAGCGATTGCTGGCCAAGGCGAATCGCCGCCAAGCGTCGCCCTCACGAATGCGAGGACCAAGAGCCAACGACGCGCCCTCGGCTCCCAGATCCCGGTTTTCGCCGCGATGACAGAGGCGGCTCAATCTTGGGGGATACCGCCCCAATTCGCCATTGGGCGTCCTCCTCAGCGGGCGTACCAACTACCGGTTATGAGTCCGGACCCTAGGTGGAAGTCGCCGCAGTCGCCGCCCGCGCTTGGGGGCCGAGCGCCCGGGTCGGCGACGCTGACGACATTGAGAATTCGAGATTCATGCTTGAGTCCCGATGTCTGTCCCTGATGTCCCGTAAGATCGGAAGACCTTGAAGGCGGGTAGGGGGCCGAGTCGGATGAGGTATCTTCTCAATGCGCCGCTCGCGCTGGCGGCCTTTTGCCAAATCTCGTTCGCGTCGCTGGTGCTGATGCAGGGTCCCTGGGCGGGCTGGGAGGACGGCCCCTCCCGCGGCGCCATGG
>CAZKHF010000159.1:3247-7130 GCA_964552445.1 uncultured Bradyrhizobium sp. | reverse complement strand
TCTACATCCACGCCCTCGTCCGCGACGAGAAGGGCGCCAAGATGTCGAAGTCGAAGGGCAACGTCATCGATCCGCTCGCGCTGATCGACGAATACGGCGCCGACGCGCTGCGCTTCACGCTGGCGGCGATGGCGGCGCAGGGGCGCGACATCAAGCTCTCCGAGAGCCGCGTCGAAGGCTATCGCAACTTCGCCACCAAGCTTTGGAACGCCTCGCGCTTCGCCGAGCTGAACGAGTGCGCGCGCGTCGACGGCTTCGAGCCGAAGCGCGTGCGCGAGCCGCTCAACCGCTGGATCCTCGGCGAGGCGGCGAAGGCGGTGGCCGAGGCCAGCGCGGCGATCGAGAGCTACCGCTTCAACGACGCCGCCAACGCCGCCTACCGCTTTGTCTGGAGCGTGTTCTGCGACTGGTGCCTGGAGCTCGCCAAGCCGGTGCTGCAAAGCGGCGAGGACGGGCCGGCTCGGGCCGAGACGCGGGCGACCATCGCCTACGTGCTCGACTGCGCTTACGGCCTGCTGCACCCCTTCATGCCCTTCGTGACCGAGGAGCTGTGGGCGATCAAGGGCGAGGCGGGGCCGCCGCGCGTCGGCGTTCTCGCGCTCGGGCCCTGGCCGAGCGCCGATTTTCCCGTCGACCGCGAGGCGGAGGAGGAAATCGGCTGGGTGGTCGACCTCGTCTCCGAGATCCGCTCCGTGCGCTCCGAGATGGGCGTTGCGCCGGCGGCGCTGCCGCCGCTGGCGCTGATTCAGGCGAGCGCGCCGCTGAAATCGACCGCGCGCCGCTGGTCGGAGACGATCAAGCGTCTCGCGCGGGTCGCCGAAATCCGCTTCGCGGAGGCCGCGCCGGTCGGCGCGTTGCAGATCGTCGTTCGCGGCGCGCTGGTCGCCTTGCCGGTGGCGGGAATTCTTGACGTCGCCGCCGAGCGGGCCCGC
Source organism: uncultured Bradyrhizobium sp. (assembly GCA_964552445.1). Lineage (GTDB taxonomy): Bacteria > Pseudomonadota > Alphaproteobacteria > Rhizobiales > Beijerinckiaceae > Roseiarcus. The sequence goes on along the minus strand of CAZKHF010000159.1, from coordinate 6,198 downwards.
CTCGCCAAGGAAATCGCCCGCGAGCAGGGCGAGGTGGCCAAGGTCGACGCCAAGCTCGCCAACGCCGACTTCGTCGCCCGCGCGCCGGAGGAGATCGTCGCCGAGAACCACGAGCGGCGGGAAGCCTCGCTCGCGCGCATCGCCAAGATGGAGGCCGCCCGCGACCGGCTGGAGCGCATCTGACGCGCGCCGCCCTCCGCGGCGGCGCGGCCGTTGCAAGGGCGCCACATCCCTGGACCAAGTGGAAACCGCCGGGATTTCAGCCGGATCGTGCCCCGATTGCGCCATAAACCCCGCGCTATTTCGTGGCTCACATTCAGCTGGAAAAAGAGCTGAACGCCCCGCGGCGAAGGCGGCGGGGGATCGCGGCGCCGGGCGGGGCGGGCGAGGTCGGGGTTTTGATGCGCGCGTTGTCATTCGCCAAGATCTATGGCGCCCGACGAGGATGCGTCGGTGGGCCGGTCCGGAGCTTGGCCATTCTCGCCGTGGCGTTCGGCGTCGTTGGGCTTTGTCCGATCGGCGCTTACGCCTTCGACGGCGAAAAGACCGCCAATCCCGGCAAGATCCCGGTGCAAACCTTCGCCACCGTGGAGGAGGCGTTGCGGGCGGGCGTCCACGATCTCGCGGCGGGCGACACGCAATCCTCGGTGCAGGCGCTCACCTACGCCGCCGACGGCGGCGAGCCGCTCGCCCAATGGAAGCTCGGGCGCATGTACGCGCGCGGGGAGGGCGTGCCGCGCGATGACGTGAAAGCTTACCAATACTTCGAACAACTGGTCGAAAGCTACAACGAGGACGGACCCGACCGACCTGACATCGCGGCGATCTCGAACGCCTTCGTGTCGGTCGGGGTGTATTGTCTCAACGGCATTCCCAACAGCGCGATCAAGCCCGATCCGGAGCGCGCGCTGGAGATGTTCCAGTACGCCGCCACCAATTTCGGCGACTCGGACGCCCAATACAACCTAGCGCGCATGTACATGGATGGCTCGGCGGGCTTGTCGCGCGACAACATGCGCGCCGCGCGCTGGCTCGCGCTCGCCGCCGACAAGGGCCATCACGCCGCTCAGGCGCTGCTCGGCCACCTGCTGTTCGTCGGCGAAGGCGTGCCGCGCCAGCGCGCGCGCGGCCTGATGTGGCTCACCATCGCCAAGAACGGCGCGCAGGGCGCGAAAGACGACTGGATCCGCGAGCTGCACGCCAAGGACTACGCCGCCGCGGGCGACGACGACCGCGAGGTCGCCGAAGCCTACCTGGGCGCGCGCGGCAAGGATCGCCGCGAAGCCGCGACGGCGCCCGTGGCGGACACCAAGCCGCACGGCGGCTTCATCGCCGGCTTGGCGCAGCTGCCGCCGTTCCCGCGGCTGTTCAACAGCGCGCCGCCGCCGAGCTTCGATGCGCCGGAGCCCGCGCCGGGGCCGTGACCCGCGCCGGCCACAGCGGCGCCGCGTCCGCTTCCTCCCCGCGCATAGCGTAAAGCCGCCGCGACCGAGCGGCTTGAACGGAATCTTCTTCATTGGCGCATTAGGATCGCGCCATGAGCATGAAGAAAGCCGTGATCGACGCCGGCTTCGCCGCCTTCCGCTTGAGCCGTCTCGACAAGGCGCTGGCGTGGGCGACGCGCGGCTGCGGCGTCATTCTCGCCTTTCATCGCGTGCGGCCGTGGGCGCCGCCGACCCCCGGCTATGCGCCGAACCGCCTGCTCGAGATCACGCCCGAGTTCCTCGACCAGGCGCTCGAAATCGTCCGCCGCGAGGGCTTCGAGATCGTCACGCTCGACGAGGCGCGCCGGCGGCTCGTCGAAGGCGGACCGCGCTTCGCCGCGCTGACCTTCGACGACGGCTATCGCGACACGCGCGATTTCGCGCTGCCGGCGCTCGAACGCCGCGACGCGCCGTTCACGGTGTTCTTTTGCGTCGGCCTGATCGAACGCACGGCGCGGCCGTGGTGGCTTGAGCTCGAGGAATCGCTGCGCCGCCTCGACGCCGTCTCGCTCGATCGCGCCGGCGTGTCGCTCGAGCTGCCGACGCGCGCGCCGAAGGAGAAGGCCGCCGCCTTCGAGCGGATCTACTGGGCGTTGCGCGCGCGTCCGGAGGCGGAGCTGGTCGACGCGGTGGCGGCGCTGGCGCGCCGGGCGGGCGTCGACGGCCAAGCGATCGCCGAAGCGACCTTCATGAGCTGGGACGAAGCCGCCGCCTTCAGCCGCCATCCGCTGGTCGCGGCGGGCGCGCATTCGCTCAGCCATCGCATGCTGGCGAAATGGCCGGCCGCCGACGCGCTCGCCGAAATGACGCGCTCGAAAGCCCTGCTGGAGGCGCGGCTCGGCGCGAAGATCGACGCCTTCGCCTATCCGGTCGGCGATCGGACGAGCGCCGGCGCGCGCGAATTCGCGCTCGCGCGCGAGGCGGGCTTCGCCGCGGCGGTGACGACGCGCCCGGGCATGTTGTTTCGCCAACACGCCGCTCATCTCACCGCGCTGCCGCGCGTCTCGGCCAACGGCAATTGGCAGAGCCCGGCGGCGCTGGAGACGCTGCTCTCCGGCGCCCCGTTGCTGCTGTGGAACCGCGGCCGGCGGCTCGACGTCGCCTGAGCGCGTTCAACGCGCGTTCAACGCGCGCCGCTCGGCGCGGCCAGAGCCGCGGCCGCGCGCTTCGCTTGCGAAACCCCGCCGGTCACAGGCAGAGCAGCGGATTGATCATCAGCCAGTACGGGCTGCAATAGTAGTCCGGGTAATAGCCGCCCCATCCGCCATAGACGGGATAGCCCGCATACCATCCGTAGCGATGCCGGCCGTACCATCCGTATCCGTAGCGCGGATGACCATGCCAACGGTAGCCGTAGCGGGGCCCAAACCCGCCATACCGGCCGGCGAAGCCGCCGAATCTCGGACCGAACCCGCCGTGTCCGGCGAAGCCGCGCCCGAAACCGCCGCCGTGGCCGAAGCCGCCGCC
>CAZKHF010000159.1:0-3147 GCA_964552445.1 uncultured Bradyrhizobium sp. | reverse complement strand
CCGAAGCCGCCGCCGTGCATGAAGTGCGCGGCCGAGGCGGGGGCGGGGATGGCGAAAGCCGCGAGGGCCAACGCCGCCGCCGCGAGAATGCCGGCCGCCTTGCGCTTGATCGAGACGCCCATGATCGTCTCCTTAAGATTGGACGGCGCGCGGGCCATCCCGCGGCTGGCCGTCGCTAGTCCCAAGCTAGCGCTCCGCGCCGGCGCGCGACAGGCGCCGACCCCCGGCTTAACGTAATTTTGATCTTAAATTTACGCTCTATACTTGGCGTCTTCCGCCGCATAGACCGCGATGAATCCGATGAGGATGAAGCCGCCGATCAGCTTGCGCGCGCGCGCCGACATGACGAATTCTTCTTCGGCGCGGTTTTCGCGCCGCGCTTCGCGCCGGCTTCCATTTGCGGCGCGAAGCGCGACCGCTTATGTCTTGCCGCGCCCGGGGGCGCAGGGCGGGAGGGGTGCGGCGATGCGCGAGCCGCGGACGGCGACGGCGGCGAGGAAGCGGGACGGCGCTCTCATCGCGGCTTTCCGCGCCGACGCCGAGCGCGCCCGGCGACGCGCCCCCCGGCGCCCATGAGCTTCGCCGCGCCGCGCCCATTCGCTTTCGCCTCGCGGCTGAGGGCGCTCGCGCGCGCGAGCGAAATGTCGCTGGTCGCCGTGGCGATCCTCGTCGGCGCGCTGGCGGGCTGCGGCGTCGCGCTGATGACGGCGCTCGCCGACCTCGCTCATGTCGCGTTCTTCGGCATTCCGTTCGACGCCAAGCTCAGCGCCGCGGCGCGCATCGCGCCGCTCGCCGCCTTGCTCACGCCGACGCTCGGCGGCCTCGCGCTCGGCCTGACCGAGCGCTGGCGGCGCGCGGCGAAGCGCAGGCCCGCCGTCGATCCGATCGAGGCCAACGCGCTACGCGGCGGACGGATGGCGCTCGGCGAAAGCGCGCTGCTCGCCGCGCAAACGGTGCTCTCCAACGGCTCGGGCGCGTCGGTCGGGCTGGAATCGGGCTATGCGCAGGTCGGCGGCGCCATCGCCTCGCGCATCGGCCTGGCGTTGCGGCTGCGCCGCCAGGACTTGCGCCTGCTGGTCGGCTGCGGCGCGGGCGGGGCGATCGCCGGCGCATTCGGCGCGCCGTTGACCGGCGCCTTCTACGCCGCCGAGCTGATCGTCGGCGCTTACTCGCTCGCCAACGCCGGGCCGATCTTCGCCGCGACGCTCGCCGCCTCGCTGACCACCAAGGCGCTGATCGGCTCCCCTTACGTCATTGTGGCGCCGACCACCGCGCCGCTGACGCCCGCCCACTATTTCGCGCTCGCGCTGCTCGGGCCGGTGGCGGCGGCGATCGGCGTCGGCTGGATGCGCGGCGTCGCCGCGCTCGAGCGCGTGTTCAAGGCGAGCCCGGCGCCCGCCTGGGCCCGCCCGGCGATCGGCGGCCTCGTCGTCGGCGCGGCGGCGCTCTATACGCCGCAGGTGCTCGGCGCCGGCCACGGCGCCCTCGGCCTCGACTTCGCCGAGACGCTGACCATGGGGACGCTAGCGACGTTGCTGGCGCTGAAGCTCGCCGCCAGCCTCGTCTCGCTCGCCTCGGGCTTTCGCGGCGGCATGTTCTTCGCCTCGCTGTTCGCCGGCGCGCTGCTCGGCAAGCTCTACGCGCTTATGCTCGCCGCGGCGTGGCCGGGGCTGGCGATCGACCCCATGGCCTGCGTCATGGCGGGCATGGGCACGCTCGGCGTCGCGGTGGTCGGCGGGCCGCTGACCATGACCTTCCTGGTGCTGGAGAGCACCCGCAGCCTCGGCGTGGCCGGCGGCGTGCTCGCCGGCGCGATCGCCGCGAGCTTGGCGGTGCGCGCCACCTTCGGCTATTCGTTCACCACCTGGCGGCTGCACTTGCGCGGCGAATCGATCCGCGGCGCGCAGGACGTCGGCTGGCTGCGCGAGCTGACGGTTGGCCGGCTGATGGCCGGCGCGCCGCCGACCACGCCGGCCGACGCGACTTTGCGGGCGTTTCGTGACGCCCATCCGCTCGGCAGCGCCCATGTGGTCGTCGCCGTCGACGCCAAGGGACGCTACCGCGGGCTGGTGCAGGTCGACGAAGCGCACGCCGCCCGCCTGGCCGAGGGCGACGACGGCGGCCCCATCGCGGCGCTGGCGCGCCTAACCGACACCAGCCTCCATCCCGACGTCGACGTGCGCTCGGCGCTGGCGATCTTCGACGCCGCCCAGGCCGACACGCTCGCGGTCGTCGAGCGCGACAGCGGCGTGGTGCTCGGCACGTTGAGCGAAGCCTTCGCCGCGCGCCGCTACGCGCAGGAAGCGAGCCTCGCCGCGCGCGGCGTGCTGGGCGAGGAGTAGCGCGAAGGCGTCGCCTCAGCCGAGCGCCTGCTCCAGATCGGCGATCAGGTCGGCGACGTCCTCCAGGCCGATCGACAGCCGCACCGCGTCGGGGCCGGCGCCGGCGGCGAGCCGCTGCTCGTCGCTGAACCGCCGATGGGTGGTCGAGGCGGGGTGGACGGCGACCGAGCGCGCGTCGCCGAGCTCGGCGACGTCGGAGAACAGCTTCAGCTTGCGGGTCAGCGCCGCGCCCGCCGCGTAGCCGCCCTTGAGGCCGAAGGTGAGCGCGCCGCCGGCGCCCTTCGGGCAATAGCGCCGCGCCAGCTCATGGCGCGGGCCGCCGGGCAGGCCGGCGTAGCAGACCCAGCTCGCCGCCGGGTGCGCCGCCAGGCGCTCGGCGATCGCCAGCGCGCTGTCACAATGGCGCTGCATGCGCAGCGCCAGCGTCTCGATCCCCGACAGAACCAGGAACGCGCTGAACGGCGAGATCGCCGGGCCAAGGTCGCGCAAGCCCAGCGCGCGGCAGGCGACGGAGAAGGCGAAATTGCCGAAGCTCTCGGCGAGCGTCACGCCGCCGTATTCGGGCCGCGGCGCAGACAGCATGGGATAGCGCGCGTCGCCCGCCCATTCGAAGGCGCCGCCGTCGACGATGATCCCGCCGAGCGACTCGCCATGGCCGCCGATAAGCTTCGTCGCCGAATGGACGACGACGTCTGCGCCATGCTCGATCGGGCGCGCGAGGTAGGGCGTGGCGAGGGTGTTGTCGACGATCAGGGGAACCTTCGCCCGCCGGGCGACGTCGGCGATCGCCTCGAGGTCGGCGACG
>CAZKHF010000158.1:0-7161 GCA_964552445.1 uncultured Bradyrhizobium sp. | reverse complement strand
GCTGGCGCGAATCTTCGCGCCGCTGATCGCGCCGATCGAGGCGCGGAGGCCGCAGAACTGGGGAAGCCGCGCCGCCGACGCCGGGCGGCTGCGCCGAGGCGCTTGACGCGGCGCGCGCGCGCCGCCATGGCTTGTCGCCTCGATTCCGATCATTTCACATCAGGGATTGCGATTATGAGCGATAGCGACGTCGCCAAGAATACGCCGGAGGTCAACGCGGCGCATTTGCGCGCCTTCATCGAGCGCATCGAGCGGCTCGAAGAGGAGAAAAAGGCGCTCAGCGACGATATTCGCGACGTCTACGCCGAGGCCAAGGGCAACGGCTTCGACGCCAAGGTGCTCCGCAAGATCGTGTCGATCCGCAAGCAGGATCGCGACAAACGGCGCGAGGAAGAGGAGATCCTCGACCTCTACCTGTCGGCGCTCGGCATGAGCTGAGCGCCGTCGCAACCCGCGCAAACCTCAACGGGAGAGGCGAACGCCATGTCAGTCCAGAACGTCGGCGGCCTCGCGGCCGAGAGCCTGAGCGCGCCGGCGGCGCGCGTCGTCGAAGCCTTCGCCGCCGCGGTCGCCCGCCGCGCGAGCTTCGACGAACCCTATCGCCATCATTTGCTGGAGAACGTCTTCCCGGCCGACGTCGCCGACGCGCTCGCCACGTTGCCGTTCGCCGCGCCGACGCTCGACGGCGTGTCCGGCCGGCGCGAGCTGCACAACGACACGCGCAGCTATTTCGACGCCGCGGCGTCGGCGCGCTTTCCCGTCATGGCGGCGGTCGCCGAGGCGCTGCAATCGTCGCGGGTCGCGCGCGTGGTCCGCGACGCCTTCGCCGCGCCGATCGAGGGAACCTTCCTGCGCCTCGAATACGCGCAGGACGTCGACGGCTTCTGGCTCGAGCCGCACACCGACCTCGGGGTGAAGAAGTTCACCTGCCTGATCTATCTCTCCGACGGCCCCGGCCACGACAAGCTCGGCACCGACATCTACTGGGACAAGACGCGCCACTACGGCGTCTCCCCGTTCAAGCGCGGCGCGGCGATGATCTTCGTGCCCGGCGACGACACCTGGCACGGCTTCGAGAAGCGCCCAATCGAGGGCGTGCGCCGCTCGGTGATCCTCAATTACGTCTCGGCGGAATGGCGCGCGAAAGAGCAGTTGTCGTTCCCCGAGAGGCCGGTGAGGGTGTAGCAGGGCGCCTCTTTCCGTCATGGCCGGGCTTGTCCCGGCCAGGCTTAAGGCGACAGCTTACGGAATCCCCAATTGGGCCGCGCAGCGCGACGAGACGCTTCAGCGCGCAATCTAATTCGGGATTTCGTAAACTGTCACCGATTTACTGGTCGACCATCGCGCCGTCGCGCGTGGCGACGGTCAGTCTGCGCTGAAGCGCCGTCGCCGCGATCTGCAGGTCGGCGCCGTCGGGGCCGAGCGTGGCGCGCCGTGCGCCGCCAGTCGCGCCAGCACCCGCTCGGGGGCGAGGAGGCAGAACTGGCGAATGACCTGCTTGTCGAGCCGCAGCGTCAGCTCGTGAAACCGCGCCGGCCGGTCGGCCGGCGGGGACGCGAGCGTGAAAGACGTCAGCCCGGCGTAGGGGACGAAAATGCAGTTCCTGGCGCAGCGCGTCTCGAAGAAGCGGCGCGTCGGCTTGCCGCGATTGACGATGATGAGCTCGTCGGGCGCGTCGAGGAACATCACGCCGGTCGAAAGGCGGCGGCGGTTCGCCTCGTCGCGGCAGAGGCGGTTTTTCGGCTCGACGTGGATCGGCGCGACGGGCTGCGGTCCGCTGCGCCGCTTCACGTAGAGTTCGTTACTGAAATAGTGGTCGGCGACGTCGACGACCGGGTCCGGCTCGACGGCGCGCGGCGCTTCGCCGCGGAGGATCCAGCGCGAGCGGACGAACTCGGTCACTTTGTCCATCAGGCCCGAGGACACGGCGTTGTAGTCGACGACGAATGCGCCGCCGTCGCGCAGCATGAGCGTCCAACGGCCGATCAGGAGATTGACGTAGCTCTCGAGCGCGGCGAGCTCGTCCCAGATGATATCTTGTGTGGCCACGTCTTCGCCGGTCAGACGCATCAGGCTGGCGCCGTGATCGTGCACGGCGAGCATTGCGACATAGAGGTCCATGCCTGGATGGGCGTCCCGCCGATCGACGCCGCGCGGCACCTTCAGCAGAAAGCGGGCGTCGCGATGGCGCTCGCAGACGGCGCGGAACCGCTTCGGGATGTCGCGCTCGGCCTTGATATCGTAGATCCAGGGACCGAAGGCGTCGTATTCGCGCCGGTCCTCTTCGCTCGCCGAAAGACGCCAATCATGGCTCTCAACTTGGCGTCTGAGGCCCCATGCCATTCTCCTCCTCCATTTTTTTCAAGTAGCGGGTGATCAAGTCGACGCCTTTGGCGGCGACGGCGGCGTCGTCCGGCGCCATGGCGCCGAACAGCCGCTCGAAGCCGCGACGTCGCTGCTCCTCCAGATGCCGGACGAAGTCGCGTCCCGCTGGCGTCAGCGCCACCAGATAGCTGCGCTCGTCGCCGGGAACGTCGCGCCGCTCGACGAGCCGCAAGTCCCTCAGCCGGCGAAGGACCGACGTCATCGTCCCTTTCTCGATGCTGAGGCCGCGGCTGAGGCTGCTTGGGCGCGTCGGACCGACGACGTGAAGCGCCATCGCCACGATGATCTCGTATTCCGAATAGCTGCGGCCGCCGTACCGGGTGCGGTGCAGAATCGGATTGAGGTGCACGAAAAAGCACCGCATGAAGGCGGCGATGCTCTGGTCGAGCAAAGCGCTAGAGGCGGATTCGTTCATCGTCTTTCGTTTGAAATCGTACTGTTAGATTTCTGACATTCTACGTCTGGGCGCGGTCGCCCGCAAGCGCGCTCAGGCCGGGGCGTGGCTTCGCCGGCCTGCGGACATTTGCCCGAGACCCCTTCGAGATCGTGGATTGGGATTGCGGATTACGCGATTACGGCGATCACGATAACAACTTACGGAATCTCCAATTGGGCCGCGTAGCGCGATGAGACGCCTTAGCGCGCAGTCTAATTGGCGCTTTCGCAAGCCGTCGCCGTAATTGCGCGCGGACGCGCTCTCAGACCGCCGCCGGATCGAACGGATCGACCACCGAGACGCCGGTCGGCGCGAAGTGGGCGACGTCGCGCGTCGCCACGGTCAACCCGTGCTGAAGCGCCGTCGCGGCGATCTGCAGCTCGGCGCCGTCGCGCCCCAAGGCGGCGCAAAGCGCGCCCCAGCGGCGCGCCGTCGGTGCGTCCAAGGGAAGAACGCGGTCGCCGTGGACCATCAGCATCCGACTGAGCCACGCCGCGAGCCGCGCCGCGAAGTCAGGATCGGCGGCGCGCCGCAAGGCGATCTCACGCGCGATCTCGCCCACGCTCACGACGCTGACGAAAACCTCGCCGTAGCGCCGGCGCGCGAACCAGGCTTCGACGTTGGCGTCGCGACGGCGCTGGGTCAGCGCGGACACCACATTCGTGTCGACGAGGAACATCAGAATTCGACGTCGCGCGGCGTCGCCTTGCCGCGCGGGATGACGACGTCGCCTTGAGGCGCGGCGAGCAGCGTTTCGGCGAAGCTCGGCGTCTTCAGCCGCTCGAGCCGACGCAGCCGCTCATATTCGTCCGCCGCCACCACCACCGCGGCGGGCTTGCCGTGCTTCGTCACCGTCTGCGGCTCGCGCTCCGCGCTGTCGATCAGCTCGCCGAAGCGGGCCTTGCCGTCCTGAACCGACCACACGCGACGCGGCATGCGTTTCGCCATTCAGACCAGATTTATCGGCGGGAAAATCGCGCCGCGCCGCGGCCCTGTCAAGCGGCGCGCGCGCTTTTGTCGCGTCAAGGTGGCCAATCGGCGCTGGGCTTGCTAAACCCACGTCCAATTCCTGGCCGCTCGAAGGGCAAACCATGCGCAAGGGCGCCGTTACGCGCAAGACCAACGAAACCGCGGTCGAGGTCGCGGTCGATCTCGACGGCTCGGGCGTGGCCGACGTCAAGACCGGCGTCGGATTCTTCGACCATATGCTCGAGCAGCTCGCGCGCCATTCGCTGATCGACATGACCATCCACGCCGAAGGCGACCGCCATGTCGACGACCACCACACCGTCGAGGACGTCGGCATCGCGCTCGGCCAGGCTTTGCGCGCGGCGCTCGGCGACAAGCGCGGCCTGACCCGCTTCGCCGATTGCCTGTTGCCGATGGACGAGGCGCTGACGCGCGTCGCCGTCGACGTTTCGGGCCGGCCGCATCTGACCTTCCGCGTCGTCTTCCCGACGGCGAAGATCGGCGCCTTCGACACGGAGCTGGCGCGCGAGTTCTTCCAGGCGTTAAGCCTCAACGCCGGGTTGACGCTGCACGTCGAGACGCTCTATGGGGCCAACAGCCACCACATCGCCGAATCGTGCTTTAAGGGCGTCGCGCGCGCGCTTGGCGCCGCGCTTGCAATTGATCCGCGGCAGGCCGCGCGCGTCCCCTCGACCAAGGGCGCGTTGTGAAGCGGCGGGCGTGAGGAGCCCCTCCAAAATCGAGGGCGACGAATCCATGGCGATCTACGCGGTGCACTGCCCGGCCGGCGAAGCGGAGCCGGCGAACGCGTTGGAGCGCGCGCGTTTCCTCCGGCTCGGCTATTGCCGGACGGCGACCGTCTTCGGGCCGCTGTGGCTCGCCGCTCACCGGCTGTGGCGGCCGCTGGGGTTATGGCTGCTCGGCGCCGCAATTGTCGGCGCCGCCGTCGCATTCCGCCTCATCGGCTCGGAGGCGGCGCTGTGGCTCTACGTTCTGAGCGCGTTCTATCTTGGGCTGGAGGCGCGCGCCTTCGAGGGCGCCGCGCTCGCCCGTGGCGGCGATCCGCTCGCCGACGTCGTGTGCGCCGCCGACGCGGCGACCGCCGAACGCGCGTTCTTCGCCCGCGCCCTCGCGCAACCGGCGCCGACGCGCGGGCCCGCGCCCGCGCCCGCGCCGTCGGCCGCGCGGCCGCCGCAGGTGCTTGGACTTTTCCCGGAGGCGGGCGGCTGAGATGAGCGTCGCGATCGTCGATTACGGCTCGGGCAATCTTCATTCGGCCCACAAGGCGTTCGAGCGCGCCGCGCGCGAGGCGGGCCTCGCCGACGCGATCAAGGTGACCGGCCGCCCCGAGGAGGTCGCCGCCGCCGATCACGTCGTGCTGCCGGGCGTCGGCGCCTTCGCCGACTGCCGCCGCGGGCTCGACGCGGTTCCCGGCATGGTCGAGACGCTCGAGGAGTCTGTCCGCCGCCGCGGCCGGCCGTTCCTCGGCATCTGCGTCGGCATGCAGCTTATGGCGACGCGCGGCCTCGAATACGAGACCACCCAGGGCCTCAATTGGATTCCCGGCGACGTCTCGCCGATCGTCCCCGCCGATCCCGGCCTGAAGATCCCCCACATGGGCTGGAACACGCTTGAAGTGAAGCGCGCGCACCCGCTGCTCGAGGGAATCGCGGTCGGCGACGGCGGCCTGCACGCCTATTTCGTCCACTCCTTCCAGCTCTACGCGAGCGATCCGGCCGAGGTCGTCGCGACCGCCGACTACGGCGGGCCGGTCACCGCCATGGTCGCGCGCGACAACCTCGTCGGCGTGCAGTTCCATCCCGAGAAGAGCCAGAAGCTCGGCCTGGCGTTGATCGCCAATTTCCTCAAGTGGCGCCCGTGATCCTGTTTCCCGCCATCGATCTCAAAGGCGGCCATTGCGTGCGCCTGATCCGCGGCGACATGACGCAAGCGACGGTGTTTAACCGCGACCCGCCCGCCCAGGCGCTGGCCTTCGTCGCCCACGGCTTCGACTGGCTGCACGTCGTCGATCTCGACGGCGCCTTCGCCGGCCGGCCGATCAACGCCGCGGCGGTCGAAAGCGTGTTGGCGAGCGTCAGCGTCAAGGTGCAGCTCGGCGGCGGCGTGCGCGACATGAAGACCGTCGACGGCTGGCTGGAGAAGGGCGTGGCGCGCGTGGTGATCGGCACCGCGGCGGTCGAGGACCCCGGCTTCGTGCGCGAGGCGGCGCGCCGCCATCCCGGGCGCATCGCCGTCGGCGTCGACGCGCGCGACGGCCGCGTCGCGGTCGCCGGCTGGGCCAGGACTTCGAACGTCTCGGCGATCGACCTCGGCCGCCGCTTCGAGGACGCCGGCGTCGCCGCCTTGATCTACACCGACATCAGCCGCGACGGCGTGCAGCAGGGGCTCAATCTCGCCGCCACGGTGGCGCTCGCGCAAGCCGTCGCCATTCCGGTGGTCGCCTCCGGCGGGCTCGCCTCGATCGAGGACGTCAAACGCTTGCTGGAGCCCGATTGCGCGCGCCTCGCCGGCGCGATCGTCGGCCGCGCGCTGTACGACGGAAGGCTCGACCCGCGCGCGGCGTTGGCGCTGATCCGAGAGGGGCAGCAAGCAGTCGAAACCGGAGGCGGCTCATGACATTGGATCGCCTCATCAGAGCTGCGACGTCTCGCATCGAAACGGTGCGGGTCACTCGCACGGGAATTAATCCTTTGCTCTGGTTGGCGGGCCTCGTCACAATTCCGGCGTTGGTGCTCTCGGTCCTGACTGACAACGCCGGCCTGCGCGCGGCGTTGTTCGCCGTGGGCGTTCTGCCGCCGATAGCCGCGATAATCGCCTACTTCCTGCTTCTATTTTGGTATCCTGATATGCTGCAGTCAGAGGAATATCGCCTTCGGCGGCACGCCATGCTCATCGCCTTCAAGCACGGGGCCACGCCCGAAATCCTCCAAGCGACTGCGGAGATTGCGCGCTTGGAAAGCGGAACCGCCGGCGTCCCGAAAGAGGAACAGCCATGAAGCGACACCTGCTCGTGTTCGACGACGGCAATGGCGAAGAGATCGATCTTCGCGCGTTCGTCGACTCACTCGACGCCGGAGCGAAAATGTATGCGCTCGACGGTCACGTCTGTTTTCTCCAGAGCAAGCTTCCCGTCTCGGAAATCTCGGATCGATTCCTGAAGTTCTCCGGATCCCGTCTGTTTTTCCTGACGGATGTGACCCATTCCGACTACTCTGGCCGGATGCCAGGATATTTTTGGGACGACTTGAAACGCCCGTCCCTGTCGAACGCCGCCGAGTAATGCTCAAGTCCCGCATCATCCCCTGCCTCGACGTCAAGGACGGCCGCGTCGTCAAGGGCGTCCAGTTCGT
>CAZKHF010000157.1:0-7168 GCA_964552445.1 uncultured Bradyrhizobium sp. | reverse complement strand
CCGCCTTGGCGACCAGATCGGTCGCCAGCGTGATGTTCTTCTTGTCGAAACCGAGCTGCTCGAGGTCGCTGGCGACGTCGGCGGCGTCGTTGTCGGAGCGCGTCAGGCTCTGGATGTTGCGGTCGGCGTAGCGCTGCACGCCGAGCACGAAGGCGTGGCGCGTCGGCGCGTCGGCGGCGTTGGCCTCGACGGCGCCGAGAGCCAGCAACGCGGCGATGGCGAGCGCGAGGCCGAGGAGCAGCCGAGGCGCCGTTCCGACCCTATCTCCTGCTCGCATCGTCATGGCGGACCTCATGTCGTTCGCGGATCGAACCCGTCACGGCGCGAGCGGCCTCGCGACGCGAAACCCGACATAGGGCGAGCGCTCGTCGGCGCTTTCCCACGACCGCGCGGCGGCTCGCAGCTCCGCCGGCTTGTCGTCCCACGAACCGCCGCGCGTCGCGCGCGCCGTGCAGTCGCCGGACGTGACCGGCGCGCCGTTCGAAGGCGCCGACGAAGGCGTCGCGTTCCAGCAGTCGGCGGTCCATTGCCGCACATTGCCGAGGATGTTGTAAAGCCCAAACGGATTCGGCTTGCCGCCGTCGGCGGGCGCCGTCTTCAGGGCGGCGGCGCTCTTGGGGCTGCCCTGATAGGAATAGCGCCAATCGTAGACCGCGGCTTCCGGCGTGATCGCACCGAACCAGAAGGGCGCGTAAGGGCATTTGAGGTCGGCGCAGCCGCGCGCGGCGTATTCCCACTCCGCCTCGCTGAGCAGGCGGTAAGGCTGGCCGGTCTTGCGCTTCAGCCAATCGACGTAGCCCTGCGCGTCATTCCACGAGACGAAGATGACCGGCCGGCCGCCGCGGCCGAAGCCGTAGTCGCCCGGCCGCCAATTGCCGCAGCCGCCCTCGGCGAGACAGGCGTCCCATTCGTCGAAGGTGACGGCCGCGCGGCCGACGGCGAACGGCTTGGCCAATTCGACTTGGTGGGGCGACATCTCCGTCGTCTGCCGCCCGCTTTCGCCGACCGGCGAGCCGAGCATCGCCTTGCCGGCCGGGACGACGACCAATTCCGGACATTGGTCGCATTCCTTGAAGACTTCGCCGCCGGGATCGTTCGCCGCGATCGTCGGCGCCGGGCCGACGGAGACCGACGGGGCTGGCTTAGCGGCCGGCGCGGCGGCGGGTTGCGTCGGCGCGGCGACGGGGGTCGCAAGAGCCGGCTGGGTTGGGGCGGCGGCGATTGTCGTAGGGGCGGTTTGGGTCGGCGCGGGGGCCGGGGTCGCAGAGGGCGATTGCGTGGAGGCGGCGACGATCGTCGCGGGGGCGGGCTGGGTCGGCGCGACGACCGGCGTAGCGGCAGATTGCGTCGGGCCAGCGACGATCGTCGCAGTGATCGTCGCGGTCGCGGCCGGCGGGGTCGGCGCGCCCGACGCGGCGGGCGTCGCGGCGGCGGGCTGGGTCGCTGCGGCGGTCGGGGTCGTCGGCGAGGGGGCCGGCGGCGGAGGCCGGGTCATGAACCACAGGACCGCGCCGGCGACCAAGATCGCCGCCCCCGCTCCCGCCGCGACGACGAGGACGCCGCGCGGCGCCGGCGCCGGAGAGGGCCGCGGCGAGGGAATCGGGGCGGGCTTGGGGAGCGGCGCGGCCGTCGGCTCTTGCGCCGCCGCGCCGACGATCGACGCCAGCCGCTCGCGCACCTTGGCGACGCCGGCTTCCCAGTCGGGGAAGAGATCGATCCAATTGCGCGTCGCCAGCTCGTAGCGGAACGCTTTGCTCGGCTGGGCGTCCTCGATGCGCACCGGCGCGACGGTGATGCGGCGCTGGCTGGCGAGCGCCACCTCTTTCTTGATCTCGTCGGAATCGTTGGCGTTTTGCGAAAAGACCAACAGCATCGCCGGCGCGCGTTCGATGGCGTCGACGATCGCGTCGCCGTAATTGTCGCCCGCGGCGATGTCGCGCTCGGAAAGCCAGCAGGCGACGCCGCGCGCCTCCAGCGCCGCGACGAGCGTCCGCACGCGCGCCAAGTCTTTCGAGGAATGACTGACGAAAACTGGCGCCGTCATGGCGTCGATCGCCCCCGACGCGCCGGGTGGCGCGCCGCCAGCCGATTAGGTATCGGAAAGGCGGCGGCGGCGCAAACGGCGCGCCCGCGCGTCGAGCCGTTTGTTCTTGCGCAGGCGCCTAATCTCGCGCCATTCGCGCGTGACGCCAAAGTTGCGCGCGACGCTACATCCCGCCGAGATAGTCGGCGACCGCGAATACGTCCTTGTCGCCGCGGCCGGACAGGCAGATCACCATTAAGTGATCTTTCGGCTTCTTCGGCGCGAGCTCGATCGCCTTGGCGAGCGCGTGGGCGGGCTCGAGCGCGGGGATGATCCCCTCGAGCTGGGAGCAAAGCTGGAAGGCGGCGAGCGTCTCCTCGTCGGTGGCCGAAAGATAGGTCACGCGGCCGGTCTCCTTCAGCCACGCGTGCTCGGGACCGACGCCGGGGTAGTCGAGGCCGGCGGAGATCGAATGGCCCTCGTTGATCTGGCCGTCGCCGTTCATCAACAGATAGGTGCGGTTGCCGTGCAGCACGCCAGGCCGGCCGCCGGCGAGCGACGCCGCATGGCCGTCGGGGACGTCGAGCCCGTAGCCCGCCGCCTCGACGCCGTACATCTCGACGCTCGCATCGTCGAGGAAGGGATGGAAGAGGCCGATGGCGTTGGAGCCGCCGCCGATGCAGGCGATGAGCGAGTCGGGCAGGCGGCCTTCCATCTCCCGCATCTGCGCGCGCGTCTCGTCGCCGATCACGCACTGGAAGTCGCGCACCATCGCCGGGTAGGGGTGGGGGCCGGCGACCGTGCCGATGCAGTAGAACGTGTCGGCGACGTTGGTCACCCAGTCGCGCAGCGCCTCGTTCATCGCGTCTTTCAGCGTGCGCGCGCCCGCTTGCACCGGGCGCACCTCCGCGCCGAGCAGCTTCATGCGGAAGACGTTGGGCTTCTGCCGCTCGATGTCGACCGCGCCCATGTAGACCACGCATTTCAGGCCGAAGCGCGCGCAGGCGGTGGCGGTGGCGACGCCGTGCTGGCCGGCGCCGGTCTCGGCGATGATGCGCGTCTTGCCCATGCGGCGCGCCAGCAGGATCTGGCCGAGCACGTTGTTGATCTTGTGCGCGCCGGTGTGGTTGAGCTCCTCGCGCTTGAAATAGATCTTCGCGCCGCCGAGACGCTCGGTCAGCCGCTCGGCGAAATAGAGCGGACTCGGGCGGCCGGCGTAATGCTTGAGCAGGCCGTCGAGCTCGGCCTTGAAGCTCGGGTCGGCTTTGGCGGCGGCGTAGGCTTGCTCCAGCGACAGCACCAGCGGCATCAGCGTCTCGGCGACGAAGCGGCCGCCGTAGAGGCCGAAATGGCCGCGCTCGTCGGGGCCGTTGCGGAACGAATTGGGCTGGTCGAGCTTGCTCACGCGGGGCTCCTTGTTTCCGCCTGGCGCGCGAAGGCGGCGCGGGCGGCGGCGACGAACGCCTTGATCTTATCCTCGTCCTTGACGCCGGGGGCGCGCTCGACCCCCGAGGAGACGTCGACGCCGGGCGCGTCGGAAAGCGCGATCGCTTCGCCGACGTTGGCGGCGTCGAGCCCGCCCGACAACAGCCACGGCTTGCCCGGCGCGAAGCCGCGCGCCAGCCGCCAGTCGAAGGCGAGGCCGTTGCCGCCCGGCAGGACGGCGCCTTTCGGCGGCTTGGCGTCGACGAGCAGCCAATCGGCGGCGTCGCGGTATTCGTCGGCCCGTTTGAGGTCGGCGGCCTCGGCGACGCCGATCGCCTTGATCACCGCGACGCCGAACGCGCGCCGGATCGCTTCGACGCGGGCCGGGCTTTCGCAGCCGTGCAATTGCAGATAGTCCGGCTTCGCCGCGGTGACGATCGCGGCGAGCGCCGCGTCGTCGGCGTCGACCGCGAGCGCCACCAGCTTCGCCCGCCCGCGGGCCTGCGCCGCGAGCTCGCGCGCGCGCTCGGGCGGGACGAAGCGCGGGCTCCTGCCGAAAAACACCAGGCCGACGAGGTCGGCGCCCGCGCTGAGCGCCGCTTCGAGCGTCGGCGCGGTCGACAAGCCGCAGATCTTGACGACGGAAGCCATGCGCCTGTTTCGGGCATAGCGGCCGCGGAGTCAAAGGGATCGAGACGCGACGCCGCCGATCCGGCGCCCGACGGGCAGGTCGGCCTCAGCCGGCCGCGGGCGATCCCAAGCGGCCGCATACGTCGGCGGTCATCGCCTCGATGCGCTCGGCGAGCTGCTTCACCGTCTCGGTGAGCTCGGTGTTCTGGCCCAGCAGGCTCCTGACGTTCTCGGTCAGCTCGGTGTTCTGCTTGAGCATGTCGACCAGCAGCGCCGCCTGCTCGCGCACCTGCTCCTGCTGCATCTGGTCGATGCGGTGCAGGTCCTCACGATGCTGGGCGTCGGCGATCGAGTGGACCTTGTCGCGGTCGGCCTGGCGGGTCTGGGCGAGCAGGATCAGCGGCGCGGCGTAGGCGGCCTGCAGCGAGAAGGCGAGATTGAGCAGAATGAAGGGGTAGACGTCGAACTGGGTGAAGCCCGCCAGGTTGACCCAGATCCACACGGCGACCATCGCCGTCTGCGCGATGAGGAACGTCGGGGTGCCGAAGAAGCGGGCGAACCCCTCCGCCTTCAGGCCGAACCAGTCGCCGCCGAACGGCGACTCGAGATGCGCGTGCGGCAGGTGAAACCTGCGCGCGTGTTCAATCTCGGTCGTCTCTGTCTCAGTGCTCATCGTCCCGCCCCTGTCTCGGTTGCGCCGCGCTGGTCGACGCGGCGGGCTGGAAACCAGCCGTCTCCGCCGCCCGCGCGCGCAGCGGCCGCCGGCCGGGCGTCACCCGCGCTGCGGCGCGGCGGCGGTCGCGGTCTTCCGCCACGCCAGCATCGCCGCGGCGAGGTCTTCGATCGCCGCGCCGACCGACTTGAACAGGGTGATCTCGTGGGGCGCCGTGCGGCCGGGCGCGCCGCGGCAGAGCGCGGCGAGGTCGCCGACCACGTCGGCGCGGGCGATCGCCCCGCTGATCAAGCCGAGCGCGACGTCGCCGCCCTCGCTCAGCGCGTCGTCGCAGTCGACGAACACGCGCGCGCGCGCCAGCGCCGCGTCGTCGGCCTCGCGCATCCGCATGGTGAAGGCGCCGACCAGGTCGAGGTGCTGGCCGGGCTTGAGCCAGCCGCCGAGCACCAGAGGCGCCTGCGACAGCGTCGCGCAGGAGACGATGTCGGCTTCTCCCACCGCCTCTTGCAGATGCTCGGCGGCGCGCGCGCGAAAGCCTTCGGCGGCGAGCGTCTCGGCGAGCCGACGGGCGCGCTCCGGGCGATGGTTCCACACCGCGACGCGCTCGATCTCGCGCTGGCTGGCGTGGGCGCGGACGAGGAAGGGCGCCAGCGCCCCGGCGCCGACGATCAACAGGCGTCGGGCGTCGGCGCGCGCAAGACGGCTCGCCGCCAGCGCCGAGGCGGCGGCGGTTCGCCACAGCGTCAGGCGGGTTCCGTCGAGGGTCGCCAGCGGCTCGCCGGTGAGGCCGGACTGCAACAGGTAGAGCCCGCTGACCGCCGGCGCGCCGCGCGCCGAATTGCCGGGGAAGACGTTGACGATCTTCGCGCCGAGGAAATCGCCGCCCGCGGCGCCCGGCGTCGTCCAGGCGGGCATCCACAGGGTCGTCGCTGTGGGCTCGCCGCCGCGTGCGATCTCGTAGCTCGCGCGCGGCGGGGCGACGAAGCCGCCGCGGAACGCTTCCGCCAAAGCGTCGATCAATGAAGGAAAATCGAGCGCGGCGTCGACCTGAGGTGCGGTGAAATGACGCATGCCGGCCGCGCTTTCCTCAGCCGCGCGGGGGCGGCGCCTGCGTCTTAGCCGCCTCCGCCTCGGCGCGCCAGCGCCGCGCGGCGCGGCGATGCCTGCCTTGAGCGATCCAGGTCGCCGCGCTTCCCGCGACGACGCCGATCATGATCGCGCCGATCAGCGCCACGAACAGCGGCGTCTCGACGGCGAACGCGGGCGCGTCGCTCGAGGCGAAGGGATCGAACGACACCGTGACCAGATGCCGGTTGGCGAAGGCGAAGGCGAGGAAGACGATCGCCAGCGCCGCGATGAGGAGGAGCTTGAGGAAGCGAACCATGGACAAGAGCGGCGTCCTTCTCGCGCGACGACGACGCGCGGCGCGACAATGACGCGAAAGCGCCGGCCGCGCAAACCTGACGGATTCGCTCGCGTCTCAGGCGCCGAGCTTGCCGTTCAGGCGCTCGCGCATCTCCTTGCCGGTCTTGAAGAACGGCACCAGTTTCTCCATCACCGGCACCTTGTCGCCGGTGCGCGGGTTGCGTCCGACGCGCGCTTGGCGCTGCTTGGTGGAGAAGGCGCCGAAGCCGCGCAGCTCGACGCGCTCGCCGCGCGCCAGAGCGTCAGTGATCTCGCCGAGGATAGCGTCGACGATGTGTTCGATGTCGCGTTGATAAAGGTGCGGATTGCGCGCCGCCATGCGCTGCACCAATTCGGATTTGATCAAAGGAGACGCCCCTCAAAACGACGCCCGCGCGTGTTCGCCTCCGCGCGCGCGTCAATCCCCCCCAGACAGTTGCCAAATCGAGACCAATCCGTCAACCGGAGCGCCGTCGCGCCTCAGCGCGTTCGCCAGCGGCGACAAGCCGAAAGCCTCCGCAGCCGACGCGGCGAGGCTGGCGATCTTGAAGCCGGCGAAACCTCCGGTCGCGCTCCAGTCGCGCACCGGCAAGTCCTTGGCCACGCCTTTCTCGCTCTCCAGCCACTTGATCGCCTCGCGTTCGCCGCCGATCGCGTCGACGAGCTTCAGCGCCGCGCCCTGGCGGCCGGTGAACACGCGTCCGTCGGCGACCTTCGCCAGCTCGTCGTCGCTCAAGCCGCGGCGTTCCTTGACCAACGCCTTGAACCAGGAGAACGAGTCGGCGACCAGCGCGGCCATCGCCGCGCGCGCCTCCTCGCTGGTCGGCTCGAGGCCATTGGGCGCCGCCTTCAACGGCGACGATTTGATCGACTCGAGCTTGACTCCGACCTTGTCCATCAACCCGGAGAGGTTGGGGTATTCGACCAGCACGCCGATCGAGCCGACGAGCGAATTGCTGCGCGCGACGATGCGGTCGGCGCCGAGCGCGGCGATATAGGCGCCGGAGGCGGCC
>CAZKHF010000156.1:0-7298 GCA_964552445.1 uncultured Bradyrhizobium sp. | reverse complement strand
CGGCAGCCGTAGAGGTTGTCGAACTTCGACTTGGTGACGCTGTCGTTGACGTTGAACGCCGGCCACAATAGCCGGCCTTCCTTCGCCATCGCGTAGAGCCGGTGGACGCCGGTGGTGGTCTCCTCGGTGACGCCGCGGATCGCCGCGGCGTTCGCGGCGTACCAGCCGGGTTTCGCCTTCAGCCGCCGCTTGATCGCCGCGAACAGCACCTCCTCTTCCTCCGAGCCGGGCTGGTCGAGAAAGGCGACGTCGCCCTTCTCGGCGCGCACGCCGAGGTGGATGAGCAGCGTCGCGTCGCCGCCGTCGTCGAGGATCATGTTCGGGCAGCCGCCGTCGGCCCATTCGAAGATGCGGTGGGTGTAGTCCCAATAGTCGGTCAGGCTCTCGCCCTTGATCGCGAACACCGGCGTGCCGCCCGCCGCGATCGCCGCGGCGGCGTGGTCCTGGGTCGAATAGATGTTGCACGAGGCCCAGCGCACGTCGGCGCCCAGCGCCTTCAGGGTCTCGATCAGCACCGCGGTCTGGATGGTCATGTGCAGCGAGCCGGCGACGCGCGCGCCCTTCAACGGCTCAGCCGCGGCGTATTCGGCGCGGGTCGCCATCAGCCCCGGCATCTCGGTTTCGGCGATGGCGATTTCCTTGCGGCCGAAGGCGGCCAAGCCGATGTCGGCGACGGCGTAGTCGGCGGCGTGCTTATTCATGATCGGGAACCTCGACGGTTGGGTCGCGCACGCCTTACCAAATCGCCGGAAACAGCGCAATAAAGATATAAGTAAGTCTTTATATTGTCCGACGGCGGTCGGCGGCGCGACCAAAGCGCGCCCGCCTCGCCGCTTTATCGCCGCCAGGAGACAAATCGCCGCACGGTAGGGCAGACCTCCCCAAGTTGGACCGCCGGAGGGCGTCGGGTCTTGTGTTCGACGCGCGGTTGCGTGTTATAAGCAAGAAACGAGCCGCCAACACCTGCGGCGTCGCGAGGCGTAGTAAGAAAGGCGAGTTGGCGACCTCCTATGGCTCTGGCGAACAAGCTGGCGATGCGGCAAGGCCAATCGATGGTCCTGACGCCGCAATTGTTGCAGGCGATCAAGCTGTTGCAAATGCCGAGCGTCGAGCTCGCCGCCTTCATCGAAAACGAGTTGGAGCGCAACCCGCTGCTTGAGCGCGCCGACGAGGCGCCGGCTGCGGACGGGCCGGTCGAGGCGCCGGCCGCGGAGCCGCCCGCCGCCGAGCCGGGCGACTGGGCCTCGGAAGCGCTGGAGACCGACCCCGAGGCGCTCGCCGCCAATCTCGGCACCGAGATCGACAACGCCTTCGACTGCGATCGTCCCGCCACGCTCGCGGAGCGTCCGCCGCGCGACGAAGGCGCCGGCCTGTCCGCGACCTCGTGGACTGGCGCGCCCGGCCGCGCCGGCGACGAGGATGCGCCCGACCTCGAGGCCTATGTCGCGGCGCCGGTGAGCCTACGCGAACACCTCACCCGCCAGGCGGCGATCGTTCTCAGGGACCCGGCCGACCGCATGATCGCCGCCGCGCTGATCGACGCGCTCGACGAGTCGGGCTACCTGACGGCCTCGGTCGCGGAGATCGCCGAACGCCTCGGCGCGCCGGCGCGCCGGGTCGAAGCGACGCTCGCGCGCGCGCAGACGTTCGAGCCCACCGGCGTCTTCGCCCGCAGCCTCGCCGAATGCCTGGCGTTGCAGCTCGCCGAGCGCGACCGCCTCGATCCGGCGATGCGCGCGCTGATCGACAATCTGCCGGCGCTGGCTCGCCGCGACATGGCGACGCTGCGCCGCGCCTGCCGGGTCGACGACGACGACCTAGCGGCGATGATCGCCGAAATCAAACGGCTCGACCCCAAGCCGGGGCGCGGCTTCGGCGCGACCGTCCCGCCGCCGGCCATCCCCGACGTGCTGGTCACGCCGGCGCAAGACAATTCCTGGCGGGTCGAGCTGAATAGCGAGGCGCTGCCGCGGGTGCTCGTCAACGAGACCTACGTCGCGCGCATCCGCCGCGGCGCCGGGCGCGACGAGGATCGGCGATACCTTTCGACCAGCCTGCAGAACGCGAACTGGCTGACCAAGAGCCTCGAGCAGCGCGCGCGCACCATCCTCAACGTCGCCACCGAGATCGTGCGCCGCCAGGACGGCTTCCTGGTCGACGGCGTCGCCGCCCTCAAGCCGCTCAACCTCAAGACCGTCGCCGATTCGATCGGCGTGCACGAATCGACCGTCTCGCGCGCCACCTGCAACAAGTACATCCAGACGCCGCGCGGCCTGTTCGAGATGAAGTACTTCTTCACCGCCTCGCTGCCTTCCGCCTCGAACCCCGGCGGCCCGGCCCATTCGGCGGAGTCCGTGCGCTTCAAGATCAAGCAGATGATCGAGGCGGAGAACCCCGAGGAGGCGCTGTCGGACGACGTCATCGTCGCGCGCTTGCGCAAAGCCGACATCGTCGTCGCGCGGCGCACGGTGGCCAAGTACCGCGACAGCCTGCGCATTCCCTCCTCGGTCGACCGCCGGCGCGCCAAGCTTGCGCCCGCGCGCGCCCACGCGCTCCCTGACGAGCCCGCAAATCTATGAGGAAATTGGGGTTTACGCCGCCCGCGGCGCGGCTCTCGGCGGCGCGATTGACATCGCCGCGGCCGGCTTCTAACGCTAGCCCCCGGAAGAGGAGCAAAGCGGACGGCCGCCGTAATATGGCGCTTCACGGCCGTCGCGCGCGGGTTCATGGGTCGGCGGAATCTCGTCGCTGTGAGTTTGTGGGCCGTCGCCGCAGGCGGTTGGACTTGGAGCGAGCCAGAGAGGCGAGGCGATCAATGCCTTTACAAGTATCCGGCAAGAACCTCGACATCGGAGAATCGCTGCGCGGTCACGTTCTCGACAAGGCCGAGGCGATCGTCGCGCGCTATTTCGACGGCCAAGTGACCGGCCGCGTCGTGATCGCGCGCGAGGGTTCGGGCTATCGCGCCGATTGCGCGCTGCATCTGAGCTCGGGCGTCGATCTGCAGGCCGAAGGACAAGCGCAGGAGCCTCACGCGAGCGTCGAACAGGCGCTCGATAAGATCGAGCGCCGCTTCCGCCGTTACAAGAAGCGGCTCAAAGGACGGCCCGCCGGCGGCCAGCCGGCGCCCGAAAGCGGCGCCCGGCTGCAGGTCGCCGACTACACCATCCAGGCGCCTGACGAGAGCGAGGAGGAGCCGGCCGGGTACAACCCGGTGGTGGTCGCCGAAGGCTCGCGGCCGCTGAAAAGCTTGTCGGTCGCCTCCGCGGTCGCCGAGCTCGACCTCAGCGGCGCGCCGTTCCTGGTGTTTCAACACGCGGGAAGCGCGCGCGTGAACGTCGTCTATCGTCGAGCGGACGGCGCGATCGGCTGGCTCGATCCCCACTAGCGGCGGGCCGCGCCGCCAACGGAAGGCGCCTCGCGGCGCCCACGGCGCGCGGCTCGTCGGCAAGTTCTCATTCTCGAGTTCAAGATGCCCCTATCCGACCTTCTCACGCCTGACGCGATCATGCCGTCGCTGCGCGTCAACGGCAAGAAACAAGCGTTGCAGGAAATGAGCGAGCGCGCCGCCGTGTCGTCGGGGCTGCCGGCGCGCGAGATCTTCGACGCGCTCCTGCAACGCGAACGCCTCGGCTCCACCGGCGTCGGCGACGGCATCGCCATCCCCCACGGCAAGCTCGCCAAGTGCGGCCGCATCTTCGGCATCTTCGCCCGCCTCGAACGCGCGATCGACTTCGAGGCGCTCGACGGCCTGCCGGTCGACCTGATCTTTCTCCTGGTGGCGCCGGAAAGCGCCGGCGCCGATCACCTCAAGGCGCTGGCGATGATCGCGCGCGTGCTACGCGACGCCAACCTCGCCCAGCAGCTGCGCGCCACCCGCGACGCCTCGGCGATCTATTCCCTGTTGACGCTGACGCCGACCTCGAATGCGGCGTAGACGAACCATCCCTGAAAGCGAGGCCGGCCGATGAAAACCCGCGTGATCGTCACTCTGAAGTCCGGGATCCTCGATCCCCAGGGCAAGGCGATCGAAGGGGCGCTGAGGTCGCTTGGCGTCGAGGGCGTCGCCAGCGTGCGCCAGGGCAAGGTGTTCGACATCGAGCTTGACGCCGGCGACCGCGCCGCGGCGCAGGCGAAGCTCGCCGAAGCGTGTGAAAAACTGCTCGCCAACGCCATCGTCGAGGACTACGCGATCGAAAATGGCTAATCCATTGCGCGCCGCCGTCATCCTGTTCCCCGGCTCCAATCGCGAAGGCGACGTCGCGCGCGCGCTTCGCCAGGCCACTGGCGTCCCGCCGACCATCGTCTGGCACGACGACCGCGCGCTGCCGCCCGGAACCGAGCTGGTCGTCCTGCCCGGCGGCTTCTCCTACGGCGACTACCTGCGCTGCGGCGCCATCGCCGCGCGCGCGCGCATCATGGAGGCCGTGCGCGCCCACGCCGCTGACGGCGGCCTGGTTCTCGGCGTCTGCAACGGCTTTCAGATTCTCTGCGAAGCGGGCCTGCTGCCCGGCGTGCTGATGCGCAACGCCGGCCGCCGCTTCCTCTGCAAGACGCAGCACCTGCGGGTCGAGAACGCCTCGACCGCGTTCACGCGCGGCTACGCGCCGGGCCAGGTGGTCAAGTTCGCCATCGCCCACGGCGAGGGCAATTACGCCATCGACGCGGAGGGCCTCGCCGAGCTCGAGCGCGCGGGCCGCGTCGCCTTCCGCTATTGCGACGCCCGCGGCGAGATCGGCGGCCGCGCCAATCCCAACGGCTCGATCGACGACATCGCCGGCGTCTACAACGACAAGTTCAACGTCCTCGGCCTGATGCCGCACCCGGAGAACCTCGTCGATCCGTTGGTCGGCGGGATCGACGGGCGCCCGATGTTCGCCGCCCTCGCCGCGGCGTGACCGGCGCGCCGACCGGCGGTTGACGCCGCCGCCGACGCCGCCACACCCTCGCCCGCGCGTCGTTTTCGCGGGGGCGCGATCGCGTTGGCCGCTTCCAAGCGCGCCGACCGCCCAGGGAGGCTTCCTTGAACGACAGCAGGCTCGACGACCGGCTCGGACGCATCCTCGGCGAATCGACGAACACCGAAGCGGCGGCGCGCGCGCCGTCGCCGCCCGCCTCGCCGGGCCTGTCGCCGATACCCCGCGATCCTGTGCTGTTCTCCGACTCGGCCGAGGGCGCCGACCTTCACGACGCGGGCGAAGCGATCCGACCGCTTGCCGAGCTGTGCCTCATGCCGGAAGCGCAGACGCCGTTCCTGGCGGGGATCGTCGGCCCCTCGGGATCGGGCGCGAGCTTCGCGCTGCGCCGTCTCGTCGATGCGGTCAAGGGCCTTTCCGCCGCGGCGGCGCGGTCGGTCGAGACGCCGTTCCTGTCGCGCGTGGCGGTGATTCCGATCGACGCCGCGGGCGTGGTCGGCGACCCCGCCTGCGCGCTCGCCTCCGCCGCTTTCGCCGCGCTCGATCGCGACCGCGACGGCCTCGGCTACGCCGCCTTCGCCGACGAGGCGGCGCGCGCCGGCGGCGACCCCCGCCGCGCCGCGGCGGCCGCCCAGGAGCGGCTCGACGAGCTGAGCCAGCGCCTGGAGCACGAACGCGCCCAGCGCGACGAGGTCGAGGCCAAGCGCGCCCGGCTCACCGAGGCGCTGCTCTACGATACGCCGGGATCGCGCGCCGACACCTTCATCCGCGCCAGCCGCGCCTTGATCGAATCGCGGCTGCGCCGCTTCGACTTGGCGCGCGGCGACGCCACCGCCAACTTCCGCGACCTGGTGCGCGACTTCGACAGCGTCGGCGGGGCGACGCGCGCGAGCCTGGCGATGCGCTCGATCTGGGCCTATCCCAGCCAGACTAGGCTGCTCATGCTGGCGGCGATCGCCTTCGCGGCGGCCTTCATCCTCGCCCAGGCGGGCGGCGAGGCGCTGTCGGGCTGGCTGCGCTCGCTCAGCGCGACCACCGCGCCCGCCGCCGACTGGCTCGCCGCTCACGCCGACCTGTTGGGAACGGCGGCCGACGTCGCTCTGGCGCTCGGCGTCCTCGCCGTGCTGCTCAACCTCTGGCGCGCCTTCAGCTTCGTCGGCCTGCTGTTCCGCGGCCTGAGCTTGCTGCGCCAGGACATGCGCGAACGCCGCCACGAGCTCGACGCGAGCGCCGCGCGCCTCAATCAGCGCGTTCTCACGCTCAGCGCCGAGGTCGAGGCGGCGGCCGTCCACGCCCAGGCGGCCGCGCGGCGCGCCGGCGGCGCCAAGCCCTTGGCGCGCGGCCCCGGCCCGGCCTTCGCGCGCGGCTCCGAAACGCCCGCCGAGGCGGCGCGCGCGTTCTTCGTCGAGATCGGCCGGCTGATCGGCGCGAAAGAGCCGCCGCCGTTCCTGACGCCGCAGCGGCTGGTGTTCGTCTTCGACAATCTCGACGCGGCGCCGCCCGGCGAAGCGGCGCGCCTCCTCGCCGCGGCGAGCGCGCTCATCGGCCCCGGCTGCGCCGGAGTCGTCGCGACCGACCTCGCGGCGCTCGCCGACGCGCGCGGCGGCGAGGAGACGGCGCGGCGACGGATCGACAAGTTCTTCCAGCTCGTGGTCAACGCCGGCGCGCTCGGCTTCGTCGACGGCGGCCGTTTCGCCGCCCGGCTGATCGGCTCCAACGCCGTCGCCAGCCCGGCCGGCGAGCTCGACGCGCGCGCCTCGCGCCTGATCGAGCCTCTGACGCAGGCCGAGGCGGCGCTGTTGACCGCGCTGGCGGCCCTGGCGGCGAAGACGCCGCGCGGCGTCAAGCGCTTTCTCAACGCCTACCGCCTGGCGCGGCTGGCGGCGGCGCCCAAGCCGGCGGTCGCGCTGGCGCTGGCGACGCGGATGAGCGGCGACGACGCGGCGAAGACCGCGCTGGCGGCGGAGCTGGCGCGAAGCGAGCGCGCGGAGCTTTCCGATCCCTCCGGCCCGCCCGAGCTGGTCGAGGCGACGCGCGCAGCGCGCGCCGCCAACGACGGCGTCATCTGGCTCGCCGACGCTCGCGCCGCCTGGGAGGCGGCGCGCCGCTACACGCCGCCCGACTGACGCGGCGCGCCTCGGACGGCTCAGGGCGTCGGCGCGGGCGTCGGCGCCTCGGCGGCGATCGTCGTCAGCGACGGCAGGTCCTCGGCGCGCCATCCGCCGCCGAGCGCGACGATCAGGTCGACGACGTCGGTCAGGCGCTGCGTGCGCGTGTTCAGCGCCGATTCCTCGTCGGTGAGCTCGGTCGCCTCG
Organism: uncultured Bradyrhizobium sp.; assembly: GCA_964552445.1. Classification (GTDB taxonomy): domain Bacteria; phylum Pseudomonadota; class Alphaproteobacteria; order Rhizobiales; family Beijerinckiaceae; genus Roseiarcus. The sequence goes on along the minus strand of CAZKHF010000156.1, from coordinate 67 downwards.
GCGGTCACCACCGTGGTGAAGTTCTGCGTGCCGGCGCTGTATTCGTTGAGGGCGATCTGCACCGCCT
>CAZKHF010000155.1:0-7306 GCA_964552445.1 uncultured Bradyrhizobium sp. | reverse complement strand
GGACCATCCGTTTGGCGATGGTCTTCAGCAGCTCGTCGCCGGCATTATGCCCCAGACTGTCGTTGATGAATTTGAAGTTGTCGAGATCGACGAACAGCACCGTCACCCCGCGGTCGCAGCGTTGCGCATACAGCACGGCCTGCGACAGGCGGTCGTTGAGCAAGGTGCGATTGGGAAGCCCGGTCAGCGCGTCATGGTTGGCCATGAAATGAATGCGGTCCTCGGCCAACTGGCGTTCGATTGCGATTCCGGCGATTCGGGTCGCGACGTTGATGAGGTCCGCCTCCGCGTCGCTCGGTTCGCGCACGTCCTTCGCATACATCGCGAATGTGCCGAGAACCGCGCCCTGGTGCGACAGGATCGGCGTCGACCAGCATGAACGAAGCCCGTGCTCGGCCGCCAAGCCCCTGTAATCCTCCCACAGGGGGTCTGTCATGACGTCGGCGACGACGACGGCTTCGCGCCGATAGGCGGCGGCGCCGCACGAGCCCGCTTTGGGACCGATGAGCGCGCCGTCGATCGCCTTGGCGTACGATTCCGGCAGGTTCGGCGCGGCCCCGCGCCGCAAGCGGCCGCCGGTTTCGTCAAGCAGAAGGACAGATCCGACGATCCCCTCGAATTGCGATTCAATAAGAAGAACGAGACGCTCGAGCACGTCTTTAAGCGGAGCGCCCATGGCGATCATTTCGAGGATTTTCGCCTGCCCGTTGCGCAAGGCCTCCGCCGCCTTGCGCGCGGTGATGTCGTGCGAGACTCCAGCGACGGCGAAAATTTCGTTGCGCTCATTGCGAAGGGGCACCTTGGTGGTCAAGATCCAAGTGTTGAAGAAGTACTCCTCCTTTTCGGATATCGGCCTGCCGGTCCGGACGATCTCCTGTTCGTCGACGAAGAATCTTTGCGCGATCTCCGGGGGAAAAAATTCGAGGTCGGTCTTGCCTATCAGCTCCGCCGGCCCGGCTATGCCCATTCGGGTCGCTGTGGCTTGATTGGCGATTACGAAGCGACTGTGGACGTCCTTGACCCAAAGGTTATCGGGCAGCCGGTCAATCAGCGCTTGCAGCGACAGGCGCTCGTTGGCGTCGGCGCGCGCGGCTTTGAGTTCGGTGATGTCCTCATGGGTCACGACACAGCCGCCGCCGGGCGTCGGCTGGCGGCGCAGTTGAATGAGCCGGCCGTCCCGCAGCTCGGTCGTCCAGACTATCGCTTCCTTGCCGAAATGGTTCGATAGGCAGAACGATAGATAATCGTCGGCGGTCGTCGCCCAGGTTCCGGCGGCGATGCGAAGTTCGACGATCTCACGTATCGTCGCGCCTGGACGGACTTGTTCGGGCGCAAGCCGATAGATCTCCGCGAAGCGGCGATTGCTCAGGATCACCCGATCCTCGGCGTCGAAGTAGCAGATGCCTTGCGCGACGGCGTCGAAGGCGGCCTGATAGCGTTGCGCCTGCGACCGCAACTGGGCGATCATCGCGTCGCGATCGTCAACGACGCCGCCATGGGACTCGCTCGCCAGTTTTGCGAGCGTGCTCAAGCCGTCCGCCCGGGATCCCTCTGCAGCCCGCTTGACCGAAATCGCGCGCAATAATAGTCCCTCCACTTAGGCGGCCAAGCAGCCAATTCGGCCGAGAGTTCCCAAGAGTTCACTAATTTTGATCTGCGTGAATTAATAGCCCGTGAACGATCAGTGAGTATTCATTGCGCCGAGCGTTATAGTTAAGAATCGGTAAGAAGCGCGAGCGTATCATCCTCAAGGGCGAGCCGCCGTCGCCGACCGCGCCGCCGCCCGGCTGCCCGTTCCGGGCGCGGCCTGCGGCCGCCTCTGTCCCGAACCCCTCGCCAAATCACGACCGTCGCCTGGGACGCATCTTACGGTTGGCGCGCCGAACTTTCTTAAGACAATTCCAGTAGAGGAAAATCGCGGTAGCGCGAGCGGCTCGCTTTTGTGTTTCGGACCTTTCCATGAGCTTCGCTGGAGTCCTCCGTCTGGCGGCGCGCCAAGCCCCGCTCCTGGTCGGCGCCGTCGTCGTCGCCGCCACGATTGCGACGGGCGCCGTCGCGCTCGCCAACTACCTTTACGACCGTCAAGTTCGCGAAGCGTCCGACACCATCGTCAGCCTTTCCTATATCGTCTCCGACCACGCCGGCAGATCGATGCAAGTCGTCCGCCAGTCGGTTTCGAAGGTCGCCGAAGCGTTGGAGGCGCGAAAACCGACCTCCCCCGCCGCTCTCGAGACCCTAGCGGACGCCGTGGACATCCGTTCGACGCTCGACTCCGTCCTCGCCGACGACCCGTTCCTCGACAAGATGTTCGTGATCAGCGCCGACGGCAGGGCCGATTCTCGCGCGAGCGTCGACATGATTCCGCCCGAGCTCATCGCCGACCAAGCGTACATGAAGTCGCTTCGCGCTTCGGGCCCCGGCGGCTTCTATCTGTCCTCGCCTTTCCAAATCCACGCCTTCCACAGCTGGATGTTGAATTTTTCGGTGCGCATCTCGTCGCCTGACGGAACTTTCCTCGGCGCGGCGGCCGGCATCGTGAAGCTGTCGTCGTTCAGCCAACTGTTCGATAAACTGAACCTCCTCGCCAACGGCTCCATATCGCTGTTCAGCCGGGACGGCCGCTTGCTGACGTGGACGCCGCAAGCGCAGGTGCCGTTCGGCGGGTCGCTGGCGGGAACGGCTTTGTATCAGGACTTCGTGCTCCCGCGCGTCGACGGCGTGACTCGAGTGGAGAGTCCTGTCGACGGCGTCGAGCGCCTGGTGGCGGTCGCCAACGCGCCGGATTTCCCGGTTTCCGTGGTGGCCGCCATCAGCATGCCCGACGTCGTGTCCGGGTGGCGCCGGCAAGCGAGCTGGCTAACCGCTCTCGCAGGCCTCGCCATCGCTGCGATCTTGGCGGGCGCCGCCCGGTTGGCGTTTCAACTGGACAAAGTCGCCGAGGAACGCCAGCGACGCGCTCTTGAAAAGCAGATGGCGGAGCAGGCGGCCACCCTCGCCAACGCCATCGAGAACATCGTCCAAGGGCTCGCGATGTTCGATCGCCGCGGAGGGCTGGTTCTCTACAACACGCGATATGCGGAGATGTTTGGACTCCCCTTGGAGAAACTGAAGGTCGGCGTCACACGCGCGGAGATGATCGACCCGCGGACGACCGGAAGGTTGGGGAAGCTATTCGAGCGCGCGGTCACCGAACCGGACAGCGGCGAGCTCAGCTACCTTCATCTGCGCGATGGCCGCGTCATCGCGCAACGGAAGAAGATCCTGCCCGACGGCGGCTGGGTGTCCACCTATGAGGACGTGACCGCGAAACGCGCCAGCGAAGAAAAGATCCGCGAGATGGCGACGCGCGACGCCTTGACCGGAATCTTCAACCGATTCGAGTTCAAGAGCCAACTCGACAAGCGGCTGAGCGAAAGTCGACGGCATGGCGTGAAGTTCGCGGTCTTCTACCTCGACCTCGATCGCTTCAAGAAGGTCAACGACACGCTCGGCCATCCGATCGGCGACGCCTTGCTCCGATGCGTCGCGTCGCGGATCTCCGCCTGCGTTCGCGACTACGACATCGTCGCTCGCCTCGGAGGCGACGAATTCGCCGTGCTTCAGCGCGTGGACGCCGTTCCGCGCGAACCCGCCAAATTGGCTGAACGCCTGATCGCCGCGCTCGGCGAGCCCTACGACATCAACGGCAACCACATCGAGATTGGCACCAGCGTCGGCATCTCGGTGATCTCCAAGGATAGCGGCGACGCCGACGATTTGATGCGCAACGCGGACGTCGCGCTCTACCACGCTAAGCAGAGCGGGTGCGGCGCGTACCGATTCTTCACTCCCTCGATGGACGAGCAGATCCGCGCCCGCCGAGACATGGAGATCGAGTTGAAGGCCGCGATCGCCGAACGTCAATTCGAGCTTTGCTACCAGCCCGTCGTCTCGACGAACGACCGAACGGTGAAATCGTTCGAGGCGCTGATCCGATGGCGGCACCCGCAGCGCGGTCACATATCTCCCGTGGAGTTCATCCCGCTGGCCGAGGAAACGGGACTGATCGTGCCGATCGGCGAGTGGGTGTTCCAGGAGGCTTGCCGCATGGCCGCGACGTTGCCGCCCGACGTCAAGGTCGGCGTCAACGTCTCGCCGGTGCAATTCCGTTCGGCGGCGTTCTTGCCGGCCGCGTCCTCCGCGCTCAAGAACGCCGGCGTCAATGGATCGCGCATCATCGTCGAGATCACCGAAAGCGTCATGATCAAGGACGCGGACCAGGCGATCATTGTCCTGCATGCGCTCCGCAACCTCGGAATCGCCATCGCGATGGACGACTTCGGCACCGGCTATTCGAGTCTAAGCTACTTGCAAAAGTTCCCGTTTGATAAGGTGAAGATTGACCGATCGTTCGTCGGCGGCTTGCGCGTCGACTCCTCGGCCGCCCCGATCGTGCGGGCGGCGGTCGCCATGGCTGGGGCGCTCGGCATGGTGTCGGTCGCCGAAGGCATCGAGACGGAGGATCAGATGGCCTTTCTCGTCGAGGTCGGCTGCGCGGAGGCGCAGGGCTTTCTCATCAGCAGGCCCTTGCCTTCGCTCGACGTCCACGCGTTCCTTCGCTCGAATGATCCCGCGAGCCCGAAGCGGTTGGAGAGGCCGCAGGAGACCGTCCCGACGGCTGGCGCGTCTCCCGCGCCGCATTCAATCGCGGCCGCGGATTCCCGCGAATTGAGCGGCGCCGGGCGGAGATTGTTGGCGGCCGAGACGCACATGCTGCGGCACGTGTCGAGCGCGCGGACGGCGCGACTTTTCGGCTCGCCCTTGTTCCTCGGCAGGAAGACGCATTGACGCTCGCCAGAAACCAAGGCGCGTTCCGTTGGGGACTTCTCCAGCGCGGGCGTGGCCGCTCCACGCCGATCGCAAGCGCGCTCGGCCGCCGAGCCCGCCCGCAAAGCGGCTCGCGGCGGAAAGAGACGATCAATCGCCGGCCAACGAGCCCGCGATTGGGCAAGTTCTCAAACGGTCGTTTCGCGCCCCTGGGTCAGGCGAAGCGCCCCTTGCCCGCCCGCCCAGTTCGCGTGAGGATCGTCGCCGCCCGCCGGCGGACGGGCGAAAGAGCTGGAAAGGATCGGGCGATGCGCGTGATCGTTTTCGCCGGCGCGCTGCTGCTCACGAGCGGGGCGGGCGTGAGCGCCGCCGAATTTCGTTTGACCAGCCCCGACGTCGCGCCGGGCGGCAGAATCGCCGACGAGCAGGTCGGCGACGCCTTCGGCTGCAAGGGCGGCGACGCGTCGCCGGCGCTTCGCTGGTCGGGCGCGCCGACGGGCGCGAAAAGCTTCGCCATCGGCGTGTTCGACCCCGACGCGCCGGGCGGCGGCTTCTGGCATTGGCTGATCGTCGACATCCCGGCGAACGCGGCCTCGCTGGCGAAGAACGCCGGCGACGCCAATGCGGGCTTCGCCCCCGTCGGCGCGGTAGAGACGCTCAACGACGCTGGCAGGCCCGGCTATTTCGGCCCCTGCCCGCCGACCGGCGACAGGCCGCACCACTACCATTTCGAAGTTTTCGCGCTCGACGTCGCCAAGCTCGGCGTCGACGACAGCGCCACCGCGGCGGCGGCGAGCGCGCGTCTTGGCGCCCACATGCTCGCCAAGGCCGAATTCGTCGGCCTGTGGGGCCGCTGAGCGGCGCGAGGCGCTACCGCCCCGCGACCGCGTCGCGCGGGCAGGCTTCGTCGAACAGCGGCTTCGCGCCCGTCGTCGCCAGATCGAACGCCGCCGACGCCTCGCCCGCGCGCGCCGTCGAGTCGTCGCCGACGACCGGCCTCGGGCCGCCTTCGACCAGGCCGACGACGACGCGCCCGTCGCGCGTCAGTTGGCAAAGGCTGCGCAACGGAATGCCGACGCGCGCCGGCTCGCCCGTGGCGGCGGCGGCGCGGAAGGTGGCGCCTTCGGGATAGAGCGTGAGAACGACCCCTACGGCCGGGCTCGCCGCCGCGCCGGACCCGGTCACCGTCGCCAGCGCCGCCCCGCCGCCGCGGCGGTAGGCGAGCGAGAGCGCGAGCGCGGCCGGACCCGTCGCCGGCGCGCTGCGCTCGGCGACGAACACCGCGGCCGCGCCTGAGCTTGAGTCGACCGGCTGCCCGCGCAGGCCGTTCGCGCCCGCGTCGTCGGCGATCGGCGAAGCGTCGTCGATCCAGATGGTCGCCAGCCGCGAGGAGGCGAGCTCCTCGGCGGTGAGCCAACGGATGTCGCGGGCCGGGGTGACGAGCGTCAGCTTCATCACCGCGTCGCGCACGCCCATCTCCTTGAGGTAGCCGCCGACGCTGTCGTCGACGCCCCTGTCGGCGGCGCGCCGGGTCGTGGTGGTCGAATGGCGCTCGCGCACCAGTTTGCGCGACAGCTCGAGCTTGAGCCCGGCGAACTGGAAATAGCGCACCGCGTAGGCGCGCTGGACCTGGGTCTTGCTCACCACCTCGGTCAACTGGTGGACGCCGACGAGGGCGAGCGGGCTGACGTAGCGCTCGACGCCGCCGGCGAGAACCAACGCGCAGGCGGAGGCGCAATAGGCGCCCCACGCTTCCGCCGCGCCGAAGGTCTCGGCGCATTGACGCGCGCTCGCCGGACAGGGCGCGATTTCGGTGTGGGCGACCGCCACGGCGAGGCGCTTGGCGCGGATCAAGCGGCCCATCGCCATGGCGTCGCGCACCGAGCCGCCCGGCGAGTCGATCAGGATCGGCAGACGGCGATCGCCGAGCTTGGCGACCACCCGCGTCAGCGCGTCGGCCGAGCCGGTGACGATCTTGCCTTCGGCCGAAATCCATTCCGGGCAATCGGGGCGGCACGCCGGGTTGTCGCTCTTGACGCGGACGAAGCGCATCGGCGGCGCGGCGAAGGGCTTGGCCTCGAGGGCCGGCGCGGCGCGGGAGAAGCCAGGCGCGCCGAGCGCAGCCGCCGTCAGCGCCGCCGTGGCGAGAAAGCGCGTCGCCGACGCGCGGGTTCGGCGCGCCCGACGGATGAAGCCGCTGAGAAAGGTCATGCCGGCGATTATCTCGACCGGCGGCCGTTCTGTCGAGCCCGGGTTTCCCTTGAGCGCGCCGCGTGCTAACCAACTAGGCATGAGCACCCGCATCGATCGCCGTTTCGCCGCCCTCGGCGCGGAGGGCCGGGCCGCGCTGGTCACTTTCGTGACGGCGGGCGATCCGGATCTGGCGACCTCGCTCGAAATCGTCAAGGCGCTGCCCAAGGCGGGCGCCGACCTGATCGAGCTCGGCATGCCCTTCACCGACCCGATGGCCGACGGGCCGGCGATCCAGGCCGCCGGCCTG
>CAZKHF010000154.1:0-7365 GCA_964552445.1 uncultured Bradyrhizobium sp. | reverse complement strand
CGTCGCCGAGATCGTCTCCGACCTCAATCGCCATCTGTTCGCCAAGCTGTTCGCCTTCACCGCGTCGCCGGAGATCCGCGAATGCGGCTGCCTCATCGTCATGGGCAGCGAGGGCCGCGGCGAGCAGACCACGCGCACCGACCAGGACAACGGCCTGATCCTCCCCGCGCCGGTCGCCGAGGCCGAGCTCGCGGCCTTTCGCGCCGACTTCTCCGGCGCGCTGACGCGGTTCGGCTTCCCCCCCTGCCCGGGCGGCGTGATGGCGGTCAATCCGCTGTGGTCGAAGACGATCGACGACTATCGCGCCGACTTCCGCCGTTGGCTCGCGGCGCCCGACGAGAACGCCCACATGAACGTCGCCATCTTCTACGACGCCGACGCGGTCGCCGGCGACGCGGAGCTGGCCGGCCGCGCCAAGCGCGCGTTGATCGACGCGGTCCGCGGCGAGCGCGCTTATCTCGCCCATTTCGCCCGCGCGATCGACGCCTTTCCCACGCCGATCGGCCTGTTCAACCAGCTCGTCGCCTCCCAAGGGCGCGGCGACGGGCTCGACCTGAAGAAAGGCGGAATCTTTCCCATCGTCCACGGCGCGCGCGCGCTGGCGCTCGAACGCGGCCTGACCGAGACCGGCACAGCGGCGCGCGTCGCGCGGCTCGCCGAGATCGGCGCGCTGAGCCGAGACTTCGCGCGCGAGCTCGTCGAAGCGCTGCGCTTTCTCATGACGCTGCGCCTCGACGCCGAGCTCGCCGCCGCGACGCCGGGCGGCCTGGTCAGGCCGAGCGAGCTGTCGACCATGGAGCGCGACCTGCTGCGCGACGCCTTTCGCATCGTCAAGCAGATGCGCGACGTCGTGCGCCGCCACTTCGATCTCGCGCGGTTCTGATCATGGCGTTTTCCCGGCTCAGACGCGCCCTCGGCCGCGCCGCCCTCCGCGATCGCGACTACCGCTTCCTGTTCGAGCCGGCGCCGGTCGACGAAGCGGTCTCGATCGACTGCGAGACCACGGGGCTCAACCGGCGCAAGGACGACATCGTCGCCGTCGCGGCGATTAAGATTCGCGGCCGGCGGATTCTCGCCAGCGAGCGCATCGAGATCGTCGTGCGCCCGCAGACGAGAATGAATCCAGAAGCGATCAAGACTCACCGGCTGCGCGAGGCCGACGTCGCCGGCGGGCGCGCGATCGCCGAGGCGCTGCCCGAGCTTCTGCGCTTCATCGGCGGCCGGCCGCTGGTCGGCTATTATCTCGACTTCGACGTCGCCATGCTCGACAAGCACGTTCGTCGTCTCATCGGCGTCGCCTTGCCCAACCCGCGCATCGAGGTTTCGGCGCTTTACTACCGCCTGAAATACGGCGACGCGCCGCCGGGCGTTCAGGTCGATCTTTCCTTCTCCAACCTGATCGCCGATCTCGACTTGCCGATGCTCGATCGACACGACGCCTATTCGGATGCGCTGATGACGGCGATGATCTTTCTGGCGCTCAGCGAGCGCATGCGCCGCGGCGCGCGCATTGCCCGCCGCGGCGGCGGAAACGCGCATCACTTCAGCGTTAGCTGAGGCGCGCGTCGCCTTGGCGCCGGACGGTCGCGGGAATAAGGTGGGTCGCGCGCGCGACGCGACGCGTCGTCGCCGCTTGGGGGAAGGAAATGCGCTTCGCGCCTTGGTTCGCCGTCGCGCCCGCGTTGGCGATTCTTGGAGGAGTCGCGTTCGTCAATCGGGTCGAGCCGCTCGTGCTGGGGATGCCGCTCGTGCTCGCCTGGATCGTCGGCTGGGTGGCGATCGGCGCGGGCGCCATGGCGGTTCTCTACGCGCGCGATCCAGCGAACGCGAGCGACGCGACGAAGCGCGACCGAGGCGAGCGTTGAACGCCGCGCTGGTCGTCATCGCCGCGGCGGCGGCGATGACCTTGGCGCTCGGCCTCGCCGGGCGCAGCGGCCAAGACATGAGCTTCGAGCAATGGGCGATCGCCGGCCGCGGCTTCGGCGGCCTGATGACGTTCATGCTGATGGCGGGCGAGACCTACACCGCCTTCACCTTTCTCGACGCCAGCGGCTGGGCTTACGGCCGCGGCGCGCCGGCCTATTGCCTGCTCGCCAGCGGCGCGATCGCCTGCATGTTCTCCTATTGGCTGCTGCCGCCGATCTGGCGCTACGCCAAACAGCAGCGGCTGATCTCGCAGCCGCATTTCTTCAGCCGCAAGTACGCGAGCCCCGGACTCGGCGGGCTGGTCGCGCTGGTCGGCGCGCTGGCGCTGTTTCCCAGCATCGTGCTGCAGCTCAAAGGCCTGGGCGTCATCGTCTCGGTCGCCACCGGCGGCGCGCTCGGCGCCGGGCCGGCGATCTGGATCGGCGCGGCGACGGCGAGCGTCTACGTGATCGTTTCGGGCGCGCGCGGCGTGGCGTGGAACGCGGCGGTGAAGGATTGTCTCATCTTCGCGGTGGTGGCCTTTCTCGGCCTCTACTTGCCGGCGCGCTACTACGGCGGGCTCGGCGACATGTTCCGCGCCATCGACGTCGCCAAGCCGGATTTCCTCGCCTTCAAGCCGAGCGGATCGAGCGTGCTGTGGTTCCAGTCGACCGTGACGCTGACCGCGCTCGGTTTCTTCATGTGGCCGCAAGCGTTCAGCGCGGCGTTCGCCGCCCGCGACGCGCGCGCCTTTCGCCGCAACGCCGCGCTGCTGCCGCTCTATCAGCTCATCGTGCTGTTTGCGTTCTTCTGCGGCTTCGCCGCGATCCAGCAGGTTCCCGGCCTCGCCGGCCCCGAGATCGACCAGGCGCTGTTGCGGCTGTCGCTCAAGACGTTCGACCCGTGGTTCGTCGGCGTCATCGGCGCGGCGGGCGCGCTGACCGCGCTGACGCCGGCCGCGTTCCTCATCCTCTGCGTCACGACGCTGCTCGCCAACGACGTGCTGCGCGGCCTCTATCCCGACGTCGCGGAGCGCAAGGTGGCGCTGTTCGCCCGCAGCCTGACGCCGGCGATCGCGCTCTTTGCGGTCTACTTCGCCCTGTGGGGCGGGCGGACCATCGCCGCCCTGTTGCTGATGGGCTACTCCTTCGTCACCCAATTGTTCCCGGCGACGGCTTGCAGCCTGATGCGCAAGAACCCGATGACCAAGCAGGGCGCGGCGGCGGGCATCGTCGTCGGCGTCGCCGCGGTCGCCTACGTGACGCTGACCCACAGCACCTTCGTCAGCCTCATGCCGTTCCTTCCCGCCCAGGCGGCCGACGTCAACGTCGGCTTTGCGGCGTTGATCCTCAACGCGCTGGCCGCCGCCGTGGTGAGCCTCGCGACGCGCGCCGCCAAAAGGGCCGCGCCGGCGCCGCCCCGAGGCGCCGCGCGCCCCGCGCGATGACGATCGGTCGCGATGGCGAGCCGCGCTAGAACATCTCGCATTCGTGCGCGGCAGGCTGGGTCTTTTCGCTGTCGCGCGCTTCGTGGCGCGCCAGGCTGGAGGCGAGCTCCTGCAAGTCGATCAGCAGGCTCGCCGACTTCGAATCGGCGAGCCATTCCGCGGGCATGTCGCGCGCCAGCCGCTCGAGGAAGCGCGCGATGCCGACGATCTCCTGCCGGGCGCGATCGAGATCCTGCAGATCGTGGAAGTACGAGGCGGCCGGCCTCGCCGATTCGAACACCAGCCGGCCGACCGCGTCGTCCACCTTCTCCAGGCGGTGCGTCACGTGATGCAACTCTTCGGTGACGCGCTGCAAGGTCGCGCCGATCGGCGACAATGCCGGCTTTCTTGACTTTCTCACGAACGCAACCTCGCTGACGCGACGCCCAGGCTCTCGCCTCGCGCCTTCAGAACAACTCGACTTCGCCGTACCCGCGGCTGAGCGGGGTCTTGAGGATCTCGCTCTCGTCGACGCCGGTGGAGACGTAGCTCTGCCGGGCCCGCCCCGAGACCGGCCAATACTGGAGCCGCCGCCCCCGCTCTCCGCCCAGGTCCTTGCTGACCAGCCGGATGCCTTCGTACTCGAGGTAGCGCTCGGCGAATTCGGCGTTCTTCGCCCCGATGTCGGAGAGACCCTGCAGCATCCGCGCGCCGCCGAACAGCTTCGCCTCCAGCCGGTCGCGGCACGCCCCTTTCTGCATCAAACCGTTGACCAGCAGCTCCATCAGATAGTCGCCGTAGCGCTCGGCTTCGCGCCCGCGGTCGCGGCCGTCGGCGCCGGGCAGAAGGAAATGGTTCATGCCGCCCACGCCCGCCACCGGATCGCGGATGCAGGCGGCCACACACGAACCCAGCAGCGTCGACACGACGAGGCTGGGGTCGTCGGTGACCTGGAATTCTCCCTGGACGATATGAATTTTCCGTTCGTCGCTCGACGTAATCGTCATGAGAGCTTCCCGACAACCGCTTCGATGGCGCTGCGCAACGAGGAGACCGTGAAAGGCTTGGTGACGTAGTTGTTAAGCGCGAACTGCCGGCCGCGCTCAATCAGGGTGCGGTCGCTCGAACCGGTCACCAGGATGAAACCGATCCGGCTGGTCGGCTTGTGCTCGCGCAGGCCCCTGAGCAGTCCGAGCCCGTCCAGCCCCGGCATGTTCATGTCGGAAATGACGAGATGCACCGGTTGCGCCTTCAACGAGTTCAGCGCCGCGACGCCGTCCTTGGCGAAGGTGACGCCGCGCACGCCCATTTGGTCGAGCGCGTCAATGATCAGGGCGCGGCTGACCGAAGTGTCGTCAACCACCATGACTCGTAGCTTTTCGGCGAGCGACATGGGTCAGTTCTTTCCCAGTGACGACGAGGTCAAGGCGAGGATTTCCGCCCCGATGTCGCCGAGCGTCAGTTGCTTTTCGACCGCGCCAAGCTCGTGGGCGACCTTCGGCATCCCGTAGACGACGCTCGACGCCTCGTTCTGGCCGAGCGTCCTGGCGCCGGCGCGACGCATGGTGAGCAGACCGGCGGCGCCGTCCCTCCCCATGCCGGTAAGGATGACCCCCAGAGACTTCGCGCCGCACGCCTTCGCCACCGAGGAGAATAGAACGTCGACCGAGGGACGATGGCCGTTGACCAGGTCGTCGTTCTGCAACCGACACCGCAGATGTCCGGAATGCGACACTTCCAGATGCGTGAACGTGCCCGGCGCGAGATAGACTTGGCCGACCTCGAGCGGCGCGCCGTCGGCGGCCTCCGACACGCGCGCGTCGGCGAGCCCGTCAAGCCGCCGCGCGAACGACTTGGTGAACGGCGTCGGCATGTGCAGGGTGATGACGGTCGGCGGGCAATTGGCCGGATATCCGGTGAGCACGGCGATCAGCGCCTCGACGCCGCCGGTCGACGCGCCGATGGCGACCAGCCGGCCGTCCGGGCGGTAGCCGCCGGCCGCCTTGGGCCGCGGCGCCTCGTCCGCCGGGGCGCGAGGCCGCGGCCGCGCCGTCGCCGCCGCTTTGACGCGCGTCGCTAGGTCGCTGAACGAATCCGGGTTCTCGGACGACGGTTTGCCGACGCAATCGACCGCGCCGAGCTCCATCGCCCGGATGGTCGCGCTCGCGCCCCGCGAGGTCAGGCTCGACACCATCACCACCGGGAACGGCCTTAGGCGCATCACCTTGTCGAGAAACTCGATGCCATCCATCTTTGGCATTTCGACGTCGAGCGTCATCACGTCGGGGCACAACGCCTTGATCGCCGCGCGCGCCTCCAGGGGGTCGGACGCTTCGCCGACCACCGTGACGCCGGCGTCGCGCGACAATTCGGCGGCGATCAGGGCGCGCATCGTCGCCGAGTCGTCGACGACCAGAACGCGAACCGGCCTCATGCCCCCCTCCCGGCGTCGAGGCGATAGGCGGTGACGCCTTGGCTGAACAGGCGCGAGGCCGCCGGGCCGGTCACCCGCTCGGAATGGCCGATGTAGAGCCAGCCTTTCGGCTCCAGCTTGTCGACGAACTTGCTCCACACCCGCTGCTGGGTCGCCTCGTCGAAGTAGATGACGACGTTGCGACAGAATATCGCGGCGAACTTGCCGTGCATCGGCCAGTCGGCGTTAAGGTTGAGCGTGCGGAACACAACCATGCGGCGCAGTTCGTCGGCGACCCGCCATTCCGGGCGGGCGCCGCGCGCCGGCGAAACGAAATAGCGCTGCCGCAGGGCCGGCGGCACGTCGGCGAGCGCCGCCTCGGGGTAGGCGCCGCGCTGGCCTTCGGCGATCACCCGCGGATCGATGTCGGTGGCGAGAATCTTGACGTCGTAGGCGGCGGCGTTGGCGTCGACCGACAACGCCGTCAGCGCTATCGAATAGGGCTCCTGGCCGCTCGAGCACGCCGCCGACCACAGCCGCGCGCGGCCGCCGTGGCGCGCCTGCTCCAGCAGCGGCGGCAGCACCTCGGCCTTGAGATGCTCGAAGTGGTGGGACTCGCGGAAGAAGCGGGTGACGTTGGTGGTCAGCGCCGACAGCATCTCCAAACGCTCGTCGGCGCCTTCCGGCGCGCCGACCAGTTGGCAATAGTCGCGGAAACTTTCGAGCCCGAGCGCCCTCAGGCGCTTGGCCAGCCGCGAGTAGACGAGGTTGACCTTCGAGGGCGGCAAGTGGATTCCGGCGTCGGCGTAGAGCATCGCCGCGATTTCACGGAAGTCGCCGTCCGACATGCTGAACTCGTTGCCGGTCAGTGTCGCCCCGACGCTGCTCGGCGCGATCAGCGCCGCCTGGTTTTTCACGCCGCCATCTCCGCTTCCGTCGAAATCAGCATGTCGAGCTCGACCAAACCGATCATCCGCCCGTCGATCGCCAGCACGCCGCGCACGAACGCCTTGGCGACATCGGTGGCGACGTCGGGGGTCGGCTGGATGTGGTCGGTCGACTGGGTGAGGATGTCGGAGACCGCGTCGACCAGCAGGCCGACGACTTGGCCGCCGACCTGAACGACGATGATCACCTGGCGGGCCGAGGTTTCGGTCGGCGGAAAGCCCAGCCGCTCGGCGAGGTCGACGATCGGCAGCACCGCGCCGCGCAGGTTGATGACGCCGCGCACGTAGGAAGGCGCGTGCGGCAGCGCGGTCGCTGGCGTCCAGCCGCGGATCTCGCGCACCGACATGATGTCGATGCAGAACTCCTGCGCGCCGACGCGGAACGCGACGAATTCGCAGAGGGAGTCGTTGGAGGCGGATTGCAGGTCGTTCATGCTTTCATCCCGCTGCGGCAAAGAGGAGATCGGAGGAGGTCGCGCCGCGGTTGGTGCGCGCCACAAAGGTGTCGATGTCGAGGATGAGCGCGACGCGTCCGTCGCCGAGAATGGTGGCGGCGGCGATGCCTGGCACCTTGCGGTAGTTCGCCTCCAGGCTCTTGATGACGACCTGACGCTGGTCGTGGATCGCGTCGACCACCAGCGCGCAGCGCGTGCTGACCTCGGTCTCGACGATCA
>CAZKHF010000153.1:0-7377 GCA_964552445.1 uncultured Bradyrhizobium sp. | reverse complement strand
AGAATACCGGAATCACCCCCTGCTCTATCATCGATGACAGCACCGTCATGCGATCGATATACATTTCCTCGTCCTTCCGTTCGCCAGCCTATGCGCGCCAATCGGCGCTGCGCCGCTTGGGGCGGGCGCGGCCGGGGCGATCGCCTGCGACGATTTCGCCCTTTGACGGCCCCCATTTCCATCAACCGGCGGCGCCGATCAATCCCGGCGACGAGTTTATTCTGCTCGACGGGGCGGCGCCAACGACGCCGGACTTCGTTTTCTGCGGCGTCCGCGGCGACGGCGGCAGGCGCTGCTTACGCCGAATTTATTAGCTTTCTCATGCGATTGGACAGGCAGTCGGCCGATTTCGAGGCCGCCGGCGAAGCGCGGCGATTGGACGCCGCCCGGGCCTGCGCCTAATCTTTGCGCCCGTCGCCGTCCGCCGCCGAGCCCGCGCCATGACCTATCCGAGCATCCTCGACACCCACCTGCATCTGATCGACCGCAGCGTGCTGACCTATCCCTGGCTGGCCGGCGAGCCGGCGCTCGACCACGATTTCGTGATCGAGCGCTACCAGCGCGAGGCGTTTCGCTGCGGGATCGGCGCGGCGCTGCACATGGAGGTCGACGTCGCGGAAAATCAGATCGAAGCCGAGATCCGCCGCGTCGAAGAGCTGACGCGGCGCAAGGGAAGCCCGCTCGTCGGCGCGATCAGCGCCTGCCGGCCGGAGAAGGCCGACTTTCCCGCGTTCCTCGAGCGCGCGCTCGCCAACCCGCTGGTCAAGGGCTTCCGTCGCGTGCTGCACGTCGTTCCCGACGAGGTCAGCCTTTCGAACGCCTTCCGCGCCAACCTCAAGCGGCTCTCCGGGACCGGCCGGCCGTTCGACCTCTGCGTGCGGCCCGACCAGTTCGACAAGGCGATCGCGCTTATCGACCTCTGCCCCGACGTGCAGTTCGTGCTCGACCATTGCGGCGCGCCGCGGATCAAGGAGCGCGAGGAGCATCCTTGGCGCGAGCGCCTCGCCGAGATCGCGCGGCGGCCGAACGTCGTGGTGAAGATCTCCGGCGTCGTCGTCTACGCCGACGCCGAGACCTGGAAGCTCGACGACATCCGCCCCTATGTCGAGCACGCGATCGGCTGCTT
This sequence comes from uncultured Bradyrhizobium sp., assembly GCA_964552445.1. Taxonomy (GTDB): domain Bacteria; phylum Pseudomonadota; class Alphaproteobacteria; order Rhizobiales; family Beijerinckiaceae; genus Roseiarcus. The sequence continues at coordinate 6,251 of CAZKHF010000153.1, read as the reverse complement.
CGGCTGGGACCGGGTAGTGTGGGGCAGCGACTGGCCGGTGTGCACGCTCACCGCCTCGCTGTCGATCTGGGTGGCGGCGACGCACGCGATCGTCAAAGGCTGCAGCGACGACGAGCGCTCGCGTCTCTTCCGCGACAACGCGCGCCGCGTCTGGCGGCTCGGCGACTGAGGCGGGCGCGGCCCACGCGCCCGCCGTCCGCGCCTCCGCCTCACTTCGGCGGAATGACGCCCTTCTTGAGGATGACGTTGCCGTAGAGGCGCCGCTCGCCGCTGGCGACGATGGCGAAGCTGCTGCGCGCGCGCTCGTAGAAGGCGAAGCGCTCGAGTTGCCCGAGCTTGAACCGCGGCCCTTCGCGCCGCGCGATGACCTCGCGGAACTCGGCGAAGATCGGCTGTTCGGAGGCCGGCTCGCCGACCACCTCCATCCGCCAGCACGCCTCGGGAACGAAGGTGTCGAGCGGCATGACGCTGAGGATGGCGTCGAGGATGCGCGGCGCGTCGACGGCGTCGAGGCGAATGACGTCGGGCCCCGCCGACTGCGCGGGGTAGTTGGCGTCGACGATGGCGATCTCGTCGCCGTGCCCCATCGCGCGCAGCGCGTAGAGGAGATCGGGAATCAACAAAGGATCGAGCGATTTCAGCATTATGACGGCTCCTTGGAGGGGGGGCGACTGCACGCGGCGCGGCCGCAAACAAGCTCGCCCCTCGCGCGTCCCCCGCCCGACGACGAGCATGGCGCCGTCACCGTTCGGGATCAAACGCCGCAGGCGGCCCGCGGTCGGCGCGATCGCGGGTCTTGCGACTTCGTGTCGCAGCGTCCGCCCCCGGGGCGTCGCCGAAGCCGTGGATGGAGGCGAGCAGCGTCAGCCGCGCGGTCGCCATGTGGGCGTTGCAGCGTTCGGCGACGGCCGCCGCGGTGCGGTTTTGCAGGGCGTCGATGTAGTCGAGATGCTCGCGCATCGCCACGATGTTGCGCTCCCGCTCGTCCTGCTTGTTCCATTGATAGTGATAATGGAAGATCATCGAGATCACGTCATAGAAGTCGACGATGAAGCGATTGCGCGATGCGTCGTTGACGCAGCGATGGAAACGCTCGTCGAGCTCGGAAAACTCCGTATAGCGGGCGTCGGCGTGTTCGAGCAAGGCGAGGTGGTCGGCCTTAATCCGCGCCAATTCTTCCCACACCGGCTCGTCGTCGGGCAACGTGATGAAGCGCAGGGCGCTGCGCAGCTCGAACATCGTCCTCACCTCGCACAGCTCCTCGGCGAACGCCTCGGTGAAGCCCCGGAACACCCAGCCGCCGCGCGGGTGGCGTTCGAGCAGCCCATGAGGGCGGAAGCGATTGAGATAATGGTTGATCGCCGACGCCGAGACGCCAAACTGGCGCGACAGCTCGAGCACGTTGATGGTCTGCTCAGGCTTGCAGTCGCCGTGCAGCATCCAGCTCATGAACCGCTTCTCGACCACGACGCCGACCTGCTCGGTCTCCACCTGCGGATAGAAGTCGGCGGCGACCGGATGGCGCAGCAAAAGCTTGCGCCGGCCGTCGTGGGCGATCAGCCCCGCGGCGGCGAAATTCGCCAGCATCGTCCGAACGGTGGTGCGGCTCACGGCGAGCGTCTGCGACCACGCCGGCTCCGAGCCGATGTCGTCGGCGACGGCGAAATTCTGGAGTTCGGCGAGGCCGCGGTTGTAGGCTTGCTTGAACACGGTGTTCGGCTTCATCGGCGTCCTCCCGCGCGCCGCGTTTGTCTTTTGCGCCGGCGGCGCTTGGCAAAAAACAACTTGACTCTGAACGGCCGAACCGTCCTTTATTCATAATAGACAGAAAGACGTCCCGGAGGAAGCCCAAATGCGCGCATTGGTCTGCGTCGAGCCCGGGCGGCTTGAGGTCGTCGATCGGCCGCGACCTTCGCCTCGCGCGGGCGAGGTGCTGGTGCGGGTGCGGCGCTGCGGGGTGTGCGGCACCGACTACCACATCTTCGAAGGCTCCCATCCCTACCTCGACTATCCGCGCGTCATCGGGCACGAACTGTCTGGCGAGATTGCCGAAATCAGCTCCGGCGGCAAGCGCGCGATCGGCGACAAGGTGGTCGTCGTGCCCTATCTGTCGTGCGGGACGTGCGTCGCCTGCCGGCATGGCAAGCCCAATTGCTGTCAGCGCATCGCCGTACTCGGCGTTCACGTCGACGGCGGGCTCGCCGAATATGTCTGCGTGCCGGAGACCAACGTCGCGGCGGCCGACGGCGTCACGCTCGACCAGGCGGCGATGGTCGAATTCCTCTCCATCGGCGCGCACGCGGTCCGCCGCGCCAATCCGCGACCGGGCGACCGGGTGCTGGTGGTCGGCGCAGGGCCGATCGGCGTCGGCTGCACGATCTTCGCCAAGGCGCGCGGCGGCGTGGTCACGGCGCTCGACATGCGCGGCGACCGCCTCGCCTTCAGCCGCGACGTCCTCAAGGCCGACCACACGGTCGTCTCGGGGAGCGGGGCGCTGGCGGCGCTTTCCGAGCTGACCGGCGGCGACCTGTTCGACGTCGTCATCGACGCCACCGGCAAGGCGGACTCGATGGCCGCCGGCTTCGATTACGTCGCCCACGGTGGAACCTACGTGCTGGTGAGCGTCGTGCGCGACGCGATCTCGTTCGCCGACCCTTTGTTCCATGCGCGTGAAATGTCGCTCCTGGGCAGCCGCAACGCGACGCGCGAGGACTTCCTCGCCGTCCTCGCCGCGATGCGCGAGGGGCGCGTTCCCACCGGCGCGCTCGCCACCCACCGCGCCTCGCTCGAGCGGTCGCCGCAGCGCTTCGCCGAATGGATCAAGCCCGAGACGGGCGTGATCAAGGCGCTGGTCGAGGTGTGAGCGCGATGACGTTCCCGATTATCCAATTCGGCACCAGCCGCTTCCTGCAAGCCCACGTCGACCTGTTCGTCAGCGAGGCGCTCGGGCGCGGAGAGGCGATGGGGCGCATCGTCGCGGTGCAGACGACGCACAGCCCGCAAAGCCGCAAGCGCGTCGCCGCCTTCGCTGCGGGCAAGCCCTATTTCGTCGAGATCAAGGGAATGGTCGACGGCGCGGTGGTCGACAAGCGCGTCGAAGTGTCGAGCGTCGGCGGCGGCGTCGACGCCAACGAGCAGTGGGACGAGGTCGAGCGACTGTTCAACGAGGCGCGCTGCATGGTGTCGAACACCGGCGAGCGCGGCTACGAGACGAACCCTGCCGACAACGCGGGCGACCGGCCGCCGCAGTCGTTCCCGGCCAAGCTCGCCAAGCTCTTGCTCGCCCGCTGGCGCGCCGGCGCGGCGCCGATCGTCCTCTTTCCCTGCGAGCTGACGCCGAACAACGGCCAGACGCTGCGCGCCGTCGTGCTTGGCGTCCTCGACGGCTGGGAGGCGCCGGCGGCGGCGCGGCGCTGGATCGGCGACGGCTGCGTGTGGGTCGACTCGCTGGTCGACCGCATCGTCTCGCAGCCGCTGGAGCCGCTCGGCGCCGTCGCCGAGCCCTACGCCTTGTGGGCGATCCAGGATCGCTCGGGCCTCGCGCCCCCCTGCCGCCACCCCGACGTCGTGGTGACGAACGACCTCGCGCGCTACGAGCGGCTGAAGCTGTTCATCCTCAACCTCGGCCACACTTATATCGCCGAGCGCTGGCGGCTCGGCGGAGGCGCTCCCGGCATGACGGTGCGCGAGGCGATGGCCGACGACGCGACGCGGGCGGAGCTCCTCGATCTCTACGAGAAGGAAGTGATTCCGGTCTTCGCCGGCATCGGCATGGAGGCGGACGCGCGCGCCTATCGCGACACCATCGTCGACCGCTTCCGCAATCCCTTCCTCAATCACCGTCTGGGGGACATTTTCACCAACCACGAAGCGAAGAAGGAGCGGCGTCTAGGCGGGCTGATCGCGCTCGCCGAAGCCAACGGGCTGCGCTTAAGCCAGCCGCGCCTCAAGGCGGCGCTCGCTTCCAAAGCAGGAACGATTCCACCGCTTGCCGGATGAATGAACGTCCGACGAGAGACGATCCGGGCGACCGAGATCGCGTGAATACGAGAGACGCACTGGCTCTCGCCGAAGGAGGAAAAGCATGAATAAGCACATCATCGCCGCCGCCGCTTTGGCGTCCCTCGCCGCCTTGCTGGGGACGCCGAGCTACGCCGCCGACAAGCCCACCATCCCGATCATCGTCAAGGACACGACGTCGCCCTACTGGCAGATCGTGCTCGCCGGCGCGCGCCAAGCCGGTAAGGATCTCAACGTCAACGTGCCGGAGCTCGGCGCGCAGTCCGAGTCCGACATCAACGGGCAGATTTCGATTCTCGAGAACGCCGTGTCCGAGAAGCCGGCGGCGATCGTCATTTCGCCGACCGAATTCAAGGCCCTCGGCAAGCCGGTCGACGAAGCGGCGAAGAAAGTGCCGATCATCGGCATCGACTCGGCGGCCGACTCCAAGGCCTTCACCTCGTTCCTGACCACCGACAATGTCCAGGGCGGGCGCATCGCCGCCGACGGTCTCGCTCAGGCGATCACCGAGAAGTACGGCAAGGCGGAAGGCGAAGTGGCGCAGATCACTTCGCTGCCGGGCGTCGGCTCCCTCGAAGCGCGCAGGAAGGGCTTCACGGAAGAGCTGGCCGCCAAGTATCCCGGCCTCAAGGTGGTCTCCGACAAGTACGCCGACGGCATGGCCACGACGGCGCTCAACATCATGACCGACCTGATCACCGCCAATCCGAACCTGCGCGGCGTATTCGCCAACAACCTGATCATGGCGCAGGGCGCCGGCCAAGCGCTCGCCGAGAACAAGAAGGCCGACACCATCAAGATGGTTGGTTTCGACGGCGACGACAAGACGATCGCTTTCCTCAAGGACGGCACGATCTACGCGCTCGTCCTCCAGGACCCCTATCGCATGGGCTATGACGGCATCAAGACCGCGCTGGCGGCCTCCAAGGGCGACAAGGTTCCGCCGTTCGTCGACACCGGCGCCAACCTGATCACCAAGGCCAACATGAACGGCGAGAAGGAGCAGGCGCTGCTGTTCCCGAAGGTGAAGTGATTGCGTGACGGCGGCGTTCCGCGCGCGCCCTTGCGGGCGCGCGGGGAGCCTTCCGCCGGCCGGCGGTTCGTCTGGGCGCGCCGCATTTCTTAAGTCTGCGGCGTCGCTTGCGCCGGGTCGCCGGCCGGCGGATAAAGAGGTTAAGGATAAGACTAAGCAGAATAGTGAGTGAGGGAACTCGGATGTCGGCGACTTCGGAAGGCGCGTCGGTTGCAATGACGGATCGCGAGCCGCTCCTGGTCTTAAAGAAGCTCGATAAGAGTTTCGGCGCCACCCACGCCCTCAAGGCGGTTGATCTCGCCTTCGAGGAAGGCGAGATTCACGCCATCGTCGGCGAAAACGGCGCCGGCAAGTCGACGCTGATCAAGCTGCTGACCGGCGTCTATCCCCGGACCTCCGGTGAAGTCTATTGGCGCGGCGAACCGGTTCCGCTGGTCAATCCGCACGAAGCGATCGGCCTCGGCGTCAACGCCGTCCACCAGGAAGTCGTGCTCTGCCGGCACCTGACCGTGGCGGCCAACATCTTCCTCGGCGACGAGATTACCCGCGGCGGCGTGCTCAGTCACAAGGCGATGGTGCGCGAGGCGCAGAAGCTGCTCGACGATCTCGGCTTCGACCTACCCGCCGACGCGATCCTCTCCTCGCTCACCATCGGTCAGCAGCAATTGGTGGCGACCGCGCGGGCGGAACGACGCGGCGCGAAATTCCTGATCTTCGACGAGCCGACCGCCTACCTCACGCGTCAGGAAACCGCCGCCCTCTTCAAGCTGATCCGCCGCCTCAAGACGAACGGCGTGACCATCGTCTACATCAGCCATCGCCTCGAGGAAGTGTTCGAGCTCTGCGATCGCGTCTCGATCCTGCGCGACGGCGCGCTGGTGGGCACGCGCCGCGTCAGCGAGACCAACGAGGCCGATCTCATCGCGCTGATGATCAACCGCACGATCGATCAGATCTACCACAAGGACATCGTGCCGATCGGCGCGACGATCTTCGCCACCGACAAGCTCGGCGGCCCCGGCTTCCACGACGTTTCGATCACGGTGCGGGAGGGCGAGATCGTCGGGCTCTACGGCCTGATCGGGGCCGGCCGCAGCGAGTTCGTGCAGAGCGTGTTCGGCCGCCATCCGGCCGCCGGCGGCCGCATCGTCTGGCGCGGCAAGGAGGTCAAGATCCGCAACGAACGGCAGGCGATGGA
>CAZKHF010000152.1:0-7401 GCA_964552445.1 uncultured Bradyrhizobium sp. | reverse complement strand
GCGCGCCCTTGATCCACGCCTTCAGCGGAACGAGGCCCTCCTGCGTCGCCTGCAGCCGCAGCGTCTCGCTGGTGGCGCGGTTGACCTGGCTGACGAAGGCCGAAGCCGGCACCGAGAACGCGTAGCAGATCAGCCGCGCCAGCCACTCGTCGTACTGGTCCTTCAGCGGCGGCTGGCGCGCTTCGATCAGACGGAAGTCGGCGGGCATGAACTTGGTCATGCGCCGGCGCGCTGAATTCCCGCTCATCAGCGCGTCGAAATAGTCCTGGAACTGGCGGATCTGGTCGACCGTCCATTCCTTCGGCAAGGTCGCGAAGGCGTCGGGGGTCGAGCCGGCGCGATAGTAGTCGAGCGTCGCCGCCTCGCGCCTCAGCGCGATGTTGACGGTGAGCGCGATCTGCTCGACGGGACTGAAGCCGTAGAGCTTGTGGGCGCGGAGGTTGCGCGGCAGGTAGAGCAGCTCGTCGGATGAGAAGTCGGCGGCGGGGACGCCGTGAAGGATCTGCTGATAGGCCGGGTCGGGCGGGTCGGGCGAGCGGCCGTCCTCGCCGATCAGCGGCGTGATCGTCGCGCCGTCGATGACGTCGAGGCTGTAGAGCGCGCCGTCGCGCGCAAAGCGCGGATAGAGCGTCGCCGCGTCTATCACCAGCATGTCCTCGAGCAGCATGCGCAGCCAGGCCGAGAAGGCATGGCGCCGGTCGGGGCGGGCGAGGAAGGCGAGGGCGGCCTTGGCGCGCTCCGCGGCGTCGCCGGCGTTGGCGGGATCGCGCGCGCGCACCGAATAGCTCAGCGCCGCGACTTGGTCCTTGCGCGTCTCGATCACCGTCCGCAGCAGCGGCAGCGCGTCGGCGAGCGCGCGCAGCTCGGCGAAGGAAATGCCGCCTGTCGCGCGCGGGACATAGGAGAGGTTGACGCCGAACGGATAGTCGAACTGCCGCCCTTTGACGTCAGGCGGCGCCTGCGGGGCAAGCGGCTGCTGCGGCCCGAACCACGTGTCGGGCGAAACGCCGCTGATTGCATAGCGCGCCGCAACGGCGAGGCGCGCGATCAGGCTCTGCGGCAAAGGAGTCTCACGGCCTTCGTCGGGCATGGGCGGATGGTCCTTGGGATGGAGGACGCCGGCGCGCAGCGCGGAATCACGCACCGCGGCATATGTTTCGGCTCGCCGATACGGGCTTGTGATAGGCGACTCGGATGGTCGTCGCCGACGATCGGCTTCTTGGCGACTAAGGCGCCGCCGAGTGCATCGTTCAATTCGACGACGAGACGCGCCCGGACTCTCGTCGCGGCTCGCTCGCAGTGAGGCCGTCAATCAAATGTCCAGGCTCGGACGCTAGCACCGCGCATTCAATCTCGTCGATGTTGAAGACGATCGCGTACCCGCCGGCGGTCTGGGATGGAACGATGCGCTGCTGCGGCGCAAATTGCCGCGACGAAATTTCGGGATCACTCAGAGTCGAGTCGGGAAAGAGCAGCGAAATTCGACGCGGCGGACTCTGGACGGCGACTCCATCCACCGGTCGGTCGCCGTCAATCAAAGTTCCGCCTTCGATCGCCGATGCAGAACCGCTTCGGCCAACCGACCTGACGCCTTGGAAACGCACTCCAATAACCGGAGCGATCGAAGCCCAGTCCAGTGGGCTGGGGTTCTTGAGCGAAGCGACCATGGCTTTGAGGAGCGTCAGAACGTCTAACATTGTCGTCTCATCAATAGGGGAGAAGTGGCGAGAGCGGCAGACCCTTTGCGCATTCGTCCATTCGCTGCGGCATCCCCTTCATGCATTGTCCCTGAAAATAGGGGTCGCCGTCAAAAATGGCCGAACGGCAAATTGCCAAGTCAGACTCTGCAATCTCCTCGCACGAAACGTTCACGTGGTTGACGAAGTTGCTCGAGGGAGGAAGGAGGATCTGCGCGCGAGAGGGCGCACGGCCACCCGTCTCAGATCGACTGGAGCCGGCGCTCGGTTCTAGATATTGCGCCCAATTTGAGGAGGCATCTGCGATCTGGACGCCTCTTGTGCGCACTGGCGGTTGCGCCCCCGCGTCGCCAACCCAATCATTAGTCCATTGCCCGCCGTCCGGATTGCCCGCCGGCACGCGCGGCTGGTCAGGGCTGTATTTTGCCGCAGGCGAGCCGCCGCTCGTCGTCTCGCTCGTGAGCGCCGCGACGATGGCGCTAGGTGCGACGCCCGCGTCTATCAGCGCGTCGGCGAGAAACAGTCGCCGCGCCCCTTCCAGAGGATCGCCGAGCTTCGCAAGGCGGCTCAACGCGAGGTGGGTGAGCGCCACCACACGATCGCCGTCGCGCCAAGTCTCGACCGCGCGCCGAACATGCGTGAGGCGCGAAGCCTCGATCGGCCCGCCGTGCGCGCTGGTCAGCAAAGCGGCGAGACGCGGCTCGTCGAGCGGCGCGCCAATCTTCGCCAACCGCGTCCCGGCGCCGAGCGTCATATAGCCATTGACGAACGCCATCTCGGCGACGATCGGCTGCGCCGCCATGTACTCGTCGCAGCGCCGAACCAAGTCTTCGTTTCGCATCGTCGCTTTCTCGTTCACGGCAGCACGACCCTCACCGCGACCACGGCGATCGCGTCGCCGTCGAGGTCGCCGGGGTCGCGCACCGGGACGCCGCTGATCTTGCAATCGTGGACGGCGCCGCCGAGCGTCTGGCGGCCGAGCGCGAGATCGGCGCCGGACGGCGCCAGCGCGCTGTCCAGCGCGTCGAGCGCCGCGTTGATCGCGCTCGCGCCGGGAGCGGCCGGATCGCGCGCGTCGAAATAGAGGAAGAGCTTCGCCTCCAGCGTGCGCTTCGGCGCCGCGGGCGTCGGCCATTGATAGGTCTCGGGGCCGCTTTCGAGCTGGAACAGGGCGGGGCGCAGCGCCGCCGGGACCTCGCCCCACAGCCTCAGCCGCCGCGCGGCGAGACCCCACGGATAGGCGGCCGAGACGGCGGCGAACAAGGCGGAGAAGGCGGCTTCGCGGCTCATGTCTGGCCCCAGGTTTCTTCGGGCGTCGCGGCGAGGGCGGCGACGATCGCGTCGCTTTGCTCATCGAGCGTCGCGCGCAAATAGGAGCGCTCCGGGATCAGCGAGCCGGGGTGCTCGACGCGGCGCGCAAAATGCGTCGCGCCGCCGTCGACGAAGGCGAGCGCGCGCGCCTTCACCGGCAGAATCTCGTGCGCCGCGGTCTTGCCGCCGTATTCCTGGATCGCCGCATATTTCAGCTCGCCCATCGAGCCGACGGTGGCGACGATCGTCCCGCCCTCCGCCGCGACCTCGGCGGCGATCGAGTCGCGCAGCGCGCCGGAGCGCGCGGCGAGGACCTGGCCGGAGAGCTTGTCGAGCCGGATCGTGTCGGCGAGCGCCAGCGCCAGCGTCGCCGCCTTGGCGGAGAGCGCGGTTTGAAGCGCGTCGGGAAAGGCGTCGAGGCGCGTGAGAAGCGCGTCGTCGCCGGAGAGGGCGAAGGAGAACATCGAAACACGCTCGCGAGTTCATGGCGCGCAGGCGGTCGAGGGAGGCGAAAGCGCGCGCCTCTCGCCGTCATCGCGAGCGAAGCGACGCGATCCGACGCTGGCGCGCGCGGCGCCGGCTCATCAATCGCGTCGTCGCTGGCGCTTCTCGCGATGACGGGTTGTCGGCTCGGGTTGGATGAGCGTGGAAGGCCGCCGTCGCCGATCGTCGCCGCGAGCGCCGCGGTCCAGTCCAGTCGGGCGGCGGCGCGGTTGAGACGCCTGAAGGTTTTCGGCTATCGGCGCGGCCGTCGTTCGCATCACGGCCGACAGCGCGATTGCGCTTCTGACTCCTGGCCGACCTCCGCCGCGGTGTTTCAGTCCTGGTAGAGCAGCAGTTTCACGATGCTGCAGCTCTTCTTGTCGACGACGAGGATCGGGAAGCTTCCTTCCCTCGCGTGCTTGTCTTCATCGAAGGCTTCAATCGGCGTGACGTATGTGATCGTCCACACATCGCCCCTGTCGACGACGTCGATGTGTTTGTCGCTTAAGTCGAAGCTCGGAAAACGCTCGTCGTGGAATCGCTCGAGAACAGCGATTGGATTGCAGGTCGTCGCGTCTGACATACGCGTTTCCCCATTTGCGGCGCAACAAACCCAGGCTGAGGCGCCTCCAGCCAAGAAGCACAAAATGGGAAGCGAAGGTCGCCGGCGGGCGGCCGGCTGCCGCATGCTAGTGCCTTCGGCGGAGCAACGGACCATAGAAATAGAGGCCCCGATCGGATTCGACGATACCGGCGAGACCGGCCTTGTATGCGGAAGACATATCGGCTGCGCTCGGACCAGGCAAGTACACCACCGGCTCGCCCTGCTCGAAGACCTGCTGTCCATTGATGATCACAGGAGTCCCCGTTGGATTCGGATGGGTGTGAAACGTCGCGATCGTCGTCGACGGCGCTCCGGCCATCCTTATCGCGCCGGCGAAACCTGGCGCGACCCATTGCACCGAGATGGCGCCTGTTTCCGGGTTCTCCACGACGAAGAAGCCGGTCTCATGAACATGCTGGGGATCGGCCGTCGAATCTCTCCAGGCCGTCTCGATTGCCGCCTTCACGGTCGGGTCGTTGATTAGGCCCAAGAACTCTTGAATGTCGGCTCGGTTCCACTGGCCCGGTCCGAGGACGAGTTGGCCGGTCGCAGTCTCGGCTTGGGCAGCGGTCAAGTCAGGAGGAATGTCCGTTTTAGGACCTCGGGCGCTCAGGGGAGGCGCGCCGGTTTGCGAGGCGCTTTCCGCTTGCGCTGCGGCACCATCTACCGCTTCGGCCGTCCAATCCCCACTCGTCCACCGGCCGCTCGCGCGGCCGGCGCCTGCCGGCACGCGTGGCTGATCGGGGCTGTACTTGTCCAGCACCGGACCGTTCTCGGCGGAATCGACGCCGAACCCTTTGAGGATCGCATTCGGTTCGACGCCGTCATCGATGAGCGCTTCGATGACGAACATCCGCCGTGCGTCCTCTCGCGGGCGAGCGAGCGTTCCCAGCCGGCTCAAGGCGATGTGCATGTGCGCGAGAGCGATGTCGCCGTCGCGTTTCGCCTTCAGCGCACGCTCAAGGTATCGCAGCCCGGAGGCTGCGATCGGCCGCCGGTGCGCCGCCGTAAGCAATGCGATGAGCCGCGCGCGCTCGCGCGGCGACATGTCCGCGTCGATCTTGGCCAGGCGCGTTCCGGCGCCGAAGACGAGCCAACCCTTGGCGAAATCCATCGCGACGCCGATGGAGTGTTTCGCACCGTCTTCGTTCCATCGTCGGCGCGCTCGGTCGATCGTCATCGCCGATAGTCTCCGTCGCTTCGAAAGGAGAGATTGGTTGCGGCGTCACCCCGCCACCCGCCGATACGGCTGGATCAGCGCCAGCACCGGCGCCGAGATGGCGGAGGCGTCGAAGGCGATCGTCTCCTGGCCGCCGAGCGACTTCGAGCGCACGCCGATATGCTCGGCGGCGCGGAAGCGCTCGGCGGCGAGCTCGAGCGCCGCCTGCGCCAGGTCCTGCGGGACGTAGCCGTAGCTCAGCGAAACCGCCGCGCCCGCGTCGGCGGCGGCGAACGCGTAGACGCCGCCGCTGACCGCGTACTGACCCGCCGCTGGCGCGTTTGCGACTGCGGTCAGGGCTGCGCCGCTCGCCGCGTCGACGACGCCGAGGTCGCTCGCCCACGGGCCGTAAGGCGCGAGCGCCGCGAGCTCGATCGGCGCGGCGAGGGGAACCGCCTGCGTCTCGCCGAGCACGGCGTAGCCGGCCTGGTAGTCGATGACGACGTTGTCGCGCCGATGCGACGGCCAGACGCCGAACAGGTCGAGCGCCTGCGGCGCGCCGGGCGGCGCGAGGTCGCCGGGCCTCAGCGTCCAGCCGAAGGCGGCGGCGAGGCTGGCGGCGTCGATCTCGGGCACGGTCAGCCCGTTCCAGGTCACGGAATTGACGCGTAGCGCCGGCCAGTGGCGCAGGTAGAGCGTGCGACGCTCGCCGTCGCGCAGCTCGACATAGTTCTGCGGCAGCAGGCCGGGGCGCGACAGCGCGGCGAGGATGGCGCGGCTCGCCGCCGTGACGAGGGCGGCGAGCGTCGCGTCGTTCGCGGAAGGCGCGGCGGGCAGGCCGAGCCACGCTTTCAGCGCGGCGAGATTGGTGAGATCGTAAGGGCTCATGGGCGGGGCCGAGGGTCGGAGGACGGGGCGGGCGAGCGCGGGGGAGCAAGAAGGCGAGGGGGGCCGCTTCGCGGCGCCCCGCCCTCCGGTCTCGGTCAGCCGTTGCCGATGTTGGTGAGGACGCCGACGCCGAACGGCGCGTAGACCGCCAGCGTCTCTTCGGCGTAGACGCCGAACTCGCGCCGCCGCGTGCGCAGCGGCCAGTCGACGCGGTAATAGTCGCGCCGCGTCAGCACCTCGGCGACGTTGGGCGTCTGGTTCGACTGGTACCAAACCGGCAGCCGCTCGCACAGCGCCAGGATCGTGCCCGGCGGCAGGTCGGGATGGACCTTGACCGGAATGTCGAAGCCGCCGTCGACGCTGAACGGGTTGTAGTACCAGCGCACCACGCCGGAGGCCGAGACGCCGTAAGGGCCGCCGTTGTCGCTGTCGGCGGCGACGTTGTAGCGGATCAGCGGCCCCGAGGCGTTGGTCAGGCACTTGTTCGTGATGTTCTTCTGCTCCTGCGCGTTGACGTAGAGCACGGTGGGCGACAGCCGGTAGGCGTTCCACATCTCGACCAGCATGTTGTCGATCTCGACCACCGAGCCGCGCCCCGAAGCGGTGAGGAACGAACCCGTCCCCGCCGCGCCCGAGGCGAGCGCCTGCACGTAGGACGAATTGGCGGGATTGAAGCCGACGGTCAGCAGGCCGTCGAAGGCGAGCGTCGGGTTGCGCGAGTTGTCGCCCGTGATCGCGCTCGCCGCCTGCTGGCCGGAGACGAGCGGCGCGGAGAAGGTCGCGCTGTTGATGGAGGTGATCGCCTGCAACGTCTCCGCGCCGGCGGCGCCGACGTACCAGGCGTAGGCGACCGCGCCGTTGACGATCGGGACAACGGCGGAGAGCGTCTCGCCGAGCGTCACCGCCTGCGTCGCGTTGGCGCTCTTGTTCGACGAGCCGCCGGCGAGCGTGTAGCTGTTGCCGTCGTTGCCGGCGATGGTCTTGGTGGTGGCGACGCCGCCGGCGAGACTCGAATTGGCGAAGCCTTCGAAGGTCAGGGCGACGACGATCACGGAATACGTGGCGGCGGGCAGCGTGGCGCCCGTCCCCGAGGCCACAAGCGTTGGCTGCGCCGGCGTTCCGAGCGCGAGCGAGGCGTTGCCGCCGAGCAGCGCCGTCTCTTCCTTGCGCATGGTCTTTTGCAGCAGGCGCAACGTGGCGGTCGAGTCGATGTCCTCGAAGCCCTGCGCCGCCGCTTCGGCTTCGAAGGTCACCGAGTC